>DDRA01000067.1:0-11973 GCA_002343545.1 Bacteriovoracaceae bacterium UBA2428
CCGGCGACCGGAACCTTCCACGAGAACATCGTGTAGACCTGAAAGAGGACGACGCCCCAAGAGAAGAATACGAGGCTTTCGTAGAGGTTCGTCCAGGGCGGCCGATCGAGCCCGCCGACCGCCCAGCGGATACCGAGCCCCGCCGTGTGGAGCACGAAGCCCGCGAGCACGAGCCAACCCGCGAACTTGGCCCAAGCCTGGATCTTCGTTCCCGTGCGCGAGATCGCGACGATGTAGGCAAAGCAGGAAGCCAGGTAGAGGAACGACGAGAAATTCAGGGCCCAAATCGCATTTTCGTTCGTCATCTTTTTTTCTCCTTCAGACGGGCTTTCCGTCCGTGGCCGTCATGAGCTTGGTCTTCCAAGCCTCGACCTGCGCCACGAAGCCGAGCGGCAAGCGGTGGATCGATCCGGCAAAATCCACGCGTCCCTTCTCGAAACGCAGGTAGTACTTCTTATGTTGAACGAAGAGCGCGTAGAAGGTCCCGAGCAGCATGCCAAAGCAACCGAGCCAATAGATGGGCGCGCCGGGATCGTAGCCGATCTGCAGGCCCGTAAAGTGAAGCTCGCGCACGTCGTCGATGAGAATCGTGTAGGGCGCGTCGCGCTGCCAATCGAACTGCGGGTAGTGCTGCAGGACCCAAAAGGGCTTGCCCGTCACCTTCTCGCCCTGGACTTCGGCAAACTGCACCGCCGGCCCGAGGTTCTGCAGATTCGGGTGCGCCTGCATCGCGACGAGCTTCGGCGCGCGATCTTTCGTGTCGAGGACTTCGCCGATGGTGCCCACCATGGGCAAATGCGCCGCCGAACGATTCGCCTTCTCGACGAGTCGCGAACGCACGCGGAAGTCCCCGAGCCGACCGTAGCTCGCCTGGTAGAAGACGAAGTTACGGTAATCCATCGGGTCGTTCACGCGGATCTCGCGCGAATGCACGACCTTGCCGCGCTCGATGACGTTCAGACGGCTCACGAAGTCCGACGGACGCCCCGGAAAGTCCGGGTAGAACTTCACGTCAAAGCGCTCGGCCTGGACCCGAAAGCCGAGCAGCCGCTCGTTCACGAGCCCGCCCGGCGCCGGCAGCAGCCCCGAGGCCTTGCCTTCCTTGAAGATCAAAAACGTATCGACGGCTTCGCCCTCGGGAATATTCGCGGCGCCCTCGAATCCGTAGAGCGAGCTCAGGATGGCGCCGAGGAACACGACGAGAAGCGAGGTGTGCACGAGCACGTTCGCGACGCGGCTCCAGCGCCCCGTCTGCCAGAATACCTGGAATCCGCTCTCGCCCTGCTCGAGCACGACGGGTTCGCGGAAGGGGCCTTTCGCCGCGCCGAGCACCGCAGCCAACGCCTCGTCCGCCGACTGCCGCGTGCGCCACTCCGCCCGAAACTCTTCGGGCTGCCGCGCGAAGGTCTCCTTGGACCAAGCGACGGGCTTCGCCACGGCGAAGCGCCACATCGCGGGCCAACGCTCGACCGAGCAAGCCACGAGGTTCATCGAAAGGAGGGCCATCAGCCCGACGTACCAGAACGAGTGGTACGAGGTGAAAAGTTGCAGACGACGGCCCCAGTTCCAGAAGTCGAAGTCGTACTGGGCGCCCGGGTCGACGTTCGAGATGTTGTACTGAAGGATCAGCGTCCCCGGAATCGAAAGCAGCAGCAAAGCCGCGAGCAGAAGGATCGTGAACTTGACCGAGGCCAAGGCCTTCCACGCCCGATCGAGGCGCCGGTCGAAGTTGGACCAGAATGCTTCCATATTTCCGGGATGTTCTGGCACCCGCGCCAAGCCGGGTCAACCACGCTCGGCCTTTCCCGAAAGGGGTGCTGTGCGCGACCGAAAACGGCGCTAAAATGGCACCATGAAGCGCTTTCTCCTTTGGCTCTTCCTCTTGCCCGCCTTCGCTCCCCTCGTGGCCGACGCCGGCGGGTCTCGCAAACCAAAGGCTCCCACCGAACAAGTCGTCAAGGAGGCTCCCGTTATGGGCTCCAGCCAAGATAGCCGTCCCGCCGCCGTTCCCCTTCAGCTTTTAGTCGCCTTCAAGGACGCGAAGGCCGCGACCAAGCGCGCCGAGATCTTCAAGGCGGCCGGCGGACACGAAGTCGAGAAAGTCGGGTCGAGCGAGCTCTATCTCGTCGCGTTCCCCGAAGGCAGCGACCTGAAGGCCGCCCAAGACAAGTTGGCCAAGTCCGAGGGCGTCCGCTACGCCGAGCCGAACCTCATCATGCGGACCTTCAAGAACTAGCGGATGATGAAGCTCGAGAAGAGCACATCCTTCACCCGGCCCTTGTGCATGCGCAGGTTGAGCTCCTTCTGGATGCGGGCCTTGAGCGCCGCCTTTCCCTTGAAGGTCTTCAGCTCTTCCTGCTGAAACTCCGACGCCATCGAGGCGATGATCGAACGGAACTGGGATTTGAGCAGCAAGGCTTCCTGTTCGGCCTCGAAGTTCGTCACCTCGAGCACGATTTCCGTGATGACGGCTCCCCCGGCGCGCTTGCCGATCTTCGTGCCCGAGAAGATTTCCTCGAGCGTCACGAAACGGGTCAGCTCCACGGGGGCCGGCGGGTTCTTGATGAGCGAGGCGAGGCCGCGGGTTTCCGAAATCTCGGGCTCCACGAGGTCATGTCCTTCTTCCATCTGACCGTCGCGGCGGTCCAGGATCTCCTTCGGGATGTCGCGGGCGATCTGAATCAAGCCGCCGCCTTCGCCTTCGGCGCCGTGGCTTTCGGCCGGCTCTTCGACGTTATGCACGACCTTTGGGTGAAGGGCCCGGTGCTCACGCACGACGAGCAGGATCGATCCCAGGACGCACGCCAACGCGCCAAAGCCCAGTCCCAACATGAGCTTGGCGAGCGGGCGATCGCGCGGAGACAGCCGATCCCAACCGATTCGCGCGAGCAGCTTGGAGGCGAGCTTCATCCCCCTTCTTATCGGAAGATCCCTCGGCGCCTTGATGCGTCGGAGCGCCACCCACGACATGAAGTTTCGGTTAATTCATCGGAATTCGACGCCTTACGCGGGACGGGCCGAGATTTCCGCTCAGGTCTGCGGAGAGAAATCCGATAAATTGAATTGAGATGGCCAACGACGAATCGAGGTCCACCCCTTCCCTCGTGGAGACGAGCGCCGAGATCGAGCGTCCCGACTACCGGGACCCGAACGGCGAGTACATCCCCGTGGTCGTCGACGGCATCCGCTCCGGTTTGCTCACCGAGTTCGATCTCTACACGAAAGTCACCAAAGACTTCTTCCTCGTGAAGCCGCGCAAGAGCGCCGTCACGAGCCTGCTCCTGCAACGGCTCGAGGGCCGCACGCCCTACGTCTACATCCGCGCCGCGGACGGCGAGCGCTACTTCGCTTCGGTCGACCAGAATCTCGAGCAGATCGTGAAGAATCCTTCGCTCGGCCTGCGCGAAAAGGCCGCGCTGCTGACGGACTACGCCGTGGGCGTCGTCGAAAAGCTCTTCTCGGATCCGGGCAACCCCGGCACCTTGAACTCCGCCAAGAACTTCACGCAGAATTGCGTGCAGTACATCGCCAGCAACCGACAGGCGTTCCTGCACCTGGTCGAGCTCTCGAGCCACGATCACTACACCTACGCCCATTCCGTCGGCGTGGCGGCCTACACGATCGCCCTCGCGGGCGAGATGGGCTCGACGGAACCGGCCGCCCTGGCCGACGCCGGCCTCGCCGGCTTCCTGCACGACATCGGCAAGTCCATGGTCGATCCGGGCATCATCAACAAAAAGGGTCCCCTCAACGAAGAAGAGTGGGTCCAGATGAAGAAGCATCCCGAGCTCGGCGCCGAGATCCTGCGCCGGCACAAGAACCTCAATCCGATCATCGTGCTGGCGGCCGAAGGCCACCACGAGAACCTCACGGGCACGGGCTATCCGCGCGGCGTCGTCGCCAAGTCGCTCGATCCGCTCGTGCAGGTCATCAGCCTGGCGGACGCCTTCTCGGCGCTCACCACCAAGCGCAGCTACTCGAATCCGCGCGACTCCAAGGCCGCGCTCATGCTGATGAAAGACAACCTCAAGACGAAGTTCGACCCCGAGATGTTCCGGCGCTTCGTGCTGCTCTTCCTCGATCCGAACAAACGCCAGGCCGCCTAGCGAGGCGCGCCGCTACTTCAGGGCGCGCTTATCGAGGCCGCCGAAACTCCACGTCTCGCGGGCGCCCGAATCGTACTCGACGCTCATCGACTCGCCCTGCCCCATGGCGCGGAACTCCTTCTCGCGCACGGTGAAGATCATCCGCCGGAGCCCGCTTCCCGAGACGTAGCGACTGCGCAGGACTTTGCGGCGTCCCACCTTCAGGACGATAAGGTCGTCTCGCACGGGGAACTTCGCGTCGCTTTCGAGCTCGATCTCGACGACGGGTTCACGGCGGGATTCTCCCGGCCCCGACACGCGTCGCAATCCCACGACCCGGTTCTTGGCGAAGCCGTGCCGCACGGGCGGACGCGCCCGGCGCGCGATGCCCGGGTAACGCCGCGGCGCGGGCACGCGACGCGCGGACTCGAGGCGCCCGGGCGCCCAAGGCGCGTCGAGCGCTCCCCGGCCGAAGGAGCGCGCGAGACGAACGTTCGCGAGATGAAGGGAGCCCTCGGTATCGGGATCGAAGCTCAGGCGCAGCGAACTCACCTGACCCAGATCGACGCCGCTGAAGGCGGCGAGCGGGATGCGGATCGTCTGGAGGGTGTGCGCGAATTGATGCGCCGGCCCCACGATTTCGGCGAAGTCACTCGTGCGCACCGCCTTCGAAGCGTTGCCCGAAGCATCGATGAGCTCGACCGAAAACACGGTCGGCGGCGCCGAAGCACCCATGTTCGTCGTGCGGCCGACGCGGAACTCGAGGACGCGGTATTCTCCGAAGTCGCGTCCCAGCCGACCCGCGGCCCACGCGGTTTCGAAGCTCGCGCCTTTCGGAGAGCTCTTCCACTCGAGCTTGGCGGCGCGGCCCCCGCCCGGGAGCGAAAGGTGCATCGTCGTCAGATTCCGGAGGACGTGCGGCAGCCCCGCCGAGGAAATCCCTTTGGCGCGGTCAAACTCCTCGAGCGAGTGGCTTTCCTCGAAGCTCGGCGAAACGCTGAAGTCCCGCTCGACCCGCGTCGTGGCGCTCAGGACCTTCGGCAACGGAATGAGGGGATTGAAGACCTGGTTGAAGCTCGCCTCCTGCGGCGTGCCCAGCTGCCCGCGGAAGAATGCCGGGAGGCTCGCGAGCGCGACCCGCTGTTGCTCGACGGAGCCCGGCGCGGCCGGAAAGATCGCCGTGAGCTCGTAGCAGCTGTCGGAATCGCTCTCCTGCCACTCGGTGTTGAAGAAGTTGTGGTTGGCACCCCACACCATCTGCAGGGATTTTTGCGCCTCGGGGCGCTCGCCCTTCTTCATGAGCATGCGCTCGTAAGGGTAGCGTCCCTCGAGCCCCGACACGTCGCCGTCGCACATCGGGAGAAGTTGGTTCCACGCGACGCCGTCGGCGTCGAGCACGCGCGACGTCTGTCCGTCCACGGCGCCGATCTCGAAGATGGCCTTGATCTGCAAGCGCGGAATCACGCGCGGCCAAGCGCTGCCCGCGTCGTTGAAGAGATTCAGCGCGGCGCGCACGCCCTCGCCTCCGCGCGAGTGTCCCATGAGGCCCACCGAGCCCATGTCGATGCGACCGACGAAACCGGCGTTCCCGACGCCGAGACTCGCGGGCGCGCCGCCCGAGCGGCTCCACTCGCTCCACATCCGCAGGTGCTTCAGCACGAGGCGACCGCGCGCCAGGTTCAGCCCGAAGTCGTCGTCGTTGCCGCTTCCGCAGGTGATACCGCGGTTCGCGTTGATCGAGGCGACGACGTAGCCCCACGACGCCAGGTTCTTCGCGAGGTAGGCGTAACCCAAATGGTTGGGAACGACGACGCTACCGTCGGGGCAAGTTCCCGTATCGGTGTACTCGCAGCCGTCATCTTGGCGAGGGTTCGCCCCTTGCCCGCAGGTGGCGTGGTTGCCGTGCAAGAAGAGGATGAGGGGCCGCGGCTTCCCTCCCAAGCTCGCAGGTCGATAAACGGCCGCCCAAACTTCCGTGGGCACATCGGCCAGCACGTCGGGATCGACGCCCGCCTCGAAACGGTACTCCGCTTCGGTGACCGCGTAGGGCCCCGGCAGCGTCGAATCCGGAGCCTCCAGCCCCAAGGATGCCCACACGGCCGCGAGGGGCGAAAAGACGACCAAGAACATCGAGGCACGCAGGTAAGACGACCAACGATCAATCATGCCGTGCGTCATAGCCTTCCCCAACGCTGAGACCAGTGAAATCGCCTCCACGACCCCGAAGCCTCAAAGGTCAGCCGATTTCAAATAGCCCGGGACGAGCGGAACTCGTGTCGGGCGGCCTAGCGCAACCCGGCGGCGAGCCAGTAGATCAACGCGCTCACGATCGAGAGCAGAACGCCCCCGCCGATGGCGGAAAGCCAGGATTCGATCTCGAAGCCGGGGGTCAGCGCCGCGCAAACCTTCAGCACGATCGCGTTCACCACCAGCGTGAAAAGCCCGAGCGTCAGGAGGTTGAGCGGAATGGCCAGGAACATCAAAAGCGGCCGCAAGACGGCGTTCGCCAGGCCGATCACGACCGCAGCCAGAAGCGCCTTCCCAAAGCCGTCGACCTTGAAGCCCGGCAGGATATAGGCGACCGCCACCAAGGCGACGGCCGACACGAACCAGTGCGCGATCATCGTCTGCATCTCGACTCCTTCCGTTAAACGTCGTCGCCCGCTTCGCCGGGCGCGAGCAGCTCGCCGCTCGAGGCCTTCATGAGGTAACCCTCGATGAAGCCCTGCAGATCCCCGTTCAAAACCTTGTCCACGGCGCTCGTTTGGATGCCCGTGCGGACGTCCTTCACGAGCTGGTAGGGCTGCAGGACGTAGTTCCGGATCTGCGATCCCCAAGAAATCTGCTTCTTCTCCGAGTTCGCCTTGTCGATCTCGGCCTGGCGCTTCTCGAGTTCGATTTCGTAGAGTCGCGCTTTGAGCATCTTCATGGCCTTCGCCCGGTTTTGGATCTGCGAGCGCTCGGCTTGGCAGGCCACGACCACGCCGCTCGGCATGTGGGTGATCCGCACGGCCGATTCCGTCTTGTTGACGTGCTGGCCGCCGGCGCCGCCGGCGCGGAAGGTGTCGACCTTCAAGTCTTCGGTCCGGATCTCGATTTCGATGTCGTCGTCGACGATCGGGAACGCGTAAACGGAGCAGAAGCTCGTGTGTCGGCGCGCGTTCGAGTCGAAGGGCGAAATCCGCACGAGACGATGCACGCCGTTCTCGGCCTTGAGGTGCCCGTAAGCAAACTCGCCCGTGACCTCGAAGGTCACCGAGCGGTAACCCGCGCCGTCGCCTTCCGTGAAGTCCACGACGTTCGTCCTGTAACCCCGGTCCGAGCAGTACTTGCTGTACATGCGCGCGAGCATGCCCGCCCAGTCGCAGGCTTCCGTGCCGCCCGCGCCCGCGTTCACGCTCAGGAAGCAGTCCGCCCCGTCCATCTGGCCCGAAAGCATCTTTTGGAGCTCGATCTTGCGTAGCGACCCGTCGGCGCCGCGGATGGCGTCGTGGACTTCCTGCACCGAGGAGTCGTCGAATTCGCCCATCTCGCGCGCGAGTTCGATCAAAGTGCGAGCGTCGTCCAAGCGACGGCTGACGTCCTTGACCGGCGAGAGCAATCCTTCGATTTGCTTTTTCTCCTTGAGCAGCTTGGCCGACTTGAAGGCGTCGTTCCAAAAGCTCGGGTCGGTTTCGAGCGCGGAGATCTCGTCGAAGCGATGTTGACGTCCGGGGACGTCAAAGCGACCTCCGGAGCAGATCGAGGCGCCCGTCGAGCTCCTTCACGAAGTCGACGAGTTCACGGGGATTACGGGGCAGCTCTACGGGCAGTTCGGCCATGGGGCGCTTTTATAGACAAGAGCGCCTGCCGCGACAACCGCCTTTGGAGTTCTTTCATCCGGTCCGCGCGCGCCTTCGACACGCCCACGTGATCGAGCCCCAGCAGGTGTAAAAGCCCGTGCGCGAGCACTTCGGCCAGTTCCGCCTCGGGCTTGCGCTTCACGCGACGCGCGGCGCGCAGCACCGTGGGATAGGCGATCACGAGATCGCCGAGCGAAAGCTCGCCGGCCAGCGCGGCCAACTCCGGCTCGGGCTGCTCGCGCGAAGGGAAGCTCAGGACGTCGGTCGTCTTGTCGAGACGACGGAACTCGCGATGGATCCGGCGCATTTCCGCGTCGCCGCAGAAGTGCAGGGCCACGCAGCTCGGCGTCTCGCCCAGGATCTCGCACGTCTCCCTCCACTCCGGCAGGCGCTTGAGCTCGACCGCGAGCGAGCGCACGAAGCGCTTGAGCGAAGCAGGCGTCATCGGCAGGTCGCCGGACAGGCGGGGTTCTTCGAAACTCAGGTCGAGGCGCATCGTCGTGACCTTCTAGCGGTTTCCGAACTTCGCGACACGGTCGTTCGGAGGCGGGAGGTCTTTTTCTTGGTCGGGGTACTGGATGCGGTTGTGGTGGATGCCGAGCAAGATACGGATGAAGGATTGCGCGACGAGGTGCAGATCGCGGATCGTGATGTCGGCCTCGTCCAGCAGTCCCTCGTTGAGCGCCTTCTGGAAGATCTTGTTCACCATGCCCTCGAGACGCGCGGGCGTCGGATCGATGAGCGAGCGCGTCGCCGCCTCGCAGGAATCGGCGAGCGCGAGGATCGCGCTTTCCCGCGTCTGCGGCTTCGGCCCCGGGTAACGGTAGTCTTCCTCGCGAACCTCGTCGGGCGAGATCGGCGACTCGGGGCGCGCGGCCTCCTGCTTGGCCTTGTTGTAGAAGAAGCTCACGAGCGAGTTGCCGTGGTGTTCTTCGATGAAGTCGATGATGGCCCGGCCGAGCTTATGGCTCTCGGCCATCGCGCGGCCCTCGCGCACGTGCGAGATGATGATCTTCGCCGACAGCTGCGGTTTCGCGTTCTCGTGCGGATTCACGCCGTTCTGCTGGTTCTCCACGAAGTAGTCGGCGCGGCCGATCTTGCCGATGTCGTGGTAGTAAGCCCCGACGCGCGTGAGCAAGGCATTCGCGCCCACCGCCTCGCAGGCGGCCTCGGAAAGCGAGCCCACCACGATGGAATGGTGGTAGGTGCCGGGCGCCTTGACCACGAGCTCGCGCAAGACGGGATGGTCCATGCGGGCGAGCTCGAGCAGCTTCAGGTCCGTCGTGTAATCCAGCACGCCCTCGAGGATCGGCGTGAGCACGAGCGTGATCGCGGCCGACAGCCATCCCCCGATGAGCCCCGCGACGAAGGTCCAGACCAGCGCGACGAATCCCGTCGACGCCTCGGTTTCGCCGGCGAGCGGCGTCTTGCCGCCCCAGGCCCCCAAGAGCGCCGCGGCCATGACCGCGCACGCGAGCGCCGTCTTGAGGCCGGCCGTGTAGAGCGCCCCGCGCGTCTTGCACTGCCCGAGCGCGACGGAGCCCACGAGGCAGGCGAGCAGAACGTAGAGCCCGTAGAGCGCCGCCTTCTCCACGAGCAGCACCGTGGCGAGACTGAAGAGCAGCGAGAAGATCACGGTGAGCGACGGCGAGAGCAAGAGACGCAGGATCATCGCGGGCGCCGCGACCGGGATCATGAACAGAAAGAACGCGAGGGGAAAAGAGCTGAAGCGCTCGGCTAGGATGTCCACCTGGAAGACGAGCGTGAGCTTCTGCGCGGCGACCGAAACGAGCAGGAACACCGCGGCGACCGCGACGTCCTTGCGGCGTGCGAGCGTGGCCGGGAACTGACGGCGCAGGAACCCGACGCCGAGCCAAAGCGCGATCGCCAGGAAGATCCCCTCCAAGAGGAGGCCCCGGAACGAGCCCCCGTCCGTGCGTTGCTTCGAAAGCGCCAGCAGCACCTGCGCCGTGCGCTTCGACACCCGCTCGCCGTCGCGCACGAGGACCTCGCCCTTGTCGAGGCGGTGGAAGATCGGGCGCACCTCGGCGGCCGCCTTGTCCCGACGGGTCTTCGTTTCATCCTCGTCCGCCAGGAGGTTCGGACGCAGCAGACGCAGCTGAAGGTCGGCCAGGAGTTTACGCTCCTTCGCGTCCAGCTTGCGCCAGAGCGAGTTCGGCAGCGCGCTTCCCGTCCGCAGCCCCTGCTGCAGGCGGGCCTTCGCGTCTTCCAAGCTCTGGATCTGGCCGAACTCGCGCGCCAAGCCGGAGCGGGACTGCCGATTGCGGAGATCCACGATCTCGATGTTTTCCTCACCCTTCGGCGGGACGGCCACGAGATAACGATCCCAAAGCTCCCCGTAAAGGGCTTGGAACGACGCTTCGAACGCGGGATGGCGGGCGTACTTCTCAACGACGCGGAACTCGTCCGCGGAAACGTCGACGCCCAAGGCGCCCGCGAAAGCCGGCCGCTTGGCGTCCGCCCTCATCGCGGCGAGCGCGCCCTTCCACACGGTCGCCGTCCGCGCCAAGGCGCTCGAGTCGAATTCGTAGACGGAGGGAACCTTCGCCTGAAGCTCGGCGCGGCGGGCTTCGGTCGCGTCGACGTCCTGAATCTCGATGCTCCGGTGGACGCGCAAGGTGCGCGGCGAAAGCTCGCCTTCCTTCAGCACGAGTCCGGGCCCGCCGCTCTCGTGGCGAACCATGAGGATGAGAAAAATCGAAAGCACGAGACAGACCGCGACTTCGCCGACGATCCGGGTCGCCTCGAGGTCGAGGACGCGCGTCAGCAGACGTTGGAAACGCCCGCCCCCGAGATCGGAGAATCGCCCTGGTCCCGATGCTTTCATCTTGCCTCCTATTTCGGCTCTTTTTAGGCTGAGGCTTAGGGAGGCCTTTTTTGACGCCCTTCGAAGAGCTGATCCAGCGCATCAAATCGCTCCGTGACCCCCAAACGGGCTGCCCTTGGGACATCGAGCAGACCCACGCCTCGCTGACCCCTTACTTCCTCGAAGAAGTCCACGAGTTCCTGGATGCCCTCGAGCGGCACGGTCCGAGCTCCGCCAAAACCTGGGAAGAGCTCGGCGACGTCCTCTTCCAAGTCGCCCTCCACGCCGAACTCCTTTCCGAAAAGGGGCATACCGATCTCGCCCAAGTCGCGCGCCGACTCGCCGAGAAGATCGTCGAACGCCATCCCCATGTCTTCGACCCGACGGCCCCCCGCTACGGTAGCGCGGACGAAGTCAACCGCGCCTGGGAGCGGCTCAAGTCCCAACGGAAGGCGGCCTCGGGCGCTCCGGCCCCCAACCTCTTCGAGCGTCTCGACGAAATCCCCCGTAGCCTGCCGGCTTTGCAACGGGCGGCGCGCATGGGCGAAAAGGCGGCCTCCTTCGGATTCGACTGGCCGAACGCCGAAGAAGTCCGCCCCAAGATCCTCGAGGAATTCCAGGAATGGACGGAAGCCCAGACCCAAGGGGAGGAGCGAGAACGCGAAGAGCTCGGGGACCTTCTCTTCGCGATCGCCCAGTACTGCCGACTCAAGAAGTGGACGCCCGAGAGCCTGCTGCACGGAGCTTCGGACAAGTTCCTCGGAAGGATGCAGGGACTTCAGAGTTTGCTCGACGAACAAGGGCTTCGATGGGAGACGGAGTCTCTCGAGTCCCTGGAAGCTTTCTACCAACAAGCGAAAGCACGAAAGCCGCGCGGAAAGCATTGACAGGATGACGGAGCACCCCTAGCTTCTCCGCGTCATGGCCAACACCAAGTCTGCGAAAAAACGTGCTCGTCAAACCATCCGCCGCACGGCCCGTAACCAAGCCGGCCGTAGCCGGGTGAAGACGGCCCTCAAGACGGCTCGCGCTTCCCTTCAAACGGGCGCTCAGAATCTGGGCGAAACCCTGAAGGAAGCGATCTCGACCCTCCAGAAGGCCGCGAACAAAGGCCTCATCCACCAGCGCAACGCTTCCCGTCGCATCGGTCGCCTCATGAAGGCTTCCTCCGCGAAGGCGAGCGCCAAGACGGTGGCCACGGCCGCCGCCCCGGCTGCGA
>DDRA01000067.1:12051-16954 GCA_002343545.1 Bacteriovoracaceae bacterium UBA2428
CCCAAGACGGTGGCCACGGTCGCCGCCCCGGCTGCGAAGGCTAAAAAAGCCGCCGCTAAGCCGCGCGCCGCTAAAAAAGCCTAAGCCTCTCTAAACCTTTATTGGCAGAGAGTTCTGAGCAGCGTGCAGGGGTCCTGGGCGCTGCTTTTTAGTTTGCGATCCAGCTGGGCACAAGCCTGCAGCAAACGACGCCCGCGCCCCCGTCTCGAAGCGGGGTAGTTGCGCAAAACTCCCTTCATCTTTCCCACCAAAAACTCGGGCTGCTCCGAAGGCGTTCTTCCGTCTTCCAGCGTGGCCAGGATCCGAACCGACTTCGACGCGAGCGCGGGCAGTTGCAGAGGCTCGGCGCCTTCCTCTTCGAGTTTGTCGAGATAACGGATTCCCCGCGAAGCGTCCCCCGCCAGGACGGCATCCACCCAATCGAAAGCGGGGTTGCCGCTCGCCGAGGCGCCTTCGCGCGCGTTCGACGTCCCGGGGCGAAAGCCCAAGCCCCGCTCGGCCCAAGCGTCGCCGCCCAGCGCCCAAAGTTCCACGTAGCTATCGATCTGGCTCAAGTCCGCCTCGAGCTCCGAGAGAAAACGAATCCGCTCGGCGTCGAGACCGGCCTTCCGCAAGGAATTCATGCGCTCGATCCACAGGCGCTTCGCGCCCAACGGCACTTCGAGCCCGATCTCGGTCACGTCGCCCAAGTGTTTCCACTTCAGACGTTTATCGGAGGGAATCTGCAACAAGACGATGAGTTGCTCGCCGTCCACCGCCCGGCGGATGGATTCCCAGCGGGCTTCGTCCTCGGCACTCCACTTCGACGCGGGGCCCGGCCGACGGCTCCAAAGGATCCGCTTGGGGGAAAAGAGCGAAACGCTCAAACAAGCCGCCTCGACGTCGCTCGAGGGGCCGCGCTCCTTCCAGTCGAGGGTCTCGATCTCGTAACCGGCCGCGCGAAAAGCGTCCTTCAAGGCCGATTCGACGTAGCCGTCTTCGCCCCTCATCAAGGTCACGGGCGGGCACGACAAGCCCTTCTTCGCGAGTTGTTGAAGCCAGTCGTAAGCCGTCGCCATCAAAAATCCTGTACCACCTGATCGACCACGCCGTTGGCGAGGTCCTGCGAAATAATCTGAAGCAAAATCTCTTCGCGGGAGCGGTTCACGAAGGGGGCCGAGGAACTCCCTCCGCTTTTCGGGTCCAGCGCGCCGGACTCGTAAAAGCGAGTCGAAGCCTCGTAGCGGCCGCCGCCCGTGAACGTGCGCGTCCAGAGTTTTTCTTTCGCCTCGGTCTGGCCGGGAACTTTGCGAAACAACGAGGCTTCCATCTTCATCGAAACCACAACGTTCGCGGCCGTGAACTTTCCGCGCGCCAATCCGCCACGCAATTCCGTCGACGGGTTACCCGGCACCGTCCACTCACCGCGCGAGCGACCGAGGGATTGCACGTGCCCGAGCAACAGCAAGTCGGCGGATTCGGCGTCGTTGACGAGGGTCAAACCGCGGATGCCGGCCAAGACCCGCCGGAGCGCCGAGGTCACGACGGGTTCAAAGCCCGTTTCGGCCGTGGAATTGTCCACGACCGGCACAAAAACGCGCCACGTCTCGCGTCCCTCGGGAGCGCCGAGCTTACCCAAGCGGAACTCTTGGCGCCTCGGCGCGTAGCCGCAGGCCGGCACGGAAGACGCCACGATCATCGCGAGCCCCCACGCCAGATGCCTTCGCCAATTCCTCCGCATGAAAATCCTTCTAGCAGGCTCGTCGACTTCTCCCAAGCCGTCGCCAGAGCGAAGCGCTCGGGCTAGGCTCATCGCCGATGAGCGGACGGGACCCCAAATCTCTCTCCTTGGCTTCGGGCCTATGGTCGCTGCCCGCGCTCAAGCTCGTGAAGGCGTGGAAGGACTGCGCCGGCCCGGCCCTCCTGCGGCAGACGCGCTTTCTGGGCGTCCTGCAAGAGGGCTCCGAGTGGGTATTGCGCCTCGAGGTTCCCGATCCCATGTGGCGGCAGGAACTCGATTTCCAAAAGGAGCAGATCCTCGCGAGTTTTCGCCAGGCGCTCTCGAAACTCGGTTACCCCGAGAGCCGAATGCCGACCCGCTGCCTACTCGCCCAAGGTCGCGCGCTGCCAGTCCAAACGCGATTGCCGAAGAAGTGAGGGCCGGAAACCCGGATCCATCGCCATCGCCTCGGCCAGACGCGCCTCGGCCGCGATGACGTCGTTCTTCGCGCGAAAGATCATCGCGAGCCCATGGACCGCGGCAACGTCGCGCGGATTCCGCGAGAGGGCCTGCTTGTAGCTCTGGATCGCGTCGTCGATGCGCCCCAACTCGAAGTTCAAGTCGCCCGCGAGCGACCAGGGCCACGATTGCCCGCCCCCGACTTCCGCCTCGAGATCGGGCAAGACTTGCGCGAGCGTCGACGAAGCGAGGTCGTAGCGTTTCTGTCGCTTGAGCATGTACGCGTAGAGAACCCGCGAGAGCGGTTGCGTCTCGGCCGCGAGCGCCTCGCGAACCTGGGCCTGAGGTTCGGCGAGCGGGTTGGAGCGAAAGCGCCCGTCCAACCAGCGCAGGTACGCGCGTTGTCCAGCGCTTAGCCGTGCGCTCGCCAGTTCCCCGCCGCGCTTCAAACCATCCAGCGCTTGCCCCAAAATGATGTGGCCCGCGATGGGCGCGGGAATGGGGGAATCGACGAGCCGATCAGGATCCGCGGCGAGCGCGTCCCTCACGAGTTTTCCGGCGAGCGCGCCCCCCTTGGGATCCAGGCGAAGCAACGAGTGCACGTAAAGCCCGTTGACGAAGGGATTATTCGAGGTCTTCTCGAGCGCGGCGCGGAAGGCCCGTTCCACGCCATTCGCCTTGCCTTCGGCGCCCTCGACGAGTCCCAACACGGAATTGGCGACCCAGCAGAGGCCTCCGTTGGCGCAGGTCGCGACGGCCGATTCGGCGGCGGCCCGGGCATCCGGCAACTCGTTTTCGGCCAAGCGGATGAGCGCCCGGTTCACGAGCGACGAAAAATCTTCCGGTGAAGCTTCGAGCACGGGATTCAGGATTTCCTGCGCGGCATCGATCTCGAGCCGGGCCAAAAGAAAAACCGCGAGCTGGTTCGAAGCGATCCGACGCGCGTCCCAATCGGCCGATCCGGGATCGGCGACCTGCCGCAAAGTCGTCTCGTCGGCCGCGGCAAGGGCCATCACGCCTTTCTCGTAGGCGCGCAAGATGGGGCGAATCTTTCGGAGCAGCGGGGAATCCCCCTCGAAGAGGTCGTCTTCCGTGCGAGGGCGCAAAGCCTCGGGCCACATGCGGGCCGCGGCCTCGCTCCGAACGCGTTCTTCCATGGCCTCGCTCAAAGGGGGCGGCGCCGCCTTCGGCTTCTCCTCGGATCCACGGAAAAAAACGAAACCGATCAGGCCCAGCCCCAGAAGAGCCACGCCGCCCCAGGTCCGCGCCGAGGCTCCGCCCCAGACCGCGGAGGGCGGTGGCGGCGTCGGGGTTTCCGGCGGCCTCGGACGGGGCGGCGGCGCCGGAGCTCTCGGCGGCGGGGGAGCCTTACGCGGAAGCTCCTCGAGGGCGAGCCCGCCCCCATTTTCGACCTCGGGCGAAGGAGGGAGTTGCGGCGGCGGTAGGTCTTCCGCTCCGTCCTCGGCCGAACGCCCCTCCAGAAAATCGTCTCCCGCCGGCGTCGCGTCCACGGCGAAGGCCTTCTCGACGTTCGTGCCCGAACCCGACTCTTCGTCGAATCCCAGGTTCGATCCGATCGTCGAGGAAAGCGTCTGGGTCGAAGTTTGGGTGTGCTCGCGCGCGGAAGCGTCGACGAGCTCGGGGAACACGACGCGAAGGGGTTTCCACCGATCGCCCGCCTCCATGAGCTCGGAGGCCGCCTCGAGCCGTCGTTCCCGGCAAAGGACCATCAGCTCGTCTTTCGCCAAAGGCCCCACGATGATCCAACCGTCGCTTCCCGGCGCGAGTCCCCGCAGGGACCACTTATCGGCGAGATCCGGGTCGGGCATCCGCCGCAAGCGCAGCAGGAGCCGAGGCACGGGCGGGGAGCTCAACGAACGCCCGCCCAACAGATGATCCGCCGTCGAAGGCGGCAGGTCGACCGCTTCCGTCGAGGTTTGCGATCCGGTGACTTCTTCCCCACTCGGTTTCTGGCTCATGGCAACCCCGGAATCAAAAGTGCGGTGCGAAGATCTTCGTCCACGAAGCGAAGGCCGGCGCCCAATAACAGGCTCGGGCGCCCCGCCCCGTGCGTGACCCTGGAAAGCAGCTCATCGCCGCCCACCGAGACGTAAAAATAATCCAGGAAGCGATAGTTCGCCGAGACCTTCATGTGCGGGCGGTTGCCGTCGCGGGTCAGCTTGAAGAGGTCCAGCGTCAGCACGAGACGCTCCCCGAACGGACCGTAGTCCAAACTGAAGCCGCCGCGGTTTTCCATGAGCCCCACGCGGAAAGCCAGATCGTAGAGCCGCTTCTCGAAGAGCAGCGAGAAGTAAACGGCCTCGCGGTCGTTCACCACGACGTCCTCGACGACCGGAACGCCGCCGTCCGTCGTCGTCGTCGTGACGGTGCGATGGAAGGTGCCCTGAGGATCGATGACGACCTGGCCGACGTAGGCGATGTCTTCGCGCGGACGGATGGCGAGCGTCGCGTAGGTCTTCGAATGCCTCGCCTGCGGATAGTATTCGGCCCGAAGGTCGACGGCGAGCTGGGTGCGCGCGACGCGATCGAGCGCGGAGTTCAGGATCTCGAGCGATCGCTGCAGCTCGTTCGCGACGGCCGGGTCGTTGATGAGCTTCCCGACGGTGCCTTCGCCTTCGTCCACCTTGCGGAGCACGTTCTCGACGCGCTCGGCGGAACGCCCGATGTTACCGGCGGCATCGCCCAAGCGACGCACGTCCTCGCCCAGCTTGTCGGCGTCGAGCT
>DDRA01000112.1 GCA_002343545.1 Bacteriovoracaceae bacterium UBA2428
AGCCATGACGGTCTTGCGGCCTTGGGCCTTCGCCGAAGCCACGGCGTTCGAGAGGATTTTCTCGACGGCCTTCGAGATTGCTTCGATCGTCTCGGCGGCGGTGTTGCACTCGCCGTTTTGCTTAATGAACGTCTTAACTTTGCTAGCCACCACTAAAACTTCAGCCGACATGCGGACCTCCTTAAAAGTAAAGAACGACTGTAGCAGAATCGTTCTTGTTTTCGGGAGAGGCCCGTGAGATTTCCCTTAGCTGAATGCCGCACGACGACAGGACCCCGCAGCAAATCCTCGGACTTCTTGTGGGCGCCGCCCTCGGCCTCGCGGCTTGTTCTTCGTCGCGGCCCGCCATCCATCCGCCCGCCACGAACCTGAGCGTGCGCGAAGGCAGCCAACGCCTGGACGCCGCGGCTCGTAAGACCGCCTCGGCTTCGGTCTGGGCCTTCTTCGTCTCGCTCGCGCCCGAAGTTCGCACATCGACCCTCGCGCGCGCCAAACCCTTCGCGATGCTCGCGGAGCCCACGCATCCTTCGATCCCCGGCGAAGATCGTTCGCCGTTGCTTTGGGGCGCCCGCGAGAAAGAGGAAAAACGCCCCTGGTGGCTCGACCTCGTTCGCGCCGAGACGGCCGGCCTCGTCCGCGCGCGTTTCGAATCGTGGCGCGACTACGAAGCGGGGAGCGTCGTCGAAGCCTACGCGCGCGCCTTGCTCGAGGGGAAAAACGCCGCGACGGACTTCGCCCCGCGCTTCAAAGCCCCCGCGGACGGCTACGCCTCGGCCAAGGAGCTGGCGGATTTTCTCGCGGCGGTCGGACGCAGCTGGGGAGACGCGGACCGCGAATCCCTCGGCGCCGCCGAGACCGCGCGCATCGCGCTCTTGCTCCGCGGACATCCCACTTTCGCGCGGCGACTCGTCAAAATGGCGGAAGCCGAAGCCCACGACGTGGACCTCGGCTTCCGGAACCTTCTCGCGAAGGAAGCGAACTGATCAGAGCTCGGCGTGCAGCTTGCTGCGCCGGAACTCGCGATGCTTGCGCTCGCGGATTTCCTGCACGTGGATCGAGTAGCGCGCCCAGGGAACGATGTTGAGACGCTCGAAGCCAATCGGCTCCTCGGTCTCTTCGCAGATCCCGTAGACACCCGCCTTGATCTTGGCGATGCCCCGCTTCACGAGGATGAGACGGTGCTTGAGGATATCAAGCTCCTGAAGGGCGGCGTTGTTCGTCCGCTGCTTCTCGGCGACTTCGGCGTCGTCTCCCTTGATAAGGCTTTCCGTCGTCTCGACGGCGTTGAACTGAAAGGTCTTCGCGGCGATCGCTTCGCTCAGCTCCCGACTGAGACGATGCAACTTCGCGTCGAGGTCCTTCAGTTGCGCCGACGTCAGCGACGTCACGCCCGAAGGCGAACGAGCCGCCTTGCCCGGACGTGCCACCACTTGCTGACGTAGCGGCTTCTTCTGAATGGACTTTGCCGTCGCTTTGGCCGCGACGAGCGTCGTCGGCTTGGCGACGACCATTGCCGCGCGCGAACCCTTGCCCGGTCGCTTGACGGCAGAAGACGTGGTCTTCTTCATAGTGCCCTCCCTATTGAACTCCCCATAAATCAATTCCCATAAACGAAGAGTCTTTGCAAATCAGGGCACTTGAAGCGGCGCGCCGTGCATGCCGACAAACGCAGGGCTAGTATCCGCGCGTTTCCGATGTCTTCCCTCCGAAATGACATAGTCCTTGAGGGCGCGCTGAACGGCGCGCGGCCCGCGAAGATTTGGCTCCGCCACATCCGTCGCTTCGGCTGGATCTACGCGTTCGGCGCGCTCAGCGTGATCGGCACGAACATCACGGAATCCGTCGTCCCGAAGATCGTGCAGCACGCCATCGACGGCGTCTCCAAGGGCGATCTCGACGTCGCGCGACTCGTGGCCTTCTTCGCGCTCGTGCTCGTCGTGCAAGCGGTCTGCCGCGTGCTCTGGCGCGTCACGCTCGGCCGCCAGACCCACGAAGTCTCCGCCAAGATGCGCTCGCTGCTCTGGAACCGCGTGCGTTTCCTGCCGAAGGAACGTCTCGAGACGGACCTCTCGCCGGGCGAGATCATGAACGTCGCCGCGGGCGACGCGCAGACGGCGCGTTTCATCTTCGGTTTCACGCTCGTCGGCACGATCGACTTCATCTTTCTCATCATCTTCAATCTTTTCTTCATGCTCACGATCGACGTCGAGCTCACGATGTGGGCGCTCGTCGTCGTTCCCGTGCTGCCCGTCATCATGGATCGCCTCGCGCGCAAGGAATCGCGGCAGCACGACGAAGCGCAGAGCTCGCTCTCGAACTTGACCGACCTCGCGACGCAGGCCGTGGGATCCGTCCGGCTCCAACGACTCACCCGTACCTCCGCCTTCTGGATCGGAAGGCTCACGGAATCCGCGCGCGACTACCGCAACAAGCGTTTCGAGGTCCAGAAGACCGCGCTCTCCTTCATTCCCGTCACCGGCGTGGCGCCGCTCCTGAGCCTCGCCGTCCTGATCGTCTTGGGCAGCCGCAAGGTGCTCGCGGGCGAGATGACGATCGGCGCCTTCGTGGCCATGCAGAGCTACGTGCTGCTCATCCAGGGCCCGCTCATCGAGCTCGGCACGATCATCAGCGAGTGGCAGCGCTCCTTCACGAGTTTCCGCCGGGTCGCCGATCTTTGGCATGCCGCCGAAGCCCCGCTGCTCCGCACCGGCGGCGAAGCGACCGCGAAGGCGACCGACCCCGTTTACGAAGTCCGCGACCTGCGCTTCGCCTACCCCGGGCGCGAACGTCCCGTCATCGAAGGCCTCAGCTTCCGCATCGAAAGCGGCGAACGCGTCGGCATCATGGGTCCCATCGGCGCGGGCAAATCCACGCTGCTCCAGATCCTCGCGGGCCTCGAGCGCGGCTACGAAGGGCGCGTCGACCTGCGCGGCCGCGAGATCCGCGAGTACGCCCACGCCCACCTGCGTTCGGTCATCAAGGTCGTCCCGCAGAAGACCTTCCTCTTCGCCGACACGATCCGCGCCAATCTCTCGCTCGACCGCGAGATGAGCGACGAGGAAATCTGGCACTATCTCGACATCGCGGGTATTTCCGAAGACGCGCGCGGTTTCCCGAAGGGTCTCGATACGCCGCTCGGCGAATGGGGACTTAACCTATCGGGCGGACAGAAGCAGCGTCTCACGATCGCGCGCGCGCTCGCCGCGAAGCCCGAGGTCCTTTTGCTCGACGACTGCCTGAGCGCGGTCGACACCGTCACGGAAGAGCGCATCCTGCGCAACCTCGACCGCGAACTCAAGCATTGCACGCTGCTGTGGGTCGCCCACCGCGATTCCACGCTCCGCTACTGCCACCGCCTGATCCGCCTCGAGGGCGTGGAGGCGACGGCATGAGTCAGTTCCTCGAAGCCGACGAATCCAAGACGACGGCCGACTCGAGCTCCTTCTTCTACCTGCTCCGCTTCACGAAGGGGCTGCGCCCGCGCATCGCGCTCGCGCTCCTGCTCCTCGTGCTCTCGGGAACCTTCGCCGTCGTCTCGGCCCGCCTTCTCGGGCTGCTCGTCGAGGAAGGCCTGCAGCGCGGGCGGCGCGACTACGCCCTCGTGATCGGCGGCTTCGTGCTGTTGGCCGAAGCGCTGGCCGTGGCGGTGACCTACTACGGACGTCGACGCCTCGCCGAGGCCGCGAGCCTTTCGCTGCTGCAGATCCGCGAGGCGCTCTTCGCGCGACTCGATCTCCTCCCGATGTCCTACTTCGACCGCCAGCCCGTCGGCCGCGTCGTCACGCGCTTGACCTACGACGTCGAAGGGCTCGAAGACTTTTTCAGCGGCACGCTCGCGCGGCTGCTCTCCGCGGTCATCACCTTCGCCGTGGCCCTCTTGGGGATGATGCTCACGGATTGGAAGCTCGGCCTTTTGCTGACGGCCGCGATCCTGCCGACGCCCTTCCTCGCGGTGGCCGTGCGCGGGCCCGTGCGGCGCTGGAACCGCGAGTTCGCCCGCCGCAACAGCGCGATCAACGCCAAGCTCAACGAGTTCCTGAACGGCCTGCCCGTCATCCGCTCGTTCGGCGTCGAAGCGTGGTCGCAGCGCGAAGTGGACCGCGTCGTCTACCACCACCTCGACGCGGCCCTCATGGCGAACTGGACGAACGCATGGTCGCGCCCCCTCATCCTAATCCTCTGCGCGATGCCGCTCATGGTGTTGCTCGCCGTGGGCGCGCCGCGCGTGCTCGCGGGGGCGCTCACGCTCGGCGTCTTCGTCGCCTTCGTGCGCTACTGCGAGCGCGTCTCGCGCCCCGTCGCGAACATCGCGCAGGAAATCCACACGATCCAAGCCGCCTTTACGTCGGCCGAACGCGTGGCGACTTTCCTGCGCGAAGACGAGGAAAGCGTGACCCTGGGCGCCGACGGCGCGGTGGTCGCGCGGCACCCGCGCGGGGAGATCGAGTTCGACGGCGTGACGATGGGCTACGACCCCAAGCGCCCCGTACTCGAAAACGTCAGCTTCCGCATCCCCGCCGGCGCGAAGATCGGCCTGGCGGGCACGACCGGAAGCGGCAAGACGACGACGGTCGCGCTCCTCGCGCGTCTCTACGAGTTCCAGGGCGGCGAGATCCGACTCGACGGGCGCCCCATCCGCGACTTCGAGCGTTCCTCGCTGCGCGATTCCATGGGTTTCGTTTCGCAGGACGTGACGATCTACAAGGGCACGCTGCGCGAGAACCTCGCCGGTGGCCGCGCCCTCTCGGACGAGCGCCTGCTCGAAGCCGCGCGGGAAACCGGCCTCACCCAGGTTTTCCGACGCTCGGGCCTCGGCCTCGACACGGAGATCCTCGATAAGGGCGCGAACCTGAGCCTCGGCGAGCGCCAGCTCGTGGCGCTGACCCGCATCCTGCTGCGCGATCCCTCCATCCTCATCCTGGACGAAGCCACGGCCAACATCGACCCCGGCTTCGAGGCCCTCATCAGCCGCGCGGTCGAGAAAGCCATGCGCGGCCGCACCTGCCTCATCATCGCGCACCGCCTGGCGACGCTGCGCGACTGCGACCGCATCCTCGTCTTCCGCGGCGGACGCCTCATCGAGGACGGCTCGCACGAAGAGCTCGCCCGCGGCGCCTCGTATTACGCGAGCCTCCTGCAGGGCAAGCTGCTCGACCCCGCGGCCCAGGTTCCCGTCTGATGTCGAAGAACTACCTGACGCCCGAGGGCTTCGCGCGCCTACGCGGCGAGCTGCTCAAGCTCCTGAACGAAGAACGCCCGCAGATCGTGGCGGCCGTGAACGTCGCGGCGGCCATGGGCGATCGCTCGGAGAACGCCGAGTACATCTACGGCAAACGCCGGCTGCGCGAGATCGACCGGCGCCTGCGCTTCCTGCAAAAGCGCCTCGACGACGTCGAGGTCGTCGATCCCGCGAAGGTCGCCACGGACAAGGTCAGCTTCGGCACCTGGGTCCACGTCGTCGACGAAGAGGGCGAAGAAAGCCATTACCAGCTCGTGGGCGAAGACGAGATCGACCCCAAAGCGGGCCGCATCACCTTCTCCTCGCCGCTCGGTCGCGCGCTGCTGGGCAAACGCGTCGGCGACGTCGTCCTCTTCCGCCGCCCCAAGGGCGACACCGAAGTCGAGATCCTCGCGATCACCCGCGAACGCGGCTAAAGGCTGTCCCGAAAGCCGTTTACAATCTTTTGGGGAAGATTTTCCCGGGCAGGAACACCCTTCCGGAACGCGCTCCGGGATTCGCCCCCGCTCAAGTTGTAAACCTTTACGGGACAAATCCGGAGGAACGTCAGAAGCGGATGCCGCTGCCGCCGCCGAAGACCCAGGCGTTCGCGCCGTTCGTCTTGTTGAAGAGCGTGTTCCAGAGGTAGAGGACCTGGATCTCGAAGTAGCTGCCGCCGCCGTACGCGATCTGGAAGCCGCCGCCGAGCTCGAGCGCCGAGGATTCCGAACGGCTGAGGTCGAAGATGCGGTAGCCCGCGTGCACGAAGGGGCGGAAGCTGTCGAAGGTCGCGTAGAAGCGTTGACCCGCGCGCGCGCCCACCAGGAAATCCGAGCCGAAGCCCAAATCGAGACCGAGCACCGTTTCCGTCCACGTGCACCAAGCGTAGCGGATGTCGCCCGAGACCGTGGCCGTCGTGTCGCCGCCCGCCGAGTAGCCGCCGAAGCTCGCGCCGAAGCCCCAAGGCTTCGCGAGACGGCAACGGTCGCGGCGACGGGCGTGGGATTCTTCGTTCGCTTCGGGTTCGACGGCTTCGTCTTCGCGTTCGTGCGCGCGTTCGGGCTCCGCGCCCGGTCCCACGTCGACGACGGGCAAACGCTCGATCTCGCGCTCGGCTTCGACGCGGCGGAAGCGAAAATCCCGCGCGCGCCCGAAGACCTTCACGCGCTCGCCCCCCCGGCGCGAAACGATGAGTTGCACGCCCCGGCCGTCGGCCGTGCGGCCCGAAACCTCGACTTCGGCGTCGGCGTCCAGGTAACCCGCCGGGCGACCCGCCAGACGCGGGGACGCGAAAACCTCGACGCGGTTGCGCAGCGGCGTCGCGCGCAGTTCCGTGCCGCTCGCGTCGGGCGAGCGAGGCGCTTCCTGTGCGAAGGCCGAAGTCGAGAACGCCAGCGCGAACGCGATTGCCGTCAAACGATTCATTCCATTCCCCCCGGAAGATCGAGCGAAGCCTTCAAGGCGGCCTCGAGTCCCATGGTCGGCGGCAACGCGTGCTCCGACTCGAAGTGCAACCAGTAGGATCCTTGCGCGAGCCCCTCGACGAAGCCGATGCGGCCACCGCTCGCGTCGAGCGCTCCTTGCAGCGCGCGGGCCGCGAGGCTCGCGAAGCGCGGCACGGCGCGGATCTTCTGCGCCTGCGCGCCGCGCGCGAGGTTCACGTAGAGCTGGAAATAGTCGAGGTAGCTCATGTTGCGGTCCACGAGCAGACGGGTCTCGACCCGCGCGGGCGATTCGCGCAGGGCCGCGTCGACGGTCGCCTGCGCGACCCGATCGAGGCCGACGAAGTTCCCGCCGCCGCTCGGCGCCAGGCTCAAACGTCCTTCGCGCAAAGCCTTCAGGTGCCCGCGCGAATCCTTGAATCCTTCGAGCGACCCGTGCACGATCCCGGGGCACAAGAACACGGCCGGCTTGCGCGAGCGTTTGAGCACGCGCATGTGGGCTTCGTGCTTGGTGCGGAAATAATCGAAACGGTGCCCCGGTCCGGTCACCTCGGGAAAGTCCTTTTCGGAGCGCACGACGGGCGTGTCGCTCCCGCCGAAGCAAACCACGGAGCTGATGAAGACGAACTTGCCGCCGCGCTCGTTGCACCAATCGACGAGATCGTCCGTCGCGCCCACGTTCACGCGCGTCTGCTCCTGGACGCTGCCTTGTCGGTGGATGACCGCGGCCATGTGGACGACCGCCGCGCCGTCGAGCTCGGGCCCCAGTCCCCGCAGCGCCGCGCGGAAGGCGGACTCGTCCCCAAAGTCGGCCTCGACGAAGCTCACTTTCTCGATGAGTCGGGGGTCGAGCCCGTGCTCGGCCAGACGAAGCGCGAGCAGAGAGCCCGCGACCTTGGGACGCCGGCGCCCCAGCAGCACGATCGACTCGAACGGTCGCGTCTTGAGAAGCCGCGCCGCGACCTCGCTCCCGAGAAAGCCCGTAGCCCCGGTCAGCAGAACCTTATTGGAACTCATACGCCTCCCCCGGCACGGTCGCGCGGCTCGCGATCAGGTTTGCGAACGCCAAGCCAGGCAGAAAACCCATTTCGTCGACCACATCGTGCGGACCTGAACGGAGCGATCGCCCTGCGGCGTGTAGACCGTGTAGGTGCCCGGGGCCGTGCGACGGAACTGGCTCAGCAGCACGCGACTGTTGTCGGGCGCGAGGGCCTTGAAGGCCGCGTTTCGCGCGCTCCATTCTTCGATGATGACTTTGGGGGCGGCTCCGCGCGACATGCCGAGCCGATTCAAAATGCGCTCGGGCTGGTCCAGGATCGGCCGGGGCAAAAGGATCTCGAGGTCCGCGCCGATGGAAGTTCCGTAGTGCGGTTCGATATCGCAAACCCACCAAACGCCGTCGGTTCCGCGCTTGGACGCGCGGATGTGGTCTTCTTTCGGGGGGCCCATCTTGTCCTTGAGCAGCACGAAGCTTTCCGAGGAGTACCATTTGTAGCCGGCGATCCAGCCGTCTTCCTCGGCTCGGTCCAAGAAGCTGCGAAAGGCGTCGCTCGGTTTCTTGATATCCATGGACTGCACGACCTCCTGCCCGCTCCCGATTGGGATCGCAGGCAAGAACGCCGTGCGTCACTACCGGAGTACTACCCCGCGAACGCGAACTTCCGGCTCGGAAATGACGCGGCCCAAGGGTTTCAACTCCAATGACTGTAACAAAGATCTTCGACTTTGGCTAAACGCGGGGTCCAAGACGACCAGAAATCCCCAGCCCATGTTGAAGGTCGAGAAGAGCTGCTTGGCCCCGAGCCCCGAGCGGCGCGCGAGGACTTGGATCCAAAGCGGATCTTCCGAAGGCCACTCCGAGAGATCAAAGCCGATCTGACGCCCGGCGGGCTGTGCCCGGAGCAAATTCAAGAGGCCCGATCCCGTAATGTGATAGGCGGCCTGCAAAGCCTCGCGACCCGCTTCGCCCAGGGCGCGACGAAGCTCGTCGAAGGGCCGCACGTAGAGCTTGGTCGCTCCCATGAGATGTTCGCGGATGAAGTCCGCGTCGGCCTTCGTGTCGAAGAGTTTGCGCAGCAGCGAAAAACCGTTCGAGTGCGGACCGTTCGAGGCCCAGCCCCAGACTTCCGCGCCGGGGCGCACGCGCTCGACGCCCAAACGCTCGCTCGGGGACATGAAGCCCACCGAGAATCCCGCCATGTCGAAGCCGCCGTCGGGGTAGAGATCCGGCATCTGCGCCGTCTCGCCGCCCACGAGCAGTTGGCCGGACTCCGCGCAGACTTGCACGAGCCCGTCGATGAAGCGCGCGAGCGTGGCGCCTTCCTCGAGCAGACGGCGTGAACCCACGGCCAGGTAATCCAGGAAAAGCGTGGGACGCGCGCCCACGCACAGCACGTCGTTCGCGTTCATCGCGACGAGATCCTGCGCGAGATCCTCGGGGCGGCCGAGCCCGGCCGCCGTCCAGAGGAGCTTGGTGCCCACGCCGTCGCAACTCGTCGCGACCCACTGCTGATCGCTCAGCGCGTAGACCGAGGCGTAGTCGCCCACGCCCGTCACGAGCCGCTTGGCGAGCTCGGCCGAGGAACGCGCGGTCACGCGGGCCGAGATGCGCTCGACCCAAGAATCGGCGGCGTCGATGTCGACCCCCGAGGATTTGTAGTCCGAAGCATCGCTTGCGGCCATCGTCGTCTCCTTAGAAGCTCTTAGTGCCAGAAGTGGCGTTGACCGCGGATCATCATGCGGATGCCGAGGCGGCGGGCTTCGTTCGCGACTTCGTCGTCGCGTTTGGAGCCGCCGGGTTGCACGAGCGCGCGCAGGCCGCCCTTGTGAAGTTCCTGGAGCGCGTCCTCGAAGGGAAGGAAGGCGTCGCTGAAGCAGACGAGGTTCTCGAGCGAGACCTGGCGGCGTTCGGCGAAATCCTTGGCCCGCGGGATGGCGAGCTTCGCGAGGGCCTCGACGCGGTTCGGTTGGCCTTGCCCCGCGCCGGCGAAGTAGCAAAGACCGTTCGCCTCGTCGCTGCCCGCGATGACCATGGCGTTCGACTTGGAGCAGGCCGCGGCCCACTCGCCGAAGGCGAAGAAGAGCTTGGCCGGGTCGATGTCCGTCTCTTCCATCGAGATCGTGTCGGGCTCCTGGACGAGCGCGCCCAGGAATCCGTCGTGGCGTTCCTCGTACTGCGGGTGGCGGCCGAAATGCCCGGCTTCGACGAGCACGATGCGAATACGCGGTTTGGCGAGGTGCAGTTCCGCGGCCCACTCCTCGTTGGCCGGCGTGCGCGGCAGCACGAGCACCTCGACGAACTTCTTGGCGAGGACTTCGGTCACGGACTTCGAAGGCTCGAAGTTCAGCGCGAGGATACCGCCGAAGCGTGACACCGGATCGCCTTCCCAGGCCCATTCGAAGACCTTGTCGGGATCGGCGCCCGTCACGCCCGCGGCCGCGCCGCAGAGGGTCTGGTGCTTGACCACCGAGACGGCGGGCCCGCGGAAGGGCAGCACGAAGCGCAGCGCACCTTCGGCGTCGCGCAGGTTGTTGTAGCTGAAGTTGCCGTAGAACTTGAGGCCCGCGCGCCGGTGCGCGAGGAAGCTCGCCTTCTGCTGGGGATTCTCGCCGTAGGTGACCGCCGGCGAGAGCGACGGCGAGTTCATGTACTTCCACTGGAAGTGGCGCACGATCTGCTCGTCGAGGCGCGCGACGAGGTCGAAAGCCTCGAGCGCGAAACGCTGGCGAAGTCGCGCCTTCGATTCATCGGGCGTCGCGATGAAACGCTTGTACTGGTCGGCCTTCGTGAAGACGAGCACGTGCTCGTGGTTCTTCGCGGCCGCGCGAACCATCGTCGGCCCGCCGATGTCGACCCACTCCATGAGCGCGTCCACGTCGTCGCAGCGCGGAGCCATTTCCTCGAAGGGATAGAAATTGCAGACGACCGCGGCGATCCGGAAGTCGTAGGGCCACTCTTCCGCGTCCTTGTCGGGGCGGTAGAGGATGCCGCCCAGGATCTTATGGTGCAGCGTCTTGAGGCGGCCTTCGAAGCGCTCGGGCTCCTGCGTGAGGTCCGAGATGTCCATGACCTCGAGCCCCTCGGCCTCGAGGGTCAGGCGGGTCTTGCCCGTGGCCACGAGTCCGTAACCGAGCGATTGCAGGGCGCGACAGATACTGCCGATGCCTTCCTTGTCCGAGGCCGAGACCAGCGCCAATTCCCTCAACTTACGATCCGTCACGAACGCGCTCCTTCTTGATTACGAACACCATGGGCTCCGCCCTCGTCGGGCATGCGGGACAACGCGGCCCGGACGAAACGAAGGCCGTCGCCTTCGCCCGTCTCGAGGGCTTCGCGAAACTGCGGAAAATTCTCGGCCGCGAAAACGTCGGGATTCTGGAGCGGCCGCGCGGCGATCTCGGGATGCGGCATGAGCCCCAGGACGCGGCTGCGCCCGCGCGCGGCCCACAAGCCGGCGACTTCGTCGACGCTCCCGTTCGCGAAGACCGGGTCGCGGTAGAAAAGGCAAGGCTCGACGCCTTCCTCCCAGCGGGCCCCCGCGCGTTCGAGGCGGCCTTCGCCGTGGCGCACCGGCAACGTGAGCGGCGTTTCGCTCCAGGGGGATTCGCATTTCACCCAACGGTTCACGAAGTGCGAGCGTCCCGACGGCAGCCGATTGTGACGGAGCTTGACGCCCTCGCCGAAGAGCCCGGCCTCGACGAGCATCTGGAATCCGTTGCAAACGCCCATCAGGTGCGCGCCCGCATCGAGGCAAGCCTCGAAGAAGCCCAGGCGCTTGAGCTCGACCGCGAGCAAGCGACCGCTACCGAAGTGGTCCGCGAAAGAAAAACCGCCCGGCAGGAAAAAAAGGTCGCCCGCCCGGGCTTCGCGACGAAGGTCGAAACCCGGCGCCGACAGACGCGGCAGCGGCAGATCCCGAACCTCGCACGCCAAACGGGGATCCGCGAAGAAACGCGCCGACTCGCGGTCGCACTCGATGCCCTCGCCCCGCAGCACGTAAACCCGTCTCACGCGAAGAACCCCTCTTCCCCGCGACGTACGTAAGCGTCGCGCAGTTCCACGATATCCAGACTTTCGCCGTTCTTGAAGCGGAGCTGAGGAACGTTCACGACGACCCCCAGTCTCTCCACGCCCGGCAAGCGCTCCACCCGACCCGCGAGATGCGGATCGACGCCGAAGACGTAGCCGCCGAAGCCCTCGCCGAGCCAAAGCATCGTATCGCCCAGATCCCGTTCGAAGAAGATCCCGAGCCCGCGCCCCAGGCTCATTTCGAAGCAGGCGGCCAGCAGGCCGCCCTCCGAAATGTCCTTGGCCGAACGCAGGAGTCCGCCGGCCACGGCATCCGACATCGTCGAGTGCCGCTCGCGGAGTTGCTCGACGAGCGAAGCGAGCTCGCGCTCTTCCCCGGCCAAATCGTCCGCGCGTAAGTGGGGCCCGCGCAAGGACGCGGGCGCCCGGGCGTCGAGCGCCCGTTCCCACAGGGAATCGCGAAGGCTCGCGCGGAGCGGACGCATCATGAAGAGCACGTCGTTCGCCCGCGAGAAGAAACCCGCCGGCGCCAAGGTACGGCTGCGCGCCGAAGCGCCCACGCTCACGACGAGCGTCTGCGGCGCCGCGAAGTCCGCCGAATTGTTCTTCATGCTGTCCTTGCCGCT
>DDRA01000080.1:0-6307 GCA_002343545.1 Bacteriovoracaceae bacterium UBA2428
AAGATACCTTGAACATCGCGCGCGCGCGCCTCTTGCCTTCGCTCAACTTGGGCGTGGCGCTCGACTCGCTCGCGAACCCGGGCTTCATCTTGGGCAACGTCGAGATGCTTTTGCCCTTCCTCGTGCCGGCCAACTGGTTCGAGCTCTTCCGCCAGGAAAACCTCTTGGGGGCCGACCAAGCCGGCTTTCGCTTGATCAAACTGAATCAGATGGCTTCGGCTTGGGCCGTCCAAGCGTCCGTCATCAACGATCTTCGCATCCACTCGATCCTCGAAGAAGAAGTCGCCGTCGCCGAAGAGATCCTCGACGTGACCGAAGCGGCCTTCAACGCCGGCCGTATCAATGCCGACGACCTTCGCGTCGCCCGCGCCGAAGCCTCGCTCGCCCGCGTCCGTCTGCGCAAGGTGCGCGAGCTCATCGCCGACGAATTCGCGACCCTTCGCAAGACCCTCGGCCTGAAGGTCACCTCGAAGCTTCGCTTCCCGCGCAGCACGGTTCCGGCGAGCGCCCTCGAGTCACTCGGCAAGTCCGCGGCCGTGTCGCGTTCCCTCAAGCGATCGGTCGAGATGTCGCAAGCTTGGTACCTGCAAAAGGCGTCCGAGCAGGCGCGCTGGAGCAAGGTCTTTGGTTGGCTGTCGCGGTCGAGCCTCTCGTCGAACTTCTCCTCGGGCATCGGTAGCGACACGCGCGGTCAAGGCTCCGCCTTCGACGTCGTCTCGGGCGGCCTCGGCCTCAACTTCGGTCTCGACCTCATTCCGTCGGTGCAACTGGCTGACAAGAATTTGCGCGAAATCCAAATCCGCATGAACGAGATCGAGCTTGAGCTCGGCCGTATCGTCGACGCCGGTCTCTCGCGCGCGGACGAGGTCAAGGCTCGTCTCGCCGAAGCGACCGCCGCCGAGCGGGATCAGCAGAGCGTGCTCGACAACGCGGTCACCCGCTACCGCTTGGGCCTCGTTGGTTTGCTGGAAGTCCTCGAGAAGTCGCGTCGCCTGCGCGAAGCTCGTCTCGAGCGCCTCAACGCCGAGTCGACCCTCGACCAGATCCGCGTCAGCCTGCACCGCATCGACTTGAGCCGCGAATTCGCGAACGTCGGGGCTTGCACGGAGCTCGACGTCTCGGGCGCGCGCGGCGCGATCGGTTTCCCGACCCGCCAGCCGAAGCGCTTCTGCGGCCTCGAGGTGATCGAACAGCGTCGCGACTCGAGTCGCCCCGTCTTCCCCTGGGATCGCCGCTAAGCGTAATCGTCACCCGCGAGGTTAAGGCTTCGCGGGGTCCTTCGTTTTGTTGATCCGTTGTTTCAACGCTTCGATTTGGTCCTCGAGCTGGGCGTTCGCCTTGGCCACCCCGATCTCGATCGCTTTGCGAAAGGACTCCGCGCTCGGCGCGAGGCATTGGCCTTTGACGAGCGCGACGGGCGCCGTGATGACGATCTGCTTCTCCTGCAGTCCGACGAAGGAGACCGACTCCTCGGGATAGGCGGGAGCTTCGGTCAAGTCATCGGGGACGTGCGCTTCGGATTTGTACTGAAGCTTTCCTTCGCTGCGGTACGCGACGGCGACTTCGTCGAAATTGCCGACGTCGAGCTTCGCGAGGACCGTGTAGTCGCCCGTCGGGACCTCTAGCAAAGGGCGCACGGCTTGGTCGCAGGCCGGGTAAAGCGACGAATCGGGCTTCATGAACTGGATGAGCGCGGCCTGCCGCCTTTCGAAGCCGACGAGCTCGGGCTGGGGGAGCGTCTCGGCGTCGACGCGCCCCGTGGTCTCGTCGGCCAAACGAAGCCGAACGAGTTCGGGTTGACCCGCGAGGGCACGGCGGCCGCCTTCGCTTTGCTTGAGCAGCTCGGCGAGCGCCGGGTTCGCTTCGACGAACCGCTTGAAGGCGTCCCGATCGAAGGCCGTCGGTAAAACGATCTTGTCGCCGTCCGGCGTGAGCTCCGGGAACTGAAGCGCCAACTCCGTCTCCGTCGCGCCGTAGTAAGTGACTCGGTTCGAGCCGGCCGCTCGGGCCGAAAGGATGAGGCGTCCGGGATGTTGTTTCTGGAGCTTAGCGTAGAGCTTCTCCGGCTTCGAAAAATCCTCGTAGGGAGCGGCCGGGCTTCCGCGCCCGCCGCCCGGATTGCCGAAGGCCGTCGACAAGAGGCGCATGGTACCGCTTCCTCGGTTTCCGCCGCGGAACTTCGTCTCGATTTCGGCGGAACCCAGCGCTTGGTCGGGCGCGGCGACGAGAACGTGGGCGTGGCCGACCCGAAAATGGGCGAGGCGGCTGTAAGTCGTCCCGTACTCGATCCGACTCGCGGCTTGGGACGCCCCGCTTGTGAGGCTCGCAAGGCCGAAACCGATTTGCAGGGCGTAGCGCATGGCGAAACTCCTTCTTGGAAACAGGATGGGCTTCTTATCGGCGGCTTCGGAGCTTCCCCTGAAGATCGCGTCGGAACGATCCGATTAACCAGACTTTAACGCGATTGAGGCCCCGCGGCGGCTAAACTGAAAGGGCGATGAAAGGCTTCATTCGTTCCTACGTGGTTGGCCTGGCTTCCCTCGTCGGTCTCACCGCTTGCCTGGGCACGGGCAAGACGGGATCGACTACGCCCGCCGGCGGCGACGTCGAAGTGGGCATGGAGCTAAGCTGGCCGAAGACCTGGCGCAGCCATTCCGAGTCCGGCCCTGCCCGCAACGGCGGTTCGATGATGATCGAGCTCCTGACCTTCACGGACGGTAGCCTCGGAACGACCTGCTTCGAAAACTCCGCCGCGGGCTGCGCTTCGGTGAACGACAATATCGCTTCGAAAGTCGCGGGTTTGCCGGTCTACGTTCAAGGCTTTCAGCCGCACGTCTCCAAGGGCGGACTCGTCTTCGACGCGAGCCAAAGCAAGAACGTCTCGGTGACTTGGTCGATCAGCGTGCTGAAGGCCACCGTCACGACGGCTCGCTTCTCTTTCGACGCGAGCAGCGGTCAGCCCACTTTCTCGGACGTCGTGACGAAGGACCTCCTGGGGGGAGGGATCACCGCCGGATCGCCGGCAAGTTGCAAGGTTTCGGGCGACACCGTCGTCGGCCTTGATCCGGGCAACACGGCGCTCACGGGCCTCACGCTCGTGGACGAGGCGACGCCGCTCCCGAGCTCCTCGAACGGTTACACGGGCGGCTACTTGCGCGCCGGCCTCATCAAGGCGGCGGGCTTGCTGCCGGGTACGCCGGGCATCGTGGAAGGCGTGGCGGATCCGTTCCCGATCCTTTGGGTCCCCGACTCCTTCGACTCCATGGACACCTACGTACGCTTCGGCTGGCAATCGCAGACGATTTCTTCGGAGCCCGTTCCTACGGATCTCGCGAACGGCGTCCTGCCTTACTTCGGCCACGAAGCGGCCGACGTGTCGAAGAACGCGAAGGTCGGCAGCATCGACGACCGCGTGATCGTGGGCTGGTGCTTGGAAGCACGCAAAGTTTCGGGATCGACGAGCCGCTCGGCCCTTCTTTTTGCGCGCAGCTACCTCGGCAAACCGCTCGCGACGCAGGACGAGGATACGAAACGCTCCCTCACGCGCAATACTTCGGGACGTTGAGCTCACGCCTTGCCGACTCTCCGTGATTTCGCTAAGAAAGGATCTAAGTCCTGGAAATCTTAGATTCCGCGCTCCTTTGGACTTGCCTCATCCTAAAATCTCTGTTTAAAACGGCGCGTTCCTAAAGTCCCCTCGGGCTTAGTGAGCGGAAGTTTCAGGCCTTTTTTTTCCTGGAAAATTCGTCTGCTAGAGGGGCTTTCCGGTGCCGAAGGGCATCGGAAAGCGGCCGGAGAGGTCTGTCTGAGAGGTCTTGAACATAAGGGTGGAAACGCGTTTGACGTCGAATACGATCCGCAAATCGGAGCTGGAGGCGAAACTTATTGGTCTCGTCGAGCCCGTCGTGCGCGATCTGGGTTACGACCTCCGCGACATCGAAGTCAGTTCGGGCGAAGTCTGCATCATCCTTGATCGCCCGCTCCCGCGCGAAGACGTCATCGGCATCGAAGACTGCTCCCGCGCCCACCAAGCCTTGAGCCCCATGTTCGACGTCTGGGACCCGATCCCGGGCGCCTACGACTTGCAGATCAGCTCGCCGGGCGAAAGCCCGTCACTCCGCCGCCTGGATCACTTCGCCGAAGCGGTCGGTCACGAGATCCGCTTCCAGACGCTGGATCCTTTCCCGATGCCGGCGCCCGCGAAACCCCGCAAGAATTGGGAATCCAAACTCGTCGCGGTCGACTCCGACAAGGGAGAGATCGTCGTCGAGGACAGCCTGGGCGAGCACCGCGTCGCCCTGAACTTGATCAAAAACGCCCAGTGGGTCCGCGATTGGTCGATCCAGAAGGAAAAGCCCGGCAAGGGCTCGAAGCCTGGACACCAGAAGGCGAACGCGAAGGGCAGAGGCGCGTAAGGAGAGTTAAAGATGAATCTCAACGAACTCGACAAGGTCATCGAAGCCGTCGGCAAAGACAAAGGCATCGACAAGAATCTCATCATCACGGCCCTCGAAGAGGCCATGCTCATGGTCGCCAAGCGCAAGTACGGCGCTTTGAACGACTTCGAAGCAAAGTACAACCCGGACCTCGGCGAAATCGAAGTCTTCCAGTTCAAGAGCGTCGTCGAAAGCGTGCGCGACTCGGGCAAGGAAATCTCGATCGCGGAAGCCCGCAACCTCGACGAAGGCGTGACCCTGGGCGATAGCCTCGGTATCAAGCTCGACTCCGCGATCCTCTCGCGCATCGCCGCGCAGACCGCGAAGCAAGTCATCGTGCAGAAGGTCCGCGACGCCGAACGCGAGCTCATCTTCAACGAATTCCAGCACCGTAAGGGCGAGATCATCACGGGTCTCGTTCGTCGCGTCGACCGCGGCAACGTCATCATCGACCTCGGTCGCACGGAAGGCTTCATGCCGCTGCGCGATCAGATCCCGGGCGAGCCCTACAACCCGGGCGATCGCGTCCAGGCTTACCTCCTCGACGTGCAACTCACGCCCAAAGGCCCGCGCATTATCCTTTCGCGCGGTTGCCCCGAGTACCTCATCGCGCTCTTCCACAACGAAGTGCCCGAGATCCGCGAAGAAATCGTGCAGATCAAGAACGCGGCCCGCGACCCGGGCGTCCGCGCCAAGATCGCCGTCGTCTCGCGCGACTCGGACGTCGACCCGGTCGGCGCTTGCGTCGGCGTGCGCGGCTCGCGCGTCCAGAACATCGTGCAAGAGCTCAAGGGCGAGCGCATCGACATCGTCCCCTGGGACGACGACATCTCCCGCTTCGTTTGCAACGCGCTCTCGCCGGCCGAGATCCAGAAGGTCATCATCGACGACGAGAACAAAGAGATCGAAGTCGTCGTGGCCGAGAACCAACTCAGCCTCGCGATCGGCAAGCGCGGTCAGAACGTGCGCCTCGCGGCGCTGCTCACCGGCTGGAAGATCGACATCGTCTCCGAGGCCGAGATGGCCAAGCGCATGGGTACGGCCAAGTACCAGCTCATGCTCATCCCCGGCGTGACCGACACGCTCGCGATGGCGCTCTACCAGAACGGTTTCGAGACCGTTCGCGACGTCGCCGAGTCGACGGGCGAAGTTTTTGCCGACGTGCCGGGCTTCGACCTGGCCAAGGGCAACGACCTTGTCGCGAAAGCCAAAGAAGTCGTGGCGAGCGGCAAGGCCGACTTGCCGATGGAACAACCGGTTATTGAAGAAGGCGCCGTCGTTTCGACCGAGGCCGATAGCCTCGAAGCGAAACTTCGTGCCGAATTGGCCGCTCGGGAGCGCTCTAAGTAAATTCCGCTCGAAGGGATTTGCACGGGCAAAACGGGAGCCAGAAGAAAGAGTCTATGGCGGATACAACGAAAGTCTACGAACTCGCCAAGGAATTGAACATCAAGGCCTTGGAGCTGATCGATAAGATTCGGCCCCTCGACCTGAAGGTGAAGAACCACATGGCGGATCTCACGGCCGAACAGGTCGCGAAGATCCGCGCCTATCTCAACCCCACGGCGGCCCCCGCCGAAGGCGCGACGAAGAAAGTCGTTCGCCGCAAGGCCGCGGCTCCGACCGCCGCCGCGGCGAGCGATTCGGCCCCCGCCGTCACGACGGTGGTCCGTCGCCGCAGCTCCGCGAGCGAGGGTGAGGAGATGTCGCCGAACGCCGAGCTCGAAGTTTCGGAGTCCGCGAACGCGTCGGTCTACGCCGAACCCGAAAGCGCGCCGAGCGTCGAAGCCGAGACTCCCGTCGAGGAAAGTTTCCCCGAAACGGAAGTCGCCGCGAGCGCGCCCGAAACCCAAGAAGCCTCGCCCAGCGAA
>DDRA01000080.1:6455-7200 GCA_002343545.1 Bacteriovoracaceae bacterium UBA2428
CCCCGAGCCCGCGGCGGTCGAAGCCGCCCCGACGGAAGCGACCCCCGCGCCGGCCCCGGCCGCTCCCGCGGCCCCCGCGGCTCCGCCCCGTCGCGGCCCCCGCTACAGCGTGATCCGCGTCGTTTCGGCCGACACGACCCCGCGTCGCCCGCTCATCGTCGAAGAAGCGACTCCGCAGTCCGCGGCGGCCGTGGAACGTCGCACGTCGACGGGCCCGGCACGCCCCGGAACGACGTCGACCGTTTCGGTCTCGGCCCGCGATTTCGCCGAGGAAGAACGCAAGCGCAAGACGTCGGCGGCCCCCCGCCGGCAGAACGAGGAAGTCCATTCCTTCAAGTCCACGGACTTCCTGCGTCGCGAGCGCGTTTACACGAACAAAAAGAAGAAGCTCTCGATCGGCCAGGCTTCGCGTAAAACGGCCCTCACGCAAGCTTCCGATCGCAAGCGCACGGTCTTCTTCGATACGGAGATGACGGTCGAAGGTCTCGCCGAGCAGCTCAAGGTCAAGGCGATCGAAGTCATCAAAAAACTTCGCAGCCTGGGCGTGGAAATGCCCGACGAAGTCGAAGGCGCTTCCGACTGGTACCTCGATTTCGAGACGATCGAACTCGTCGCGACCGAGTTCCAGTACCAGGCCCGCGACATCAGCTTCGACGAAGAAGAGATCCTGCAGGGCGCGCACGAGGGCGAAGAGCCCGCGACGGGCGAGCCGCGCTCCCCGGTCGTCACGATCATGGGCCACGTC
>DDRA01000080.1:7404-18642 GCA_002343545.1 Bacteriovoracaceae bacterium UBA2428
ATCACGCAGCACATCGGCGCCTACACGGTGACGGTGGCCGACGCGATCCGCAATCTTCAGTCGGCCCAAGCCGGTGACGACGCGAAGAAGTCCAAGAAAGAAAAGAAAGCCGAGAAGGCGGCCGCCAAGAAGTCCACGAAGGATGGCGGCGAGGGCGTCCCGGTCGAGCAGATCACCTTCCTCGATACCCCGGGCCACGCGGCCTTCACGTCCATGCGTTCGCGCGGCGCCAAGGTCACGGACATCGTGATTCTCGTCGTGGCGGCGAGCGAAGGCGTCATGCCGCAGACCCGCGAAGCCATCGACCACGCGAAAGCGGCGGGAGTCCCGATCATCGTCGCGATGAACAAGATGGACTTGCCCGACGCGAACCCCGACAAGCTTCGTCAGCAGCTTTCGGAATTCGGTCTCCTCTCGGAAGAATGGGGCGGCGACACGATCTTCGTTCCCGTCTCGGCCAAGACCGGCATGGGCGTCGACAAGCTCCTCGAAATGCTCCAACTCCAGTCCGAAGTCCTTGAACTGAAGGCTCGTGCCGACGGTCCGGGCATCGGTACCATCATCGAAGCCAAGCTCGATAAGGGTCGCGGTCCCGTCGCCACGGTCCTCGTGCGCGAAGGCCTGCTCAAAGTCGGCGACCATATCGTCGCCGGCACCGAATCGGGCAAGGTTCGCGCGCTCATCAACGATAAGGGCCAACAGGTCCGCGAAGCGGGCCCCTCGACTCCGGTCGAGATCCTCGGTCTCGGCGCGGTTCCCGAAGCCGGCGACAGCCTCAACGTCGTGGCCGACGAAAAGGCCGCCAAGGCCCTCGCGGAACACCGCGCGGAGCAGAAGCGCGAAGAGACCTCGGGTCGTCAGACGACGCTCGAGCAGCTCTACGCGATGATGCAAGCCGGCGAGCTGCGCGAGCTCCCCGTCCTCCTCAAGGCGGACGTGAAGGGTTCGGCCGAGGCCATCCAAGCGGCGCTGCTCAAGCTCCCGCAGACGAAGGTCAAGCTCAAGATTCTCGCCACCGCGGTCGGCGGCATTTCGGAGAGCGACATCCTCTTGGCTTCGGCCTCGAAGGCGCTCATCGTGGGCTTCAACGTCCGTCCGGACGCGAAGAGCCAAGCCGAAGCCGAAAAGCGCGGCGTCGAAGTGAAAACCTACACGATCATTTACGAGCTCATCGACGATATCACGAAGGCGATGGAAGGCCTCCTCGACCCCGTTTCCAAGGAATCGGTCACGGGTCGCGCGAAAGTCCGCAACGTCTTCAATATCTCGAAGGCCGGAACGGTCGCGGGTTCCTTCATCCTCAAAGGCAAGGTTCAACGCTCGAACCAAGTCCGCGTCATTCGCGACGGTCGCGTCGTGTACACGGGCAAGGTTTCGGGACTCAAGCGCTTCAAGGACGATGCGCGCGAAGTCGCCGAAGGTTACGAGTGCGGTATCTCGGTCGAGAACTTCAACGACATCAAGGTTGGCGATATCCTCGAGACCTTTATCGTGGAAACCTCGAGCGCTTCGCTCGAGGACGGTCCGACGGCTTCGGCTTAATCCGACTCGTCGGTCTCAGTGGGTCTCTACCTCGTTTGGAAAGCGCCCGGCCCCTCTTCGGGCCAGGCGCTTTCGCGTTTCAAGCTGGATTTGGGTCTGGGACGCGGTCGCGAGGGCATCGGCCACACGGGGACTCTCGACCCTTTTGCCGAGGGTCTCTTGCTGGTGGGTACGGGCGAGGCGACCAAGCTTCTGACCCCCCTCGTCGGACTTCCGAAAACTTACGAAGCCGAAATGCTGCTGGGCTTGAGCTCGGACACCCTCGATCTCCAGGGACAGCTCGCGTGGATGCCGGCTTCCGATCGCGCGGCGCTCGCGGAGGCTTGCGCGGCCGAACGCAGTCCCTGGGGAGGGGCGGCTCGGCAGGAGTTCTTGGGGGCCAAGCGCGGTGATTTTCTGCAGCGTCCGCCGGCCTTCAGCGCGCTTAAAGTCGACGGCAAGCGCGCCTACGAGCTGGCGCGCAAAGGCCAAGAGGTCGAGCTGAAGCTTCGGCCCGCCACGATCCTCGAGCTCCGGGAACTGGCGGGTCCGAGCGCCCAGACGGGTTCGGAGGGCGTCTTGAGCGGAGAGGGCTTCGTCGGGTGGTCCTTCGAGGTGCGCGTGAGTTCGGGGACTTATATCCGATGCCTCGCGCGCGACTGGGGGCAGGAGCTCTGCGGTCATCCGGGGCTGCTCAGAAGCCTCGTGCGCACCTCGATCGGTCCCTTCGCGGGGGCAAGGCCGCCCGCGGGCGAAGGCCTCGTACGAAGCCTCGGAGCGGCCGATCTGGCGCCTTTGCTTCCGATTCTCGAGCTCGAACCGCCCGAAGTCGCGGATCTTTTGCGGGGCGGACTTTGGCGGCGCCCGAAGGGCCCCGAGACGGCCAACCGCCTGCTCGTCGAGCGCGGCCACGGTCGTTGCGTGGCCTTCACGGACGAGCAGGGGGCCCTCGCCAGGGTCTTCCGTTCGGACCCTTTCGCGCCGGATCGAAGCGTCGAATAAGGGGTTGAATTCAAGCCCCTGATTGGATTAGGAACTTCCGAGTTAATAAAAAGAATTCGAAGAATTTTTAGGAAAAGGTAACAGCGAAAAATGTCCATCACCGCCCAAGAAAAGCAAACGCTCATCAAGAACTTCCGCCTCGCCGAAAACGACTCGGGCTCGCCGGAAGTTCAAGTGGCTTTGCTCACGACGCGCATCAACAACCTGACCCAGCACTTCAAGACCCACGCGAAGGATCACCACTCGCGTCGCGGCTTGCTCAAGCTCGTCGGTAAGCGCCGTCGCCTCTTGAACTACCTCAAGCTCGAATCCGCTCCGCGCTACAACAAGCTCATCACCGAGCTCAACCTGCGCAAGTAAGACTCCTACGACCTCTCGAGCGGGCTCTGTCGGCCAGTGCCGACGTGTATCTTGAGCCCGCTTCTCGCGTTTTAGGGATTGGTCTATTCGGCGGAAGGCAGCTTCCGTCCACAGAGGGAGATTCAAATGGGAGTTCTCAATAATCCGGTCCGCGTCGAAACGACTTTCGGCGGCCGCAAGCTCACGCTCGAAACGGGTCGTCTCGCGAAGCAGGCCCACGGCTCCGTGCTCGTGCAATACGGCGAGACGACGGCGCTCGTGACGGCCGTGTCGAGCAAGTCCGAAAAGCCGGGCATCGACTTCTTCCCGCTCACGATCGAGTTCCAAGAGAAGTTCTACGCTTCGGGCAAAATCCCGGGCGGCTTCTTCAAACGCGAAGCGCGCCCGACCGATTGGGCCACGCTGAACGCGCGCATGGTGGATCGTCCGATCCGCCCGCTCTTCCCCGAAGGCTACCGCAACGAAACGCAAGTCGTCGTGACGCTGCTTTCGTACGACGGCGAGAACGAAGCCGAAGCCATCGCGGGCCTCGGCGCTTCGTGCGCGCTCCTCATCTCGGACGCGCCCTTCGATAACCCGATCGCGACGGTTCGCGTGGGCCGCTACCAAGGCCAATACGTCGTGAACCCGCTACCGGCGCAACTCGAGAAGTGCGACATCAACGTCCTCGTCTCGGCGACCTCGCAGGCGATCTGCATGGTCGAAGGCGGCGCGGAGCAGGTCAGCGAAGAAGATTTCCTCGGCGCCGTTTACTTCGGTTTCGAGCAGATCCAAACGCTCATCAAGCTGCAACAAGACCTCCGCGCGAAGGCCGGCAAGCCCAAGCGTGAGTGGAAGGGCATGGAAAAGCCCGCGGATCTCTACAAGGAAGTCGCGCAAGCGGCCGAGGCGGGTCTCGCCGTCGGCTTCGCGAACCGCGTGAAGGCCGAGCGCTACGCGGCCCTCGACAAGACCTATGATGAAGTCATGGAAAAGTTCTTGGCGAAGGCGCCCGAAGACGCCGCCGCGAAGGCTCTCTACGTCAAGCAACTCGATGACGCTTTCGAAGAGGCGAAGGCGACCTACGCGCGTCAATACACGGTCGTCAAAGGCCAGCGTATCGACGGTCGCGCCTTCGACCAAGTCCGTCCGATCGAAGTCGAAGCGGGTCTCCTGCCCCGCACGCACGGTTCGGCGCTCTTCACGCGCGGCGAAACCCAGGCCCTCGTGACGATCACGCTCGGCACGAGCGAAGACGAACAGCTCATCGACTCCGTCCGCGGCAAGTACAACAAGAAGTTCCTCTTGCACTACAACTTCCCCCCGTTCTCGGTGGGCGAGACGGGTCGCTTCGGCGGCAACTCTCGTCGCGAGATCGGTCACTCGGCTTTGGCCGAGCGCGCCGTGACGCAGATCATCCCCGACTACGAGAAGTTCCCCTATACGATCCGCGTCGTCTCCGAGACGCTCGAGTCGAACGGCTCGTCGTCGATGGCGACGGTCTGCGGCGCTTCGATGGCGCTCATGGACGCCGGCGTGCCGACGAAGGCTCCCGTCGCGGGCATCGCGATGGGTCTCGTGAAGGAAGGCGACAAAGTCGCGGTCCTCTCCGACATCTTGGGCGACGAAGATCACCTGGGCGACATGGACTTTAAGGTCTGCGGAACCGAGAAGGGTCTCGTGGCCGTGCAGATGGACATCAAGATCACGGGCATCAGCCGCGAGATCATGCACCAAGCTTTGCTGCAAGCGCGCCAAGGCCGCCTGCACATCCTCGGTGAGATGACCAAGGCGATCAACGAGTCCAAGAAGGACATCTCGAAGTACGCCCCGCGTATCACTTCGATCCAGATCAACCCCGAGAAGATCAAGGACCTCATTGGTCCCGGCGGCAAGAACATCAAGAACATCGTCGCCGTCACGGGCGTCAAAGTGGATGTGGACGACAAGGGCAAGGTCAACGTGGCCTCGACCGACCCGGCCGCCGCCGAGAAGGCTCTCGAGATGATCCGTCAACTGACGGAAGAAGCCGAGATCGGCAAGATCTACATGGGCACCGTGGTTCGCCTTGCGGACTTCGGTTGCTTCGTCGAGATTATGCCGGGCACGGACGGTCTCGTGCACATTTCCGAGCTCGACCATAAGCGCGTCCAGTACGTCGCCGACGTCGTTCAGGAAGGTGACCAGATCCCGGTCAAGGTCCTCGATATCGACCGCCAGGGTAAGATCCGTCTCTCGCGTCGCGCCGCTCTGCCGGCCCCCGCGGGCGGCCCGGCCCCGGATCAGCGTCCCCCGTCCAAGAATTAATCTCGTTCTCGAAGTACACGTTCTTTGACGATCCGCGCCTTACGGAGATTCCGTGAGGCGCGGATCGTTATTTGGTGTTCGGGCTGCGATTTGTCCGTCCCCCGGACGATGAGAAGGCGTGGAAGCCGGACGCTACGCTCGTCGTGCCCTCTTTTCCCTTTGGCTGGCTTTCGCGGCATTCCCTTCGGGGGCCCGGGCGAATTGCGGACCCGCGCTGCGGCAGCTGCTGGCCTCGGCGCCTTCCTCCACGCAAATTTACCGCCGCCTCGCCGACATCAAGACGCTGGAGTTCGGCTCCTTCAACGTGGAAAAGCTTTACGTCGAGGGAAGCTACGAGCATCTGCCCCGCTCGGCGCACGTTCCGCTCCCCCCGCCCAAGCCCGTCGCCAAGCTCGAGGCGCTGGGCCGCGTCCTGCGCGACGCGGACCTCGACGTCGTCGCGCTTCAGGAAGTCGGCGGCTACGATTCGCTCGAAACCTTTCAGCGCCAGTACCTCCGCGACCACTACCGCGTGCTCATGGTGCAACGGAGCGATAAGGTCGGCGACGAGACGGCCTTCCTCGTCAAACGGGACCTTCCCTTCGAGATCGAGTTGCGGCACCACGGCATGGAGAAGTGGACGGACCCCGTGGACCCCAAGCGCCCGTCCAAGCTCTTCACCCGCGACCCGCCGACGATGATCGTGCGGGAGCGAGGAAAGCCCGAGGGCAAACCGCTCTTCGTGTACATGGGCGTCCACCTGAAGTCCAAGGTCACGAGCCCGGGCTACCGGAGCGCCGACGTCCATTCGGAATGGTTGCGCGAGGCGCAGGCGAACCGCGTGGCCGAGATCGCGGCCCGCTATATGCAGGAGTTCGGTAAGGAGATCCCCGTCTTGGTGGGCGGCGACTTCAACGGGGACTTGATCCGCGAAAGCACTTTCCGCGGGCTTTGGTCGCGTTTCACCGACGCCTTGTCGCTGGGCGACCGACCCTTGGCCGACCGGGTCACGGCGACTCACCACCCCGAGAGCGGTCCCGCGGTCGCGGAAGCCGTCGACTCGATTCTCATCACGTCGGGGCATCGCGGGCTCGTGGCCGATTCCGAGGTCTACCGCTACCGCGACGAGCTCGGGCGACCGCTCCCGATCCCGACGAGCCTGGAACTTCGACGGCGCAATCCGTCGGACCATTTTCTGGTGCGCCTGCGGCTGCGCTTTGCCCCCCTCGTCCGGCCCGCGCCCCCGTGATAGACACGGGACGTGGTGAAGCAAGCGGCGGGGCAACCGAGAATCCTCAAGATTAGCGACAAGATCACGCTGCTCGCCGAAAGCGCCCCCCACTGCGTCTCGTCCGCCATCTACTGGTGGGTCGGCTGCGGCAGCCGCCACGAGTCCCCCGCGCTGAACGGCGCCACCCACTTGGCCGAACACATGTTTTTCAAGGGGACCTCGCAGCACTCCGCCGAGGAACTCTCCTTTCTTTTCGAGCGCTTCGGCGGGGACGTGAATGCCTTCACGGAGCGTGAACTGACCTGCTTTCACGCCTGGGTGCCGGCCGAAAAGACCGAGCTCGCGCTGAACCTTTTGGCCGAGATGCTCTTCGATTCGCTCTTCACCAAGGAAGACTTCACGAAGGAGCGCGCCGTCGTCGTGGAAGAGCTCAAGGGCTACGAAGATTCGCCGGACGAGGTCTTCCAGGACGGCCTGCTCGATACGCCCTGGTCCGAGGGCCGCTCGCTCGGACGACGCATCGGCGGCTTCGCCCGCGACGTCAAACGCCTCTCCGGCGAAGATCTGCTCCGCCACGTCGAAGATCGCTTTCTGCGCTCGCCCATGGCGATCGGCATCGTGACGCCGCTCGAACCGGGCGAGGTCGCGCGGCTTCTGCGCGCCGCGCTCGCGCGCGTCGCCAAGATGCGATTCGGCCGCTTGGCCTTCGAGCGCGCCCGACGTCCGTCCTTCGAAAAGGCGCGTTTCACCGCGCGGCCGCGCGCGGTCTCGCGCGTGACCTCCTTCGACACGGACCAGGTTCACGTCGGGGTCCTCTTCTCGGCGCCGTCGATCCGGCACCGCGACGAGCCCTCCATGACGGCGCTCTCGAACCTCCTGGGGGGCGGCTCGAGCTCGGCGCTCTTCCGGACCCTGCGCGAAGACAAGGGGCTTACGTATTCGGCGCACACGACGTACCAGACCTTCGTCGACACGGGCCTGCTTTCGATCCAGTTCGCGACGAACCCACGCAAGTGGGAAGAAGCGCTGGAGGCGGCCTCGGAAGTCTGCCACCGTTTCGCGCGCGGGATCGGCGAAAGCGAGCTCGAGATGGCGCGCGGGCAGCTCCTCGGTTCCACGCAGCTTGGTTTCGAGAGCATCCACGGCCGCGCCGAAATGTACGGCCGCCAGTGGTTGCTGATGGGACGCATCTACTCGCTCAAGGAATCCCTCAAGGAGATCCGTGAGCTCACCGTGAAGGGAATCTCGCGTTTCGCGCACGGATTGGCGGCGACGCCTTGCCTCTATCTGCTCGGCCCCCTGCGGGCACGGGACATGAACAAAGCCTGGAAGGCTTGGGAAGCGGGCGCTTCGGCGCATCGGTAGGAGAGAACGATGGTCGAGATCAAGTTTCAACGTTTGCACGCCAAGGCCGCCCTGCCGAGCTACGCGACCGCGGGCGCCGCGTGCTTCGATTTCCAGGCCGCCTTCGACGGCGAGCCCATCACGGTGGAACCCGGGCGCGTCGTCGCGATCCCCACGGGCCTGGCCTGCGAAATCCCGCCGGGTTACGAGCTTCAGGTTCGCGCGCGGAGCGGGCTCGCGTTCAAGCACGGGTTCTCGCTCGTGAACGGCATCGGCACGATCGACGCGGACTACCGCGGCGAGATCCGAGTGCTCGTGACGGTGCACGCGATGGAAGCCTTCACGGTGCGTTCGGGCGACCGCATCGCGCAGGGGATCATCAGCCCGGCCCCGCAAGCGCGCCTCGTCGAGGCCGCGACGCTTTCCGAAACCGCGCGCGGGACGGGCGGATTCGGCTCGACCGGGCTGGCCGGAAAATCCACTTAAGACGAACGCCCAGGCGTTTTTGCAATCACGGAGGAAACGAGATGGAAAAGATTTTGGTCGTCGGAGCCGGGCAAATGGGCGCCGGCATCGCGCAAGTTTCGGCCCAGGCGGGTTTTAGCGTCGGCCTCTTCGACGCCTTTCCGGGCGCGGCCGAGCGGGCGATGGAAGGCATGAAGAAGAGCCTCGCGAAACTCGCCGAGAAGGGCCAGATCCAGGAGAAACCCGAAGCCGTGATCGCGCGCGTGCGCGTCTTCACGAAGATGGACGAGGTCGCCTCGCTCGATCCCGACCTCATGATCGAAGCCATCACGGAGAACGTCGAGATCAAGCTCAAGCTCTACGCCGACCTCGATCGGGTCCTTCCGGCCAAGACGATCCTCGCTTCGAACACTTCGTCGATCCCGATCACGCAGATCGGCGCCGCCACGAAGCGCCCCGACAAAGTCGTGGGCATGCACTTCATGAATCCCGTTCCGATCATGAAGCTCGTCGAGGTCATCCCGGGCCTCGCCACGGATCCCGGGGTTCTCGCGACCGTGCTCAAAACGGCCGAACGCATGGGCAAGACGACGATCGTCGCGAAGGACCGTCCGGCCTTCGTCGTGAATCGCATCCTCATGCCGCTCATCAACGAAGCCTTCTTCGCGCTGGGCGAGGGACTCGCCTCGGCCGAAGACATCGACACGGGCGTCCGCCTCGGCCTCAATCATCCCATGGGGCCGCTCACGCTCGCCGACTTCGTGGGGCTCGACACCTGCCTCGCGATCCTTGAGGTGCTGCATAAGCAGCTCGGCGAGGACAAGTACCGTCCGGCGCCCGTGCTGCGCCAATACGTGCAGGCCGGTTGGTACGGCAAGAAAGCCGGCCGCGGCGTCTACGTCTGGGAAGCGGGCGGGCAGAAGAAGTGAGCGCCGACGTCGTTGCGGTCGAAAGCGTCGAGCTGGGCGGCTTTCCCGTCGAGGTCTGGACGATCAACCGACCGGACAAGCTCAATGCCCTGAACGGCGAGGTCTTGCTTCGTCTCGATCGCGAGGGCCGGCGTCTCGTCGACGAGCTCAAGGCGAATCCCACCAAAATCCGCGCTCTCATCCTGAAGGGGGCGGGGGAGAAGGCTTTCGTGGCCGGCGCCGACATCGCCGAGATGCGCGACTTCACGCCGGCGCAGGCCGAAGCGTTTTCGCGATTGGGCCAGGCGGCCTTCGGTCGTTTGGAAGAACTCCCGATCCCCACGATCGCGGCCCTCAAAGGCTTCACGCTCGGCGGCGGGCTCGAGCTCGCGATGGGCTGCGACGTGCTCGTGGCGACACCGCAGGCCGAATTCGGTCAGCCCGAAGCTTACCTGGGACTTTTGCCTGGCTTCGGGGCGACCGCGCGCTTCGCGCAACGCTTGGGGCTCGGCAAGGCGCTCGAGCTTCTCTACTCGGGCCGACGCCTTAAGGCCGACGAAGCCCTGCGTTTGGGGCTCGTGCAGCGCCTCGCGGCCGACGGCGAGGACGTCTTCGAGTTCGCGAAGAAAGTCGCGCTCGAATTCCTGACGAAGTCCGGCCCGCTCGCGCTCGCGCGCATCAAGGCCGTCACGCGTTCGGCGTCGCGCGAGTGGGTGCAACGAGTCTGCGACGCCGAGGCCAAAGCCTTTGGCGAGATCTTCGCGAGCGACGATAAGCGGGAGGGCGTCGCCGCGTTCCTCGAAAAGCGTCCCGCGAAATTCACGGGACGCTGACGCGCCGAGAAGGGCCTAGAGAAGGCCTTCGGCTTTGAGGGCGTTCTGGGTCGAGGCGCGGCCGCGCGTTTTCTCGAGCGCCCGGCCGAGGTGGCGGAACTCGCCCAGGTCGACCTGCAGGGGCTTGGCCCAGTTCAAGACGGTAAAGAGGTAGATGTCCGCCACGGAGAAACCGCTCGGCAGGAGGGTCTCGCGCGTCGCGAGCTGGGAGTCGATCCACGCGAGACGTCCGAAGAGCGTCTTGAGAATCGTCTCGCGGTAGGTCGCGCGGCTTTCCGCGTTCGGCACGAAACGCTCCGCCGAAAAGAGCAGGCCGAGGGACTTGTGGATATCCGTCGCGACGTAGTTCAGCCACTCCTGCGCGCGGTAGCGATCCCAGCCCGACTCGATCGCGGGGAGAAGCTTGGCTTCGGGCTTTCGGTCGGCGAGGTACTGCAGGATGACGGCGACTTCGGTGAGCAACTGGCCGTCGTCGGTGCGGAGGGCGGGTACGCTGCCCTTGGGATTGATCTTCACGTAGTCGCCTTCTTCGGACTCCTTCGTGCGCCCGTTCACCTTGACGAGCGAGTGGGGCAGTCCGAGCTCCTGGAGGGCGATGTGGGGAGCGAGCGAGCAGGCGCCGGGGACGTAGTAAAGCTTCATGTCATCTCCTTGGGGGGCGGCGTGCAACGTGCGACGCGCGCCTCCCCAAGGCTTTAGTGGAGAAGCCCGGCGCGGGCCAAAGCTCTTCGCGGCAAGCTTTGGGACGGCGCTCAGCGATCCGTCAGGACGAGCCAGTTCCACGTCTCGAAACTCTGCAAGTCATCGATACGCTTGAATTCGCGCAGGCGCTTCCAGAGGGGCAAGACGTCTTCGCTCTCCGCCACGGCTTCCGGCGCTAAGGACAACTTGCCGTCCTGGATTCGGACCTCGGTGGCCCCGATGGCGCGCCGGAGCGGACCCGACGGGAAGGGGGCTTCGGCCCATATCGACGTGGGTGAACTGAGGAGTTTTTGAACGCGGACATACGCCTTGTCGCGACCTTTGAAGCCGATCGCGGCCTCGAGCCCCTCTCCGTCGTCGACGAAGCGCACGCGCTCGACGTCGTGGGGAAGGCTGAGCGCGAGGGAGGAGGTAAAACTCTTCGCGAAGTCCGTTCGCTGGAAATGGCAGACCCTTCGCTTGCAGATCGCGCGTTGAAGGAACTTGTCCGAGCGGAAGGAATCCGTGGCGACGACATCACGAAGCAGGCCGTCCTTGATCCGATTTTCTTCGGAAAGGAGGCTGGGCGGAGCGTCGCGCGCCTCGATCTTCGCGATGAGCGCGAGGA
>DDRA01000080.1:18767-19533 GCA_002343545.1 Bacteriovoracaceae bacterium UBA2428
GGATCGACCCAACCGCTACGCCGCCCGTCTTCGCTGGAGGTCGCGACCGAAAAGCCGAAGGGGCCCGCCAGCAGGAATTGGTCGTCGCCGAGCGAACCAAGGGGACGCGACTCCGACCGCGTGAGGACGTGGAGGCTGCGATCCGCAAGGGCCACGACGCCGAGGGCCGGACGCAGCGGCGCCTCGTTGAAGCCGTCCTCCGAAAGGTCGAGGGCAAGGATGCGGGCTTTCGTGCGCTCGAAGTCGGAAAGGCCTTCGCCGTAGACCGCGATGCGCGCCACGAACTCGAGCTCGACTCCCCAGGCGCGGCCCGCCGAGAAGGAGGCGTCGCAGGTTTTCGTGGCTTCGCGGCGCGTGCAGTCGACGTGCGGCATGCCGTCGTTGTGGCGCGCTTCGTGGATGAGCGTGGCGGCGAGGCCGAGGCTGTCCTGGACGAGGCCCGCGTCGAAGATATCGGCGCGACCGGGCGAGTGGCGATGCGCGGGGGTGTTGCGCGGATCGGACCAGAGTTGGGCGAGGGTGTCCGGGGTCGGTCCCATCGGCTTGTAGGTGATCGAGCCGATGCGGTCGCGGATGTAGCGGGGATAGTCGTCGTCGACGAAGCCGCGCGGGTGGGGCTTGAAGCGCAAGTTCTCGATGAGCGTGAGCGCGCGCAGCAGGCGACCGAGCTTTTCGGCGCCTTCGCTCGGGTTCGTCGGGGTTTCGAAGCTCTCCCATTGGATACCGTAGTCGCCGGCGAGGCGTGCCGAGGTGGCGACGTCGCCCA
>DDRA01000080.1:19722-25883 GCA_002343545.1 Bacteriovoracaceae bacterium UBA2428
GCGGGGGCCGGGGCCGGCGTCTCGCGACGTCGCCGAAACAACTGCGACGGCTCGCGCCGTTCGCCGAGCAGAGCGGCGAAGGGAAGGCGTCCGCGCGCCTCGATCGGGGTCAAGGCGCGGGCGGCCTGGTGGCGCAGCACGAAGGAGGGCGAAGTCGCGGCCAAGCGGCCGAGCTGCGCGCGCTCACGCTCGCCAAGGCGTTCGGGCGTCCACCGCTCGAGGGCGAGGGCCCGGAGACGGGCGTCGGGGCCACGGTACTTTTGGGAGCCGCGCGCGGGCAAGGGGGCCGCCGCGACCCTCACCGCGAGCGGCGCGATCGAGGCCTGCGTGGCGAGGCCAAGGGCGTAGGCCGCGAGGAAGCGCGCGTCGAGCGGGGTGCCCTCGTCGAGCGCGAGACGGGCGAAACGCTCGAAGTCCCCGTGCGGCCTCGCTTCGACCCAGCTTTCAAAAGACCTTTGAAAAGACGTTCCCGCGTAGGCGTCTTTTTCGAGCCGACGCCCCCAATTCCGGAGCGCGGCGACGTCGGTCGCGAAGGAAGGAGCGGCTTGGACGCGCGAGGCGCCCCCCCCCCCCGCCGCGCGCGCGCGGGCGGCCCGGGGGGCGGTGTGGGTTTCGGCGCGCGCCTCCCGGGGCGGCCGGGACGGCGCGCGGGGGCCCCCCCGCCGCGCCGACGAGCGGCCGGCGGCGCAGGCCGAGAAGGCCGCCCGCGTGGACCAGCTGGCGGCCGAAAACGAGCGCCTGCGCGCACTGCTGGCGCTGCAGCCGGCGATCGCCGNNGACGCCCACCGCCGCCCCCCCGCCCCCCCCCCGCGGGCCCCCCCCGGGGGCGCCCCCCCCCCCGCCGGGGCCCCCCCCGGGGACCCCGCCCCCCCCGCCGCCGGCGCCCCCCCCCCCCGCCGCGAGCCGCGGCGTCGGGGCGAGCGTCCGCGCGGCGGAGCTCGCTTGATCGGAGATCGACGGCTCGCCCGTTCGGGCGATGTCCTCGAAGGGGCCCTCGAGGCCGAGCCAAAGCCCCAGCCCAAAGAGGCCGACCAAAAACAAGAACGTGAAGGTGACCCTCGCCAGTGCTCCCATCAGGAATCAAGGGGTTCACGCTCCGTGCCGGGCCAAGCCCCGGAAAGTCGGGCGCGACGAAGCCACCGCGACGGGCCCCGGCCCCGAAACGGCGGCGGGCGTCGAAAACTTCGACACCCCGGAACGCCTTGAGTCGCGGCGGGGCACCGACTAAGAACTCGGCCCTATGTCGTCGGAACAACTCGCCCGGGATCGTTTCACCGCCCACATCGTCGTGGATATCCTGCTCACGATCGTGACGTGCGGGATCTACAACGTCTACATCCAGTACCGCCAGATCCAGGCGGTGAACGCGATGCTGGGCGAACCCCGTTACGACTTTTTTCGCTGGGCGATCTTCACCTTCATCACGTGCGGCCTTTACCACGTCTACCACGAGTACCTCGTCACGAAGGACCTCATGAAGTACGGCGGCGAGCACGCCGAATGGGAGCCGCTCGTGGCCGTTTTCTTGAGCGTCGCGGGATTCAGCTGGCTCGTGGACGCGCTCCAGCAGAACACGATCAACAAGCACTTCGGGGTCGATCGGGCGACTTAGGCCGTGCGCGGACTCGACGCGAGGCTCGCCTTTCTTTGGGCCTTTCCGCTGAGCCTCGCGCTCGCGCGCGCCTTGAGCGCGGCGGCGGGGGGCCCCGAGGCGCTCGCTGCGTGGAGCCCTTTGCGCTGCCCGCTGCGGGCCTTCGGCGGCTGGCTTTGCCCGACCTGCGGGCTCACGCGTTCGCTCCTGAAGAGCTGGAACTTCGAGTTCTCGGGCGCTTGGGCGTCCCACTTCCTGGGTCCCGTGATCTTCTTCGCGGCTTTCGGGCTGTGGATCCTCGTCGTGGTCCTCGCGCCCGAGCGTCGCGCGAGAGGACGGCGCGCCTTCGCGCGCGCCACCGAGCACGCCTTGCGGTCTCCGGCGTGGCGCAAGCTTCTCTGGGGACTCGTGGTGGTCTACGTGGCGTGGGGATTTTCGCGGAACTTCGGCTGACGGAAAGCGGAAATCGGTCCAAGATAGGGAGCATGTCGAATCCGAAGCGTGCCGTCCTCTGGTCCGATGCCTTTTTGGACGAAGAACAAAGGAGCCTGGCCGAATCGGCGCGGGACTTCGCGCGACGCGAGATCGCGCCCGCGGCCGCGCGCATCGACGAAACGCACGAGTTTCCGCGCGAGATCGTGCGGCAGATGGGCCAGATGGGCTACCTCGGCATGATGGTCGATCCGGAGTGGAACGGCTCGGGCCTCGGCGCGATGGCGTACTCAGCGGTGCTCGAGGAAATCGCGGTCGAATGCGCTTCGACGGCCGTCATCATGTCGGTCAACAACAGTCTCGCCTGCCATCCGATCCAGGCCTTCGGCAACGACGAGCAGAAAGAACGTTGGCTCAAGCCGCTCGCCACGGGCGAGAAGCTGGGTTGCTATTGCCTCTCGGAACCGGGCAGCGGTTCGGACGCGGCCGCGATGAAAACGCGCGCCGTACGACGCGGCAACGGCTGGGTCCTGAACGGGGTCAAAAACTTCATCACGAGCGGCAACGAAGCCGAAGTCGCCGTCGTCTTTGCGATCGTGGATCCCTCGAAGGGCCACCGCGGCATCGGCGCCTTCGTCGTGGAGCGCGAGCGTCCGGGCTATTCCGTGGGCAAGCTCGAGAAGAAGCTCGGCATCAACGGCTCGAGCACCGCGCAGATCGTCCTGGAGAACGTCGAGGTCCCGGGCGAGAACCTGCTCGGCGGCGAATTCGACGGCTTCAAAGTCGCGATGAACACGCTCGACGGCGGCCGCATCGGCATCGCGGGCCAAGCCGTCGGTATCGCCCGCGCGGCCCTCGAAGAGGCCACCGCTTACTCGCTCGTCCGCGAAGCCTTCGGCCGTCCCATCGCCGAGCTCGGCGCCATCCAGGTCCACCTGGCCGACATGGCGACGAAGACCGACGCCGCGCGATTGCTCATGCGGCAGGCGGCGGCCCTCAAGGACGCGGGGGCACCGTTTTCCCGGCAGGCCGCGCAGGCCAAGCTTTTCGCGGCGGAGACTTGCATGGAAGTCGCGACCCGGGGGATCCAGGTTCTCGGCGGCTACGGTTACACGAAAGACTACGCGATGGAGCGGCATTTCCGCGACGCGAAGATCACCGAGATCTACGAAGGCACGAGCGAGATCCAACGGATCGTCATCGCCCGCGCCGTCGCCAAGGAACTGGGCTAACGCCCACGCCGCCGACCCGCCTACTTGGCGGCGGGGAAGACCAGCTTTTGGCGGATGTCGCCGTCGCGTTCCACGAGGAACGAGAGCTGGCCGCGGATGTACCACGGCGAGTTGAAGCGCAGGGTGCGGGGGCTGCCGTACTGCTTCTGCGCGTTCTCCAGCATGCGGAAGGCGCGCGAGAAGATGACGCGATCCTGCGCCGCGAGCAGCGAGATCGCCCGGGGGGTGAGGGCCTCGGGCAAGAAGCTGAGCTCCCGTAGTCCTTCGTTGCCCGAGGACTTGAGCGCGGAGTTCACGGCGTCGGCGGCGTTGATGATTTTACGGATGGGCGCCGAGGGTCGCACCACGAAACCGGCGTCGAGACGCTCCGTGAAGACGTCGCCCATCGAGAGAAGCTCCCACGCGCGAAGCGGGTCGTCGCTTCGGCGGTATTCCGCCACGACTTCGAAACTCGGCGAGGAGATGAAGTCGCCGGGCGAAGGCATCTCGCTTTTGCCGACGCCGAGCTCCTTGAGGTACGCGAGGAGCTTCGGCGTGCGCACGCGCGAGACGTCCGGCGCGACCTGGGTGACGGGGATGCCGCTCGCCACGGAGTAGGCCTTCGCCACGAGCTGATTGCAGAAGAAGCGCGTCTCGTCGCTCCAGTCGATCGCGATGTTGTACTTGGCCTTGCGCTGCACTTGCTGCCAAGCGAAGTCCGAGGCGCGCGCGGCGATCTCGCGGCGGCGGGCCGCGTCCTTCCACCGGAGCACGAGGAGGTTGTTCTTCGTGGCTTCCCGGAATTCCTCGGCGCTCGCCGTGATGACGCCCTTCTCGATGATGGACTCGGCGGTCATGTACTTGCCGTCGCGGACCCGCATGATGAAGGCGTGCGAGAAGCGACGCTGCGGCAAGGTCGAGTTCGGGATGAGCGCCGAGATCGAGGTGTTGCTGAAGCTCAGCACGAGATCGCCGTCTTCGTAGGGGAAATCGCCGTGCTTCGTGGATTTGAGGAAGTTCCCGCGGGTCGCGGCGTCGCGGCGTTGGAACCAAGCGTAGGGGCGACCGGCGTAATGCAGGTTTTCGCGCGTGAGTTCTTCGACGTAGTGAAGGAGGCCGGCCGTGAGGTGGCGTTCTTCGTCGACGGAAGAGCCCGGGCCCAAGGCTGCGTAGCGTTTTTCGAAGAGGCCGGCGTAGAGGCGTTCGTTCAGCCCCGCCGTACCGAAGCCTCGCAGGCAGACGAGCAAGGCTTCGCGCGAGGCGCGGTCGTTTTGGAGCGACTCGAGGCAGGTCTCGGACGCGAGGGATTCGTCGGGGCCTTGCGTGTCGCGCCGGTAACCCGACTGGAAATTCTCGAGGGAGGACGTCGAAACGCCGAAGCGCCACGCGACGAGACGCAGAGAGTGCTCGACGTGAGCCTGGAGGCGGGTCTCGGGCTGCGGGTTCGCGACGGGTTCCGTCAAGTGAAGACGGTAGGGCGGACGTTGCCCGATCGACGCGATCTCGCGGCCGCCTTCCGGCCGGCTCGAGCAGGCGGCGAGGGCCAAGATCCCGGAGCTTCCCAAAAGAAAACGAAGTTTCTGCGACATTCTCAATGTCCCCCCAACGAGCATTGTAAACGAAGGAGCCCCGGAAACTGAAGTCGGAACACTCACGCGAACGTTCGACTTTGCGGGGAAAGCGCCAATTTTCGGGCCAAATCCTTCAAATAATTTTGAAGCGAGATACTCAGCGGAAGGCTTTTGGATTATTTCTGAAACAACAGGCAAATAAGGAGTTTTATGTCGACGTTGGCGTTGTACGTCCGTTCTTCCATCGGACGTAAATGGATCGTGGCCGTGACGGGCCTGCTCTTGTCCGCATTCGTGTTCGGCCACATGGCCGGGAACATGCTCATCTTCGTGAGCACGGATGCCTATAATCTTTACGGCCACGCAATGGTGAACAACCCGCTCTACAAGGCCGGCATCATCCCGTGGGGACTCGTCGCGACCTTTCTCGCCCACGTCATCTTCACGCTCATGCTCGTGCGCGAAAACATGGGCGCCCGCGAGCAGGCCTACGCCGTTTCGCCCAAGCACAAGAAAGCCCGTTTCGCTTCCAAGTGGATGGCGCAAACCGGCTCGATCGTCTTGGTCTTCTTCATCACGCACCTCATGACCTTCAAGTACGGTACGCTCTACACGACCACGATCGACGGCCTCGAAGTGCGCGACCTCGCGCGACTCATGATCGAGGTTTTCTCGAATCCGATGTACGTCGCCTGGTACCTCGTTAGCCTCGTGCTGCTGGGCTACCACCTCTCGCACGGGTTCTCGTCGATGTTCAAAACCGTCGGGCTTTCGAACCCGCGTTACCTGAAGGCCTTCGACATCGCGGGATACGTCTACGCGGTCGTCGTCGCGGGTGGCTTCATTTCGCAGCCGATTTACGTCTGGTTCTTCAAGGCCTGAGGGAAGGGGAAGCTCATGTCGTCCAAACTCGATTCCAAGATCCCGTCCGGACCGCTCGCCGACAAGTGGTCCTCGCATAAGTTCAACATGAAGCTCGTGAACCCGGCCAACCGCCGGAAGCACACGATCCTCGTCGTGGGCACGGGCCTCGCCGGGGGCGCCGCGGCCGCCACGCTCGCCGAGCAGGGCTACAAGGTCAAAGTCTTCTGCTACCAGGACAGCGGCCGCCGCGCGCACTCGATCGCCGCGCAGGGCGGGATCAACGCCGCGAAGAACTACCAGAACGACGGTGACTCCGTTCACCGCCTTTTCTACGACACGATCAAGGGCGGCGACTTCCGCGCCCGCGAAGCGAACGTCCACCGCTTGGCCGAAGTCTCGGCCAACATCATCGACCAGTGCGTCGCGCAGGGCGTGCCCTTCGCCCGCGAATACGGCGGCACGCTCTCGAACCGCTCCTTCGGCGGCGCCCAG
>DDRA01000047.1:0-264 GCA_002343545.1 Bacteriovoracaceae bacterium UBA2428
GAGAGCGCTCGTCCAGAGGCGGTCGTGAGCTCGGAGAAGTTGTCACCGAAACGGACCGCGGGGCGGTGGAAGCTTCGGGCGAGGAACTCGCTTCTGCCCCGCCCGAGTCTGCGAGCGCCACGACGCCGGCGGTGGAAACCACGCCGTCGGATGAGGCGGTCGAGCCCGTCGCGACTCCGGCCGAAGCCCGAGGCCAATCGCCGCCCACGCTCGTGATTCGCCGAGCCTACGGGCAGGATGCCGCGCCGAAAGTCGCGAAGGCGG
>DDRA01000047.1:403-2849 GCA_002343545.1 Bacteriovoracaceae bacterium UBA2428
CGCGCCGAAAGTCGCGAAGGCGGTCGCGCCGGCTCCCGAAGAAAGTCCTCCTCCGCCGCCGGCCCCGGCCAAGGTGGAGCTCGCGCGTCCGGAAGAAATGCTGATCGAACTCGATCCCGCGCCGGCGCGAATCTTCGATCCCCGTGCGCCGCAGATCCTCGACGATGCGGCTTCGAGCTACCGGATGTTCAAGTTCATGGCGAGCGCGGGATTCTCGCTCCTCGATTCGCGTATCCATCGGGTCATCTCGACGCGCAACAGTTACGCCGCGCTGAACTTGCGCTTGAACCTCTTCTCCGACGACGTCTCCCGCTACGATCATTGGGCGTGGCAGGTGACGGGGGATCTCTACAAACCCTTCGACGTTTCGGGCTTTTCCATGCCGCTCCACTACAAGTTCGCGGCGGCGCTCCAGAAGAAACGCCTGGCGGGACCCTTCTTCGCCGGACTCGTGGTGGGGTGGGAACGCTTGAACTACCTCATGCTTCCCGATCGAGACGCGGGCCTCACGAACGTCGCCTTTCGGCAGGTCTGGTTCGGGCCCCAGATCGGCGTGGAAGGGCGCCTGTGGAATCGGTGGGCGCACCTGCAACTCGGTTATTCGATGGGACTCTTTGATTCGAGCGCCGCTTTCTCGGACTCCTTCATGGCGACGCTGAATTCCTACAAGCTCAGCGCCGACCTCCACTATCAGGTCTGGGGACCCGTTTACGTGGTTTTACATTGGGCCATGAATCGCACCCAGTCGGGCGAGGCCCAGCCGAGCTTGCGCATCAGCGGCCAGCGTTACCACGTGACGTTGGGCTTTAAGTTTTAGAGCGTGTAGGTAAAGGCCAGGCCGCCGCGGTAGCCAAAGCCGCTCGTCGCGATGCCCGTGGTTTTGAAGAAGGATCCCCCCAGGCGGCAACCCATGCGCTCGCCAAAGGAGAGGCTCGCCGCGACGTCGGCACCGAAGAGGGCTCCCACGTCGCTCTTGCGCGCCGACTGCGTCGAATAAACGAGATACCCCAGTCCGATGATCGGCCCCACCGAGACCCGGAAGCCGGGCTTGAAGCGCACGCTCGCGCCTTCTCCGATGAAGGATCCGGCCGATCCCATGCCGACCACCCAGAAATTGAATCCCATGAAGCCCGCCTGAAAACTTTGGTTCGAAGGCAGGGCCGGAAGTTGGATCCCCATGACGAAGCTACGGCTATCCGAGAAGAAGTGTTCGAACTCGATGCCTGCGCTCAGGGTTCCCACGCTTCCGCTGCTGGGCGTCGAAGTGGGGTCGAGGTTCGTCGTTTCCGCGAAGCTCGTGGAGAAGAGCCCGCCGCTGATCGCGAGTTGGTTGGATTCGAAGGAGCCCCAGGCCAGGCGGGGCAGGGCCAGGGTCATGATAAACGCGAAGCGGCAACCCAAAGTGAACACGCCCTTAGTGTAAGCGACATCGGGGGATGGGCGCGAGGGGTGCGTGACTCATGACACACTTTGTCCCGTATTGGGTTAATCTCCGTTCGGGGAGTTCCGAAACACTTAAAGATGCCCAGATTTCGCGTCTTGATGCTTACGTTCGTCGTGCTCCTCGCGTTCCGCGCGACGGACGGCATGGCTTCGGCGTTGCTTATCAAGAGCCAGCCGAGCGAGTCCGAGGTCTTCGTGAAGAGCCTGAAGGGCGACAAGGCCAACCGTATCGGTAAGACCCCCTTTGAGATGCCCGTGAGCCAGATCGCTTCGAGCTACGTGCAGTCCGAAGTTTTCGTGATCGAAGTCCGTAAAGAAGGCTTCGAGACGAAAAGCTTCGTGATCACGAAGGCGTCGGCCGACATCGACTTGTTCGTGACTCTCGACGTTTCGAGTGACCTTGCGCTCATGCGGGACTTCGATTCCCTCATCGCGGGTTTGTTCGAGGCCCAGCGCGAGATTCGCTCCGAACAGTACGACGCGGCCGAAAGACGCCTGGGTGCCCTTCGCGAAAAGTTCCCGCGCGTGAGCGCGATCCCGGAGTTTCTCGGTAGCATTCGTTTTCTCAAGAAAGACTTCAACGGGGCGCTCGATATCTACCGCGGCGCCGTCGCCCTCAATCCCCAGAACGTCGATGCCTTCCGAATGAAGGCCCTGCTCGAGTCCCGCTTGGGAATCGCGAAGCCGGAAGGCGCGGGGGCAAGCCCGGGTCGAGCGCCGGCGGAAAGCGGCAAGCCGTGACGAGAATCGGCGGAAAGCTCGGATTGCTTTGGATGCTCGCGTTGGCCGTCGGGCCCACGCGCGCCGAAGCCGACGCTTCTTCGCCGGCTTCGGTCGACTGGCAGAAACAAAATCTCGTGGATCGTCTGCGCGGCCACGTGGAGCGTTCGCTTTCGCGCGTGCTCGAGGACGGAGAGTACTCCGTCGAAGTCGAGGTCCGCACGAAGCCCTTCGACGCGAAGCTCTCGGGCGGCGCGAATCCTTCCCGCGGAGAGACGCCCAC
>DDRA01000059.1:0-636 GCA_002343545.1 Bacteriovoracaceae bacterium UBA2428
GACTTTGCCCAATCCGCGCTCGGCGACGTGACCTTCGTTCAGCTGCCGGCCGTCGGCCGCGTGCTCAAGCGCGAAGAGAGCTTCGGCACGGTCGAGAGCGTCAAGGCCGTGAGCGAAGTCTACGCGCCGCTTTCGGGCAAGGTCCTCAAGGTGAACGAAGCCTTGAACGCCGACCCGGCCGTCATCAACACGGACCCCTACGCCGGCGGCTGGCTGCTCGAGCTCGAAGTGAGCGACGAGTCCGAATGGTCCGCCTTGCTCGATCCCCAAGCCTACCAAAGCGTCGCCGTCTGATTCGGCCCGAGAGCCTGTCCGGATAACCCCGAGGAGTTCCGAATGCGTTACCTTCCCCTGACGGCGGACGAGAAGAAGAAGATCTTGGATCTTTGCGGCGTCAACCGCTTCGAAGATCTCATCCAAGACGTGCCGGCCGACCTGCAACTGCACAGCCTGCTCGACGTCGAGGGGGCGCTTTCCGAGAGCGAGCTCGTCTCGCACCTTTCGGAACTCGCCGAGAAGAACCCGGCCGCCAAGATGACCTGTCATTTGGGCCAGGGCATCTACGACCACCTTTGGCCGACGGTGCTCGACCAGATCGTGAATCGCGGGGAATTCCTGACGGCCTACACGCCGTAC
>DDRA01000059.1:761-5289 GCA_002343545.1 Bacteriovoracaceae bacterium UBA2428
GCCTACACGCCGTACCAGCCCGAGGTCAGCCAGGGCACGCTGCAGCTCATCTTCGAATACCAATCCATGATCGCCGATCTGCTCGGCATGGAAGTCTCGAACGCCTCACTCTACGACGGCCCGACCTCGGTCGTGGAAGCCGTGCTCATGTCGGCCCGTCTGGGCGGCCACAAGGGCGGCGTCGTCTACGTGAACGAGGGCGCGCACGCGCGTCTCTTCGACGTGCTCGAGACCTACCTCTCGCCGCTCGGTTTCAAGGTGAAGATCTGGTCCGCGGATCCGAAGCTCCTTCGCTCGACCCACGCGACCGCGCGCGAAAGCGCCGCGGGCGAGCCGGTCGTGGCGACGGTCCTGCAATCGCCCAACCGCTGGGGCCTCATCGAGGACTGGTCCGAGCTCAAGCAGGTCGCGGGCGAGCTCGCCTGCCGCTCGGTTGCCTACCTCCCGCACGCCCTCGCGACGGCGTACTTCGAGAGCCCGGGCGAGGCCGGGGTCGACATCGCCGTGGGCGAGGGGCAGTCCTTCGGCCTGCCGATGGGCTTCGGCGGTCCGCACTTGGGACTCTTCGCTTGCCGCAGCTCCGACGTCCGTCAGATGCCGGGCCGCCTGGTCGGCGTGACGGAAGACGCCAAAGGGCAGCGCGCTTTCTGCATCACGCTCTCGACCCGGGAACAGCACATTCGTCGCGACAAGGCGACGAGCAACATCTGCTCGAACCAGAACCTCATGGCGGTGCGCGCGGGACTCTACTTGACGCTCATGGGTCCGGACGGACTTAAGCGCGTCGCCGAGGCTTGCCGCATCCACGCGGGGCTCGCGGCCGAGGCCTTCCGCAAGCGCGTCCAAAAACGCTTTCCGGATCTTCAGTTGCTCGAAGGCGACGGGCTTGCCGAGATCGCGATCCTCGTGCCGCCGAAACGCGCCCTCTGGTTCGACGAAGTTCGGGCCCGCGGCGAAGCGGCGGGAGTTCTCGTCGGCGAGCGCGTCGCCGTGCCGAAGTCTTCGGGCTTCGTGGGCGCCCTCGTCTCGGCCTTTACCGAACGCCATACGGCGCAGGACATCGAACGCTGGTCGCAGATCCTGGCCGGCGAAGAAGGAGTCGGATCGTGAAGTGGCCTCTCCGCACCCGTCTGAGTCTCGAGAATTCGACCCCCGGTCACCGGGGCTATAGCCTGCCGAAACCCGCGGGCGAGGAAGCGCCGCCGCTCAAGAGCGCGAAGCGTCGGGGCGCCAAGCTCCAGCTGCCCGAGCTCTCCGAGCTCGACGTCGTTCGGCATTACACCCGTCTTTCGCACCTGAACTACTCGATCGACGGCGGCATGTACCCGCTCGGGTCGTGCACGATGAAGTACAACCCGCGGATCAACGAGTTGACCTCGGGCGATTCGGGCTTCACGCACTTGCACCCGCTCGCGCCGACGACCCTCGTGCAGGGCGCGCTCGAGCTCATGTACCGCCTCGAGAACATCCTGGCCGAAGTGGCCGGTTTCTCGCGGGTGACGCTGCAACCCGGCGCCGGCGCGCAGGGCGAGTACGCGGGCATCCGTATGATCCGCGCTTGCCTCGAGGAGCGCGGCGACGCGCGCCGCAAGATCCTCATCCCGCAGTCCGCGCACGGCACGAACCCCGCGACGGCCGTCATCTGCGGCTACGAAGTCGTGCAGATCGGCGCCCGCAAGGACAACGGCCTCGTGGACCTGGCCGAAGTCGAAGCGCTTACGCGCGAAGGCGACGTGGCGGGCATCATGGTCACGAACCCCAACACGATCGGCCTCTTCGAGACCGAGATCAAGAAGCTCTCCGATCTCATCCACGAACGCGGCGGCCTCGTGTACTGCGACGGCGCGAACATGAACGCCATGCTCGGTATCACGCGTCCGGGCGACGCGGGCGTCGACGTCATGCACTTCAACATGCACAAGACCTTCACGACGCCCCACGGTGGCGGCGGTCCGGGCTGCGGCGGCGCGGGCGTCTCCAAGACCCTCGTTCCCTACTTGCCTTCCCCGACCGTGGAACGCGACTTCGAGACGGGCGAGTTCACTTTCCGCACGGACAACAAGCACTCCATCGGCAAGGTGAAGGACTTCTACGGTCACTTCCTCATGATGGTGCGCGCCTACACCTACATCCGCGAGCTCGGTCCGCAGGGACTGCGCAAGGCGGGGCAGGATGCGATCCTGCTCGCGAACTACGTGCGCGCGCGCCTGCGCGAGCACTACGACATCGCCTTCGATCGCGCGTGTATGCACGAAGTCGTGTTCACGGATAAGCGTCAGCTCAAGCACGGCGTGAAGACGGTCGACATCGCCAAGCGCCTGATCGACGAAGGCTTTCACCCGCCGACGGTTTACTTTCCGCTCATCGTGTCGGGCGCGATGATGATCGAGCCGACCGAGACGGAATCGCTCTCGACGGTTGAGGCCTTCTGCGAAGCCATGATCAAGATCGCGAAAGAGGCCGAGGAGCCGGACGCGTTCAAGAAGTACTTCGAAGGCTGTCCGCGCGAGATGCCCTTCGGGCGCATCAACGAGACGAAGGCGGCCAAAGAACTCAAACTAACCTGGAAAATGCTGTAGCCCGCCGAAAATCGGCCGCTCGCGGCGTCGCTCGCTCGTCGTGTGCTATCAGCACACTTCCTCGCTCGCTCCTTGCGATCGACCGATTTTGGGCGGTCTAGACGGGCTTTGCCCGCATTTGCGTCGATGAGGACGCGCTCGTGCCTTTGGCACTTGCGGTTCGGGCTTGCGCCTTTGGCGCTCGCGCGGGACGGGCTTGCGTCTGCGACGCTCGCTTTATTTTGTGTCGTTGAGGGGGAGGGAGCCGTCCTTCGAGCGGTCGAAGCCGGGGTTGCCGCCGTCGAGTTCGTAGTTTTCGTCTTTGTTTTCCCAGGTCATGTAGCGCTTGAGGGGGCGGCCGCTGCTCTGGTCGACCGCGAGAAAGTTGGCGAAGGGTTTGAATTCGGCCACGACGGCGCCGCCGTTCGGGGCGCCGAGGGGGAGTTGCTTTACGCGGGCGCGGAAGACGACGTAGGTGTCGGGGAGGCCCGGGATGGAAACGTGGCGGGCCGACTTGTTGTCGATCTGCGCTTGGATCTGGACCTTCTTCATGTGGTGGGTCTTCGCGACGAGGCTTTTGCCGTTCTGCTTGAGCTCGACGAAGACGCCGAAACCTTCGAAGGTCGCCGCGTCGAAGGCGCCGCGCTTCACGGCGAGTTTGAAGTCGATTTGGCGCTCGCCGGGGGTGTTCTTTACCCATTCGGCGGCCACGAGGATCATGTTCGAGGACTCTTGGTCCTCTTCGGGAATCTCGGCCGCGATCGCGACCGCCATCGGCGGGCGCTTGGCGTGCGCGTCGTTGCCCGCGCCGATCGAAAGGAAGGCGAGGCCGGTGAAGAGCCATTTGAAAGACGAGTTCATGCGTTCTCCTTGTGAATCCCGAATCGTTATCGGGGTTTTCTTGACGACGGACGAAGGGAGCGGCGGACGCGCTCGAGCCAGAGGCGGCCCGAGGACGCGGCCGTCTTGAGTTCGGCCATCGCGACGACCTTGTTCTTGCCGCGGTGGATGACGACGAGCGGAATCTTGGTCGACCCGATCGTGACGTTGAACTCCATCCGGTAGTCGTCGGGCGGGAAGGCGTGCGCGAGGTGGCCGGCCAGGGCGACGTTTCCGTGTTCTTCGGCCGTCGAGGGTGCGAAGCCGGTCGCTTGCGCGAGGCCCAATCCCTTCGCGTGATCTTCGCGGGCCGGGGAGTCCGCGCCTTGAGCGGCCTTCGCGACGTCGGCCTCGCTAAAGGCGAGCTGGCCGCAGCGGGATTCCGGGCACGCGGATCGCTTCAGGTCGCCGGGAACGAAGTCCATGAGCAGGATATCGCCTTCGAAGGCGGGGGCGGGTAGCTCGGCGCCCGAGCCCAAGCGTCCCCGCACGCCTTCCGGCAAGTTGGGGGCCGTGCGCAAGGAAGGAAAGTTGTGCGAGGGTTGCGCGATTTGCCGGGCGTTACGGAATTCCCTCTCCAGGTAAGTCGAGAAAGCCGCGTTGAGTTCGTCGAGCTCGTGCTGGATGAGATCGAAGCGTTTGGGATCGATGCGCGGACCGTCGCGGTCGACGGATTGCAGGTGCCGCTCGACGGCACGACGAAGGCCCTGGCGTCGAGAGTAGAGCTCTTGGAAAGTCGGATCGAGTCCGCGCGCTCGGGCGTAGTCTTCCGGCGACATCGCGTCGCGGATCGTCTGGTGGTAGGGCTCCGCACCCTTCGCCAGGATGAGGTCGTCGATGCCGACTTTGCCGCCTTCGAAAACGTCGGGCGGCACGCCGACCTTCACGTTCGCGGCGCCCGCCCGGCGCAGCTCGAGGGCGATCGAGTACGCGGCCCGCTCGCTGTCCGTGATCTCGTCGACGCGCATGAGTCCCTTGCCGAGCGGATCGCGGTCGAGGATGACGACGTACTGCGCCGCCTTGGCGTCCACGAGACCGCGGATGATCGTGTCGTCGTACTCGGTGGTGCCGGGGCACCCGACGGTCAGATT
>DDRA01000059.1:5374-8504 GCA_002343545.1 Bacteriovoracaceae bacterium UBA2428
ACGGTCAGGACACCGGACTCCTTCGTCGCGACGAGGCACTTGAATTCGCCCTCCGTGATGACCACGGTTTTGCCTTTGGCCTTGGCGAGCGCGCCGCCGTTGAAGAGTTTCTCGGCGACCTTCGCGGGCCGGGCGATGGAGCGATCGAGTTGCCAGCCGACGTACTTGGGCGAGTCCGGCGTGCGAGGCTGGATGACGCGCGTCCGCCAGATCGGGATCGTGCGGCCGTCGGCCTCGAAGTACGGGATGCGGATCACGTTCGATTCGCTGACTTGGTAGAGGGGTTGGCCGCGGGGATCGAACTTGAGCAGGACCCAACCGGCGTCCCGCATCTGGTCGAGGGTGTAGCCGTTACTCTCGGCCCACTTGACGAGCGGCGTGAGCGCGTCGTCGAAGTAGGCGAGCGAGGCTTCGTCTTGGAGCCCTTGGGGCCAACCCCGCTTCTTGGCGAAGTCCGCGAGACGGCTTTGCCCTTCGGGGTGCGCGCGGAGGTGCGCGATGAGCTTCGCGTTGACCTCGGCGATCGTGGCGTATTCTTGCGGCGAAAGCGTGCGCCCAAATACGTGGAAGCGAAGCTCGCGCAGGAGCGTCGGCGAGCCCCCGCCGGCCTCGAGGATCTTACCTTCGCTCGAAAGCACGACGTAGTTCAACGATCCCAGCCGCCGGAAGGGCGACGACCCGAGCGCGTAGCCGAAGGAGACGTTGCGCACGACGCGCGCGCCGGGGGGAAGGGGGCCGCGCGGCGAGTGGCCGACGACCAAGCGGGCGTCGCGCCAGGCCTCGGCGAAGTAGGGGAGAGAGTGGGACGTCCGGGTGGCGTGGTCGAAGGCCTGGACCCGAAAGGGCTGGCGCAGACGGGGGTCCGTGGCGGCTTCGAGCTCCTTCGCGTGGTCCCGCCAGGCTCGGGTGCGTTCGAGGACGCGTGCGTAGTAGGCCGTGCGCTCGGCGGCGTCGGCGCCCCCGGCCAAGCGCGCCAGGATAGGGCCGCAGGCGTCGGGCGCAGCCGACGCGAGCCCCGTGAAGATCGCGCAAAGGATCGACGCGGCCAGCCGCGCGCGCAGACGCGGACTCGTGAACGAGACGAAGGCTTCCATTTGTGAAGACTGTCGGATTTCCGAACGCGAATCTGTACGACGAAAGCAAAAAAAGCCGAGGCTTCGTCACGCCGTCCGAGGTACGGGGAGACCGGGTCTAACAGGCTGTTGAAAAAGTCGTCGGATGCAAGGCCGCAGGGAGCGAGGTAGCCGCCCGAAGGGCTCTGAGCGACCGAGAACGCCGCAGACGGCACTTTTTCAACAGCCTGCTAAGCGTTGAGCGGCGCCGCCGACGTAGGGGAGGCCGGCGTGGCCGAGGCGGCGAGCGCGCGGATCGCGATATTCGCGCAGGCGCGGGCGTCCGAGAGGGCTTCGTGGTGCTTGAGCTCGAGCCCCAGAGCCTCGCAGACGTTCGAGAGTTTCGTGGGGAAGATGCGCAAGGTCTGGCGGGCCATCTGAACGGTGCAACGGAAGGGCACGTTCGGCATCGCGAGACCGTGGGCCTGGCAGCACGCCATGAGCACGCGGCGATCGAAGGAAGAGTTGTGCGCCACGGCGAAGTCGACGCCCTCGAAGAGGGGCGCGAGCTCGGGCCATACTTGGCCGAAGGTCGGGGCGTCCTTGAGGTCTTCCCACGTGAGGCCGTGGATGTGGGTAAAGCGCACGTGCGGGCGGGGCGGGCGGATGAGACGAACGGCTTCGGCCACGATGACGCCTCGTTCGACGCGCACGAGTCCCGCGGCGCAGGCGCTGTCGGCTCCGGTGTCGGCGGTTTCGAAGTCGATCGCGACGAAAGTCTCCATGCGGCGAGAACCTAGCAGAGTTCGGCGACGACGGCGCCTAGGCCGGGCGATTCTCCCAAAGGTAGCCACCCAAGCGGCATTCTTCGTTGCGGGCTTTTTGCAGCGGATAGTAGATGCGATCTTTACCGGCCGAAAGCTCCGTTTCGCCCAGGCCGAGGTACTCCACGACGTCGTCGCTCCGGTTCATGAGGGCGTGCGAAAGATTCGTGCCCGGCGGGAAATAAGCCAGGTCGCCCGGATTTAGCTCGAAGCGATGTCCGTTGATCCACGCCGTGGGGTGTCCGCGCAACACGAGCGCGATTTCTTGTTCACGCTCATGCGCGTGCGGCCAGGAGCTGCGATAGCTCGGGTCGAGGAACTCGTGCCACACGCCGATCGCGCGGAGCCCGAGGGCGCTGCTCAGGCGGGCGCCGCGCGAAAAAATCTCGTGGCTGCCGTTGTAGCACCAGGGGGACGTGCGCAGATGCGAGGGCCCGTGGGTGAGGGCTTTCGTTTCCAGCGGGGAGCGGGCCGCGAGCGACGAATTCGGAGACTCGAAGTTGGCGCGCGTCGCGACTTTCCCGCGACGCCCCGCCACGAGAAGACGAACGGGATGGGAAGTCGGATTGGAAAGTCCGAGTCGGCGCCCGGAGCCCAGGGGCACGCCGCCGGCCCAACCCGGGGCGAGCGCGTAGGGCGTGCCGTCGACCCAAGCCGTGGGGGTGCCTTCGAGAACGTAGAAAAACGTTTCGTCGAGATTTTCCGAGGCCGGAAGCGGAGCCGGTTCGCCGGGGTCGAGCGTCAAGACGTGCGCGTCGAGACGAAGTTCCGCGATCTCGCGCGTCGAGCCCGTGGCGAGGACGGGCGAAGCCTGTGGGGTGGGGGCGAGCCGCGCGATGACCTGCCACTCGTCGCGCGCGACGACGCGCAGATCCGCTTCGTCGACCTCGAGCAAGACGGCGGGCTGTCCGAGGAGGGACGCGTGCCACGCCTCGAGTCCGCTTTCGCGGTAACGCCGGAGACCCGCTTCGGTCCAAAACGAAAGCGCGCCGGGAAAGGCGGGACCCGACTTCGGCAGCCAAGATCCGTCGGGTTTGCGGGCCCGTCTGGGATCGTCGCGCGGGCAAAGTTTTTCGACGGCCTCGTACACCCCCAGGCCGCGGATCTCGTGTCGGTAAAGCGTCATGCCGGAATCCTGCCCCGCGCGACGCCGCGAGGCAATTTCGGCGTCGCGGAGAATTTCCGCGCCCGCGCCCGCGCGCTATAGTGGGGCCGTGACTTTCTTCGCCGGACTCTTGCTGATCGGATTTGGTT
>DDRA01000172.1:0-4220 GCA_002343545.1 Bacteriovoracaceae bacterium UBA2428
CCCTCACGCTCACGAGCCAAGGGCTAACCACGATCCTCGATCCGGCTCAGTGGAAAATCTCGGTCACGAGGCCGGTCGAGGCCGTCACGATTTTCGAGACGCCGAATCAATCGGTCGTCTACGGGGAATCCATCCGCTTCGACGTCGAGATCACGGCCGGCTCCGAAGTCGTGCGGTGGGGCACCGACCCGGGGCGCTACCTGCCGTTGGGGTTGAAATTCACGGCGCTCGGAAACTCGAGGGGCCGCATCGAAGGAACCGTCGGATTCATCGGCCGAGCGACTCTCTTCCTCAACGCCGAACTCGCGGATGGCCGCTTCATCCTGAACCGCATCAACTTCGCGACGACGGTGTTGCCGATCGATCGAGCCGCCATGGGAGAACTTAACGTCGGCACCGACGAGAAGCAGTTTCGATTCAACGTCTGGCGGAATGATCCCGTCGACATGCCCCTCCCCCTTTCCGGCGTGAAGGCCATCACGCGCCGAGGCAGCTTTCCTCCGGGGCTGGAGTTCAACATGACGCCCGCGCCGAACGGCGGCTACTCGGAACTTCGCATTACGGGCCAAGCGACGGAGCTGGCGGAAATCGGCGACTACCTGGGCTCCCTCGTTTTCACCTTGAAGGACGGACGCACGATCGAAAAGTTCCTCATGCTCGGGGTCGCGCATCGCCCCCTCATCGTCGTCCCGCTTCCGGAACCGCCCGAAAGGCCCTGGCACGACCCGCGAGAGGAGTCGCACGATCGCGATCGGGACGGACGCGGAGAGCGACGTGGCGACGGACGAAACGACGGCCGTCGCGACGATCGACGTGGCGACGAGCGTGGCCGCGGACGCGATGAGCCTCGAGGTCGCGGTGGCGACGGTGATCGACGTGACGATCGTCGTGAGGAGCGACGCGAGGATCGTCGGGACCACGAGCGCGACGCCGAACGCGGCGGCCGCCGAGCTTAGATCGCAAGGGGAATGACCGGCGGGGGGCCGCGCTCGTCGATGGTGACGGGCCTCAGTCCCCCAACAATCCTTGCAAGTCTTTCCCGGTCAGCTTCTTCAAGAAGTCCTTGTCTTCTTCGACGATCGATTCCGCCAGATCCTTCTTCGTCTTCTGCAGCTCGAGGATCTTTTCTTCGACGGTGCCGCGCGCGACCATGCGATACGCGAAGACTTTTTGCTGCTGCCCCATGCGGTGCGAGCGCCCGATGGCCTGCGCCTCGACCGCCGGGTTCCACCACGGATCCAGGATGAAGACGTAGTCCGCGGCCGTGAGGTTGAGCCCCGTGCCGCCCGCCTTCAGGCTGATCAAAAACACCGGCGCGCCCCCCTCGGACTGGAAGCGCTCGACGGGCGTCTTGCGATCATCCGTCTGGCCGTCCAGATACTCGTACTGGATGCCTTCGGCATCGAGCGCCGTCTTGACGAGTCCGAGCAAAGTCGTGAACTGCGAGAACACGAGCGCCTTATGCCCTTCGGCCAGGACCGCCTTGAGCTGGTTGACGAGCAGATCGAGCTTCGCGCTGCCCTTCGAGCGTTGCGTTTCGTCGACGAGTCCGGCGTGGCAGGCCGCCTGCCGAAGGCGCAAGAGCGCCTCGAGGATGTGGAGCTTGGACTTGGCCAGGCCATTCTTCTTGACGGAAGCTTCGATGGACTCGCGGTAGCGATCTCGAATGACGGCGTAGTAAGCGGCCTCGTCGGGCCCCATCTCGCAGAAGAGCACCTGCTCGGACTTCTCCGGAAGCTCGGTGAGCACCGCGGCCTTCGTGCGACGGAGCATGAAGGGCCGCAACAAGCGCGCGAGCTCGGGGCGAATGTCGTCCGCCGTGAAGCGCAGGAGTCCCGGGTTCGTGAACTCCAGGATGGAGAGCAGGTCCCCGAGCGAGTTCTCGATCGGCGTGCCGGTCAGCGCGAGCCGGTAGGTCGCGCGGAGTTGCTTGCAGGCGATCGCCGACAAGGACTTCGGGTTCTTGATCCCTTGCGCCTCGTCGATGACCGCCACGTCGAAGTCCTGGTGGCGGAGCTTCTCGATGTCCGAGCGAAGAGTGCCGTAGGTCGTGATCCAGAGGTCGGCGTTTTCGACTTCCTTGGCGGCCTTTTCGCGGTTGTCGCCGACGTAGCGGACCACCTTGAGCGTGGGCGCAAACTTCGCGGCCTCGTCGATCCAGTTGAACACGAGGCTCTTGGGGGCGACGACCAAACTCGGGAGTTTGGACTTCTTGCGGCGCGAGAGCAGGAACGCGAGGATCTGGATGGTCTTTCCGAGGCCCATGTCGTCGGCCAGGATGCCGCCCGACTGGAATTCCTCGAGGAAGCCAAGCCAGGTGAGGCCTTCCTTCTGGTACTGGCGGAGCTTGCCCTTGAAGCCCGTGGGCGCCTTGCTCGTTTTGGCGAGATCGTACTTGAGGATGCGAGCGCGGAACGATTCGAAGGCCTTGTCCTCGCGGACGTCGTCTTCGTCGCCGAGCGCGGCGTTGAGAAGGATGCCTTGGGATTTCTGGAAGCGTAGGCCGCCTTCTTCGGACGGACGACCGAGACTCTTCAAAGTCGCATAGCGCTCCACCCAGTCTTCGGGCAACAATCCGATCGAGCCGTCTTTGAGACGGATCACCGTGCTGCGCTCGTCCAACGCGGCGAGGATCTCCTCCCGACGGAGCGGACTTCCGTTGAACGAAGCCTCCATCGTGACGTCGAACCAATCGGTGCCCGAGCTCACGTTCAGCGAGAACTCGCCGGCCGTGACGATGCGTTGCCCCTCGACGAAGACTCGCCAGCCCGCATCGGACAGGGCGGTGCAGGCCCGCTGCAAATCATCGAGCGGGATCGTTCCGGTCGGATCGCGAAGCAATTCGAGCGCCTGGGTCAGGGCCGCCTCTTCGAAAGCGCGGTTGCGCGGGTAGACCTGCTTATTCTCGATATCGACGAGACTTTCCGACGGATCCGCAAGCGCGAGGGTTCGCTCGGCGTAGTCAAAGCTCACGGTCACCGTCATCCGGGCGAGCGACCGATCGTTGCCGAGGGGCGTGAACAGGGCGCGGGGAACGGGTTCGATGAGCGTGCGCTTCCACCCCAGCCCGTCGGGCCAGGTGATCGGCGGCGCGTGCGGATCGGAGAGAATGCGCTTCAGCAGGATGTCGACTTGCTCGGAGGTCACCGAGAGCTCGCCCCGCGAGAGATTCCGGAGCCAAGCGGCGTGCTGCGGCTCGGTCAATCGGCCGATTTGTTCATTGCCCAGAATGAGCCCGGAGCGCAGGAACGCGACGGGCTCCGAGATGGCGAGGGTCTCGTGCTCACGCCTGAGTTGGGCCGTCAGGCGATAGCGCGCGCCGGCCTCGATCTGGAGGGCGACGTCCCAGGGGCGACCACGATCCATCCGAAGCGGGCGCTCCACGTTGTCGGGCGCCCCGCCCGGAGAGCTCGAGAGGAACAAACGCCCCGAGCCGGCCAGGGTCGTGAGCACCTGGGCTTCGACGACCGAATCGACGCTGAAGCGGGTGCACGGACTGCCGAGCGCCGTGATGCCCTTGGGGTTCCCGGTGCGCATAAGAAGAGCGACGATCTCCTGGTCGCGAAGTTCCGCGAGGAGCGAGATATCGCGTTCGGAAACTTGGGTCGGACGCCAGGACCCCGCCGAGGAGCCCTGGCCACGACGGCGCGCCCAGAAATCCAGGACCAACTTGCCGGTCGCGACCGTCTGGTCGGCGGAGATCACGAAGGCCGCCAGCAAATCCATCCCGCTCGAGGTGCGGGCACCGTGGCCCTTGCCCTGAATCTCGTCGAGCCGAGCGAGCCAGTCGCCGACGGACGCCGGGTTCGTGTTCGCGGGAAGCGAGACGGGCGTTGGCGCGCTCGGCGCCGTCCTGGACTTGCGGCCCCGAGCGTGGGGAATGAGGAGAGGGCCCTTGCCGGGAACTTTATCGGAGAAGCCGAGGCGCTGGAGCCGGATGATCGAAGCCCAGAGGTGTTTGCACGGGCCCGCGCTCTCAAAAAACGGGCAGCTGCAGCTGGCTTCGAGGACTTTGGTCGCCTCGGTCTGCGTGAAATCGATCCAGATCTGGTAGCGCGCCCCTTGGCCGTCCACCGTGAGCGAGAACGCGTTGCCGAGAACGGTGGGATCCGAGACGCGGCCCGACTGAAAGTAGCGACGGCCGTTGACGAGGGCCGGGCGAGAGAACTGGCGAACGCAGCGCTGTTCGAGACCGTCGGGATTCCCGGACGGTCGCTCGG
>DDRA01000172.1:4326-4485 GCA_002343545.1 Bacteriovoracaceae bacterium UBA2428
CCGGACGGTCGCTCGGAGCCACCTTCGCGGTTCTCGCGTTCGCGGTGACGACCGGAACCCTTGCCCTGAGCGCGATCGCCGTCTTCCGGACGACGTTTCGCCGGCGATTCCTCGCGAGGCCGGGCGTCGACGGGGCGCAGCGGCCGCTCGGGGTGCGGC
>DDRA01000021.1:0-193 GCA_002343545.1 Bacteriovoracaceae bacterium UBA2428
ATTAAAAATAAAATATTTTCGATTTTACTGACCAGCAAAAATGGACGAAGTTGGAGAATACAGAGGAGATTTCTCAATCATGATGACGCTGATCAACACGAAAGTTCCGGATTTCAAAGTCGAGGCCTACCACAAGGACTCGTTCAAGACGGTCACCCAGAACGACCTTAAGGGCAAATGGTCGATCTTCTTC
>DDRA01000021.1:372-667 GCA_002343545.1 Bacteriovoracaceae bacterium UBA2428
GTCTGCCCGACCGAGCTCGGCGACATGGCCGACAAGTACGCCCAATTCCAAAAGATGGGCGTGGAAGTCTACAGCGTGAGCACGGACACGCACTTCACGCACAAGGCTTGGCACGACGCTTCGGAAACGATCAAGAAGATCCAGTATCCGATGCTTGCCGACCCCACGGGCACGCTCACGCGCGCCTTCGGCGTCCACATCGAAGAAGAAGGGCTCGCCTACCGCGGCACCTTCCTCGTGAACCCGGAAGGCCTGATCAAGATCGCCGAAGTCCACGACAACGGCATCGGCCGCA
>DDRA01000021.1:790-16895 GCA_002343545.1 Bacteriovoracaceae bacterium UBA2428
TCCACGACAACGGCATCGGCCGCAACGCGGACGAACTCCTTCGCAAAGTGCAAGCGGCGCAATTCATCGCCTCGCACCCGAACGAAGTTTGCCCGGCCAAGTGGCGTCCGGGCGAAGCGACGCTCAAGCCCGGCTTGAACCTCGTCGGCAAGATCTAGAGCGCTCAAAGCACTTCCGAATCACGCGCCGCGAGCGATCGCGGCGCGTCTTTAGGCCCCCGCCCCACTCGACCGGAACGATAGACCTGCGCGCGGGGCCCCCTGGCTTCCGCTCGCCCGAAGGAGGACGCCATGCTCGACACCGCCATTTTGGAACAACTCAAAGTCGTCTTCGCCCCGCTCGCGAACGATATCGTACTCCGCTACGACGAGTCGACGCACGCCGACCAAGGTCAGCTCGGCGACATGCTCGAGTCGGTGGCCTCGGCGAGCCCACGGCTTTCCGCGCAGAGCTCGGGCCGAAACTCGCCCACCCCGCAATTTCGCTTCGTCCACGCCGGACGGGACACCGGAATCTCCTTCCGCGGCATCCCCGGCGGACACGAATTCACGACCCTTATCCTGGCCATCCTGAACTCGGACGGCCAAGGCAAACTCCCAGACGCCGCCATCGCCGATCGCGTACGGCGCCTCAAAGGCCCCCTCCGCCTTTCGACCTACCTTTCGCTCAGTTGCGAGACCTGCCCCGACGTCGTGCAGGCCCTCAACCAGATGGCGCTCCTGCACCCCGACTTCCACCACGCCATGATCGACGGTGGCTACGCCCAGGACGAGATCGATGCGCTCGGCATCCAGGGCGTCCCGAGCCTCATCGTCGACGGCAAGCTTTTGCATTCCGGCCGCATCAACTTCCTCGACCTGCTCACGAAACTCGAAGCGCACTTCGGCGCCTCCGACGCCGCGACCGCCTCGAGCGCGCCCCGGGAGCTCGGCCACTTCGACGTGGTCGTCGTGGGCGGCGGTCCGGCCGGGGCTTCGGCCGCGATCTACAGCGTCCGCAAGGGTCTGAAAACCGCGCTCATCGCCGAGAAACTCGGCGGCCAGGTCCAAGAAACCAAGGGCATCGAGAACCTGATCTCGGTTCCCTATGTCGAGGGACCCCAGCTCGCCGGGCAACTCAGCCAACACTTGGGCCACTACCCCGTGCGCATGCTTGAGCATCGCCGCGTAAAACGCATCGAGAAGGGCGCGACGAAAACCCTTCACCTTGAAAGCGGCGAAAGTCTCACGGCCGAGACCGTCATCGTCGCGACGGGCGCGAAGTGGCGCGAACTGGGCGTGCCCGGCGAGAAGGAATACATCGGCCGCGGCGTGGCGTTCTGCCCCCACTGCGACGGTCCCTACTACAAAGGCAAGAAGGTCGCCGTCGTGGGCGGCGGCAACTCGGGCGTCGAGGCCGCCATCGACTTGGCCGGCATCGTGAGCGAAGTCGTCCTGCTCGAATTCGCCGATCAGCTCAAAGCCGACCACGTCCTCGTGGAAAAAATGAAGTCACTCCCGAACGTCTCCTTCGTGACGAGCGCCAAGACCGAGCGCGTTTTGGGGGACGGCGCCAAGGTCGTCGCGCTCGAGTACCAGGATCGTAAAACGGAAAAGACCCAGCGCATCGACCTCGACGGGGTCTTCGTGCAGATCGGCCTGCTCCCCAATAGTCAGTTCCTCAAAGACACGGTCGAACTCACGAAATTCGGCGAGATCGTAGTGGACCCGAAAGGCCGCACCTCGGAACCCGGCATCTACGCCGCGGGCGACGTGACGACGCTCCCCTTCAAGCAGATCATCATCGCGATGGGCGAAGGCGCCAAAACGGCCCTCGCCGCGTTCGAGGATCGCATGCGCAAAGGCTGATCCGATTTCGCCTCCCGGAATCGTGGAAAAGCTTCCATACTTTCCGCGCGGGTCGACCCCGTGCGGAGCGCCCTTTAGAATATCCTACCGATGAACCTCATTGATTTGTCCATCCGTCGACCCGTCTTCGCTTGGGTCCTCATGTTCACGTTCATCAGCTTCGGGGCGATCTGCCTGAACCGGCTCGGCATCTCGCAGATGCCCGACGTCGACTTCCCGATCCTGAACATCTCGGTCAACTACGAAGGCGCCTCGCCCGAGGTCGTCGAGTCCGACATCATCGACCCCATCGAGCGCAACCTGCTCAACATCGAAGGCATCAAGGAAATGCGTTCGAGCGCGCGCCAGGGCTCGGGCTCCGTGCGTCTCGAGTTCGACATCCAACGCAACGTCGACGTGGCGCTGCAAGAAGTCCAATCGAACCTGAGCCAAGTCCGACTGCCCGAGGGCATCGACCCGCCCATCATCCGCAAACAGAACCCCGAAGAAGACCCCATCCTCCAGCTCTCGGTCTTCGGCGAGGCGCCCTTGCGCGAGATGCTCGTGTGGGCCGACGGCTTCCTGCTCGACCAACTCCGCTTCCTGCCGGGCGTCGGCGAGGTGAGCGTCACGGGCTTCAGCGAGCGCAACCTGCGCGTCTGGTTCGACGTGAAGAAACTCAACGAGCTCGACCTCACGGTGAGCGACGTCATGAACGCGGTCCGGACCCAGCATCTCGAGAGCGCGGCCGGCCAGTTCACGGAAGGACGGCGCGAGCTGCGCGTCCGCTGGCTCGGCGAGGCGACCGAGGTCATGGATCTCGCGAAGATCCGCATCCTCAAGCGCGGCGGCCAGGACATCCACGACCGCGCCATCTACGTGAGCGACGTCGCGCGCGTCGAGGACGGCCTCTCCGACATCCGCCGTCTCGCGCGGGTCGACGGCAAGGAAGCCATCTCGATCGGCGTGCGCAAGCAACGCGGCACGAACGAGGTCGACGTCGCCAAGTCCGTGCGCGCGAAACTCGAAGAGATCAAGGATCGCTTTCCGCCGGGCTACAACTACCGCGTCAACGTGGACTTCACCCGCTCGACCGAAGCGACGGTGAACCTGACCCTCGAGAAGCTGGGCGCCGCCGCCATCATCACGATCATCATCTGCTTCCTCTTCCTGGGCAGCGTCTCGGCCGCGCTAAACATCCTCTTCTCGATTCCCGTCTCGATCGTGGGCACTTTCGTGATCCTCTATTTCTCGGGGTTCACGCTCAACCTCTTCACTTTGCTCGCGCTCACCCTCGCGATCTCGATCGTCGTGGACGACGCGATCATGCTCCTCGAGAACATCGTGCGCCACTACCGCATGGGCAAGCGGAGCGACCGCGCGTCCTCGGACGGCTCGAAGGAAGTCCTGCCGGCCGCCATCGCCGCCACCCTCGCCGTCATCGCCGTCTTCCTGCCGGTCGTCTTCATGGAAGGCGTCATCGGCAAGTTCTTCTTCCAGTTCGGCGTCACGATGAGCGCCGCCGTCCTCATCTCGCTCGTCGAGGCCATGACGATCACGCCGATGCGCGCGGCCGCCTTCCTGTCGAGCGAACCCAAGCCGAGCCGCCTCGAGCACAAGCTCGACGAGATCTTCGAGCGCTTCGCCGACGCCTACCGCCGCGTGCTCGTGGTAACGCTCAAGTGGCGCTGGCCCGTACTCATCCTCTCGGGCGCTTTCTTTGCGGGATCGCTCGTGCTCGTGCGCGCCGTCAAGCAGGAGTTCGTGCCGGCCCAGGACCAGGACATCATCATCCTGAGCGCGCAAACCCCGCCGGGGTCCTCGCTCGAGTACACCGAGACGGTCTCGCGCGACCTCGAGGCCATCGTCAAGACGAACGCGAACGTCGAGGGTTTCCTCGTCGCGATCGGCGGCGGTGGTCCCGGTGGCGGCGGCGTAAACTCGATCTTCCTGCCGATCGCGCTCAAACCCCGCAAAGATCGCAAGGTCACGCACCTCCAGGTCATGGACGAGCTGCGGCCCGCCTTCCGCCAACTCAAAGGCACGCGCGTGAACATGCGCGACATCTCGGCGCGAAATCTCGCCTCGGGCCGGCAGAACCCCGTCGCGATCAACCTGCGCGGCCCCGACCTGAAAGTCCTGGATGAAAAGAGCCAGGTGCTCATGGAACGACTCGAGAAGGAAGGCCTCGCGGTCGACCTCGACACGGATTACCGCGTCGGCATCCCCGAGCTCATCGTCGAACCCAAACGCGACGCCCTCGCCGCCCGCGGGGTCAGCGTGGAATCCGTGGGCCAAGTCCTCGCGGCCGCCGTTGGGGGCATCCGTCAGGGCCGCTACACTTCGGACGGCCGCCGCTACGATATCCGCTTCAAGGTCCCCGATTCCGACATGCGCTCGCCCGCCGCGATCCAGCGCCTCTTCGTGCGCAACGCCACGGGCAACCTCATCCCGCTCTCGGACGTCGTGAAGATCACGGAAAAACCCGCCTCGCAGTCCATCACCCGGGTCAACCGCCAGCGGGCGATCTCGGTCTTCGGCAACCTCGCGGCCGACCAGTCGCAGTCCGCCGTGCTCGCGCGCGCCGAAGCCATCTCGAAGGAAATCCTGCCGACGGGTTACTCCTTCGCGCTCGAGGGCGCTTCGGCCGGCTTCGCGGAATCCTTCCGCAGTCTCGTGGGCGCGCTGCTCATCGGGATCCTCGTGGCCTACCTCATCCTGGCCGTGCAGTTCGATTCCTTCATCCACCCCGTTTCGGTCCTCGTGGCGCTGCCGTTCAGCGTGACGGGCGCGCTCATCGCGCTCTGGATCTTCGGCGCCTCCCTCAATCTCTTCAGCTTCATCGGGCTCATCGTCTTAATGGGGATCGCGAAGAAGAACTCGATTCTGCTCGTGGAGTTCACGAACCACGTGCGCGAGCAGGCGAAAGACAAGCCCGTTTGGGACGCCTTACTCGAAGCCTGCCCCGTGCGCCTTCGCCCCATCCTCATGACTTCGGTCGCGACCGTCGCGGCCGCGCTCCCCCTCGTCACGGGCGGCGGCATCGGCGCGGAGACGCGTTTGCCCATGGGACTTTCGATCGTCGGCGGCACGATCGTCTCGACGATCCTGACGCTCTTCGTGGTGCCGGCGCTCTACCTCGTGCTGTCGAAGCTCGAGCGCCCGCGCCGCCACGCGGAGCTTTAAGTCCTGTTTTTTTAAGCGTTTAACTCGAAGCGCAATCAAATTACTAAGACCTTAGTTGATATCTACTACGACCTTAGTAACAATGAACCCATGCACGATGAGAAGCTCCTGACCGACACCGAACTCGAAATGATGCGGGTCCTCTGGGCCAAGGGGGAAGGAAACGTGAACGAGGTGCTCGCCGAGCTGCGCGCCGAACGCGACCTCGCCTACACCTCGGTCAGCACGATCCTGCGCATCCTCGAATCGAAAGGTTTTCTGCGAAGCCGTAAGGACGGTCGTGCGCACGTCTACCGCCCCACCCTCGCGAAGTCGGACTACGAAGCGCGCACGCTTCGTCACGTCGTGCACCACGTCTTCGACGGCGAAAGCGTGAGTCTCGTCCGGCAACTCTTGGGCTCGGGCCAGGTTCGCGCCGAAGAACTCGCCGAGCTGCGTAAGCTCTTGGACGAAAGCGAATCCTCGTCGTGACGGACGCCTTGCTCCTCTACGCGCGAGTCGGGATGGCCCTGTTCGTCGCGGGTGCGGCCGGGGTCGCCCTGGAACGCCTTTTCGCGCGCGACGCGATCGCGCGACCGCACGCGCGACTGAAGTTGCACGCTTGGCTGTTCATCGGGACGATCGCGGCCCCCTTCCTTCGTCTTGAGACGCCCGAGAACTTTCGCTTCGAGGCGCCCCTGAAAGTCTGGGCCGCCGCCGGTCCCCACGCCGAAGCCTGGCACGCGGATCGCGTCCCCACCCTCGGCGCTCCCCTCGTGGCGGAGGGAAGCTGGCCCGTCGCGTGGCCCGCCCTCCTGCTCGGCTCCCTGCTCGCGATTTCCTTCACGCTTTGGGCCCGCAAGATTCGATCGCTCCGGCGGCTCGCGCGCGACGCGTATCGACTCCGACGCGTCGGTCGCGTCGAGATTCTCGTCTCGGATCGCGTCGACGGCCCCCTTTCTTTTCGACTCCCGGGCCGCGCCATCGTCGTCCTGCCCGACTGGATCCTCGAGCGCGCGGAGCAACGGCGCATCGCCGTGCTCCACGAGCTCCAACATCACCGCGCCGGCGACACGCTCGTCGCGCACGGCCTCGCCCTTCTTCGGGCCTTCTACTTTTGGAATCCCTTTCTCCCGTCGTGGGAACGGGGAATCCAAGAGCTGCAGGAATACGCGTGCGACGGGGCCCTGATCGGCCGACGGAAAGTCTCGCCGCGCGCCTACGGCCGCTGCCTCTTGGCGGTGGCGCAACGTCCCTTCGAGCGCCCCCGGAGCCTGGTCGGTACCCCCGGCTTCGCGTGGCGTCTCTCGAAGGGACACCTCAAAAGGAGAATTGAGATCATGATTTCCGTGAAAGATTTGAAACCCGGTATCGGCCGCCGTACGCTCCTCGGATTCTTTGCCTTCGCGATCGGGGGCTTCGGAGTCGCCGCGTGGGCGTCGCAAAACGTCATCAAGGACGCGCGGCTGAGCCTCGCGGACGCGCGCAAGCTCGCCGAAGGAGGCACCCGCGAAGGCGGCGTGCCGCTCTTCGTGAACGAGGCCGTGCTCGAGCAGCTCAACCGTTACGTGGCCACGCCCGCGGGCCGCGATTTCGTGCGCGAATCGATCGCGCGACTCGAAACGATGCGGCCGACGCTCGAAGGAAAGGCCCGCCAGCATTCCGCGCCCGTGGAACTGCTCGCCATCCCGCTGGTGGAATCCGGTTACCAGAATCTGCCCGCCGCGAGGAACCCCCAAGGTTCCGCCGGCGTTTGGCAGTTCATCCGGTCGACGGCGCGTCGCTACGGGATGAAGGTCGAAGGGAAAGTCGACGAGCGTCTCGACCTCGAGAAAGCCACGGACGCCGCCCTTCGATACGTGCTCGGCTCCAATCTCACCTTCCAAGATTGGTGGCTCGCGATCCTGAGTTACAACGCGGGCGCGCAAAATGTGCAACGACGCATCGAAGCCGCGGGAACCCGCGATGCCTTCGCGCTCGTCGCCTCGAAGGGCCTTGGCGATCCGAATTACTTGCCTAAGGTGATGGCCGCCATGCTCATCCTGCGGCACCCGCAGCTCGTTCGCTAGACGTCCATCGACCGGCCTCGGAGCCCAGCCCCGGGGCCGGTCCCCTTCGAAGACTTCTCGGTTCTTTCAGGATCTCCCGATTCCACAACTCTTCCGGCCCCCATCTATTCGACTGGTCCGGCAAAAGATCGCTCCCTTCTTGACGGAAATAACATCGCTTATTAAACCGAACACGTGGCCAAGCGAAACGCACAATTGGATGCATTCGCGGACTTCAAGCGCCGCCTTCGCACGGGATTCGGTGGCGAGAGAACTCGTCGGTCTAACCCCACCGGGGCCCGACCCTTTTCTCCGCGCCTACCCGTACACGTCATCCTAAAATCGAGTCTCGCTCGGGGCGAAAGATCTCTGTTTTTGCGCGGACGCGCGATTGACCGAATTTTGAAAGAGGAAGTCGATCGCCAGGGCGGCAGACTCTTTGATGGATCGAATTCCGGCAACCACCTGCACTTACTCGTGCAGTTCCGACGTCCCGAGGCATTGAGGTCTTTCCTACGCGCCATCGCGGGCCGTATCGCGCGCCTCGTTCTAGGAGCCAAAAAAGGAACTCGGATTCTGAAAAACGGCCAGCGATTCTGGGACGCCCGACCTTGGTCGCGGCTCGTCGGCTGGGGGCGCGATTTCGCGAACGTGCGTCGTTACGCCCTCGTCAATGCACACGAACGCCTGGGGCTTTCGCGGGCTCACTCGCGCGAGATGATCCGCGAACTCGAGCATATCGGAATGGCCTGTTTTAGCGGCGGAGCCCCACCGCTCAAAGCCTGAAGTCGTTCAAAAGTATTACGAACCGATAGCTCCCGATCCCAGCCTCAACCCGCGCGCAACGGCTTGCGCGCGAAGTAGATCGCCGTGACGAAGTACACCGCGGCCAGGATCACGCCGGACTCGCCGATGAAATAGGGGCCCAGTGGTCCCGCGACCAGAAGCGCCGGCACGACCATCAGCACCCACATGTTGTGCACGGAGTGCGACAGGACGGCGGGCCACAGCGAATTCGTTTGGGCGCGTTGGCGATGGAGGAAGACGCTGAGGCTCGTGAGCGAGACCGTGAAGAGAAAAGCGCTCAGGAGCGGCTTGTCCGAACTCGAGTAGTCCGAGAAGACGATCGCGGGCCAATGCCACGCCGACCAGATGAGGCCCGTGGCGAGACCCGGACGACGAACGCCGGCTTCCTTGAAGCGCTCGAAGAGAAAGCCTCGCCAGCCGATCTCCTCGCCCAGACTGAAGACGAAGGCCACGAGCACGCCCAAGACCGCCGGGGTCAGGACGCCCTTCAGAACGTGCTCGCCCCAACCCCGCTCGCCGCCGCCTTCGACGGTCATGCCGAAAACGCCGATCCGGAAGGCGAGGATCAAAACGTAGCTCGCGACGGCGCAAAGCGCGGGCATCGCGTAGGCCGTCGTCATGGCGCGCCCGTCCGCGCGACGAAAGCCCGCGTCCTTGATGCGATGACCGAAGTACTTCGAGCACGCCATCGCGACGACGCCCGGAATCCAAACGAAGAAGATGAGAAGATGCATGTTCGGGACGAGCCCACCCCGGAAGATCATCTGCAGGTAAAAGGGGATCGAGACGAGATAGGTCAGTCCCACGAAAAGAGCGGCCTGGCCCAGCGGCGACGTCGTCTTTTTCATCTTTCCTTTGTAACAGCCCTTCGCAAAAAAATCCGAGCATGACGGCCGTCATGTTGGCGTCGACGGAAGCCGCCTATCTTGGGACGCTCAGGAGGCCCATCCGAATGCGTCAATATTTTGGTCCCGCGTTCTGGCTCGGCGTCGCGACGGGGGTCGCCCTCAAAGCGAGCGCCGCGCCCGAGTCCATCGCGACGCTCATGAACCGACAGCAGCAAGTCCGAGCGGGAAGGGAATCTTTCGTGCGGAACTGCATCGGCTGCCACGGCACGAACGCCGACGGCCAAGGCCCCGCGGCCGCGTTCCTCTCGCCCAAGCCGCGCAACCTCGTCGAAGGAAGCTTCAAGTTCCGCTCGACGCCCGCCGGAAGCCTCCCGACCGAAGAAGACCTCCTGCGCACGATCGAACAGGGCGTCCCGCGCAGCTCGATGCCGCCCTTCCGCGCGCTCCCCCATCCCGAGAAACGCGCGCTCGTGGCCTACCTCCAAAGCCTGCGCCCCGACTGGAGCGAGATGAAGGGAGCGAGCTACGCGATCCCCGACCCGCCGCCCGACATTTTCGCGAAGAAGGAGACCCTTCTCGCTTCGGCCGCGCGCGGTTACGTCGTGTACAAGGAAGCCTGCCTCACCTGCCACGGCGAGCGTGGCCTTGGCGACGGCGAAGGTTCCGTGGGGCTCGTCGACGGCGAAGGGCAGACGCTCTTGCCCGCGAACTTCACGCGCCGAAATCTCAAGAGCGGCCCGACGCCGAAAGACGTCTACCGGACGATCCTGACCGGACTCGACGGCACGCCGATGCCGGGCTTCGCCGACGTCTACTCGGACGCCCAACGCTGGGATCTCGTCGCGTACGTCCTCGTCCGTCGCGGCCAAGGCGCGGGTCTCTATCCCGCCGACCTCGACCTGAGCTTCGCCAACCCCACGGCCAAAACCCGCTAACCCGAACGAGGACATCATGGAAGTCGCCCAAGCGCCCTCCCCATCCCCGACCGATAACCAGCCAGTCGATCACGCCCTCGTCACGGCCTACTTCGTGGCCTTCCTTGGCTACCTGATCGTCACGCTGCTCGCGGGACTCAGCTACTCGCTGCAGTTCCTTCAGAAGTACCCCTTTCCCGGCGTCGAGCTTCTTTCGCCCGGGCGCGTCCGCATGGTCCATACGATGTCGGTCGCCTACGGCATGCTCGCGAGCGGGCTCTTCGGCATCGTGTCCTACATCGTGCCCAAGCTCACCGGCTTCCCCGTGCTCTCGCGCAAGCTCGCCTGGTGGCTCTACGGGATCTACAACGCGGCCGTACTCGCGACGGTCGCGATGATCCTTGGCGGCCACGCGCAGGGCCTCGAATGGGCGGAAACCCCGAAGATCCTCGACCCCTTCATCGCGCTCACCGTCGTCGGCATCGTCGTGAACAACATCACGCCGATCTGGCGCGCGCGCGCCGAACCCTACTACGTGAGTCTCTGGTACATCCTCGCCGCTCTCATCTGGACCCCGCTCGTCTACGTCTTCGGGAACTTCCTCCCGGAGTACGTCTTCGGCGGCACGGCCGGCGCCGCGATCTCCTCGATGTACATCCATGATCTCGTGGGCCTCTTCGTGACGCCGCTGGGGATCGCCTCGGTCTACTACCTGCTGCCCGTGGCGATGCGCGTGCCGCTCTACAGCCACGCCCTCTCGATCATCGGCTTCTGGGGCCTCGCGTTTTTCTATCCGCTCAACAGCGCGCACCACTACCTTTACTCGCCGATCCCGATGTGGGCCCAGTACGCGAGCATCGTCGCGTCGATCGGCGTGCACGTCGTCGTGTACACGGTCGTCTTCAATATCTTCGCGACCCTAGCCTCGGACTGGAAGCAACTCGTCACCAACTTCCCCGTCCGCTGGATCTTCATGGGTACGCTCGCCTACCTCATCACGTGCATCCAATGCGCGGTGCAGGTTACGCTCGCGGCGCAGGAAATCATCCACTTCACCGATTGGGTCGTGGGCCACGCGCACTTCGTGCTTTTCGGGACCTTTACTTTCTGGATCACGGCCTGGGTCTACTGGCTGCTCCCCCGTATCTGGGGCACGCCGATCTACTCGCTCAGCCTCGGACGATGGCACTTCTGGCTCGCGACGCTCGGCATCTGCATCATGCAGATCGACCTGCTCGCGGCGGGCGTCATGCAAGGTTACCTTTGGAAGTCGCTCGCGCCCTTCATCGACAGCGTGCGCGCCTCGATGCCCTTCTGGTGGACGCGGACCTTCTCGGGAATCCTCATCCTCGTGGGCGAGTCCTGCTTCATCCTGAACATCTACCTGACTTGGCAGGCCTCGCGTGAACGCCGGGCCGCGGCCGCCAACTTGCAACCGAGCGGAGCGACGTCGTGAAGATCATCGAGAAGTTCAGCGGAGTTTTTCTCATCGCGGGGCTCTTCCTGCTGCTGGGCGCGATGCTCTCGCTCGGGATCGTGCCCGCCATGATGGTCGACCGCGTGCATCCGCAGCAGGGCTTGCCGCTGGAAGTTCCCGAGGACCAGCGTATCCACTACGCCTCCGCAAAGGAGTACCAGGCGGCGCTGCTCCTGGGTCGCGATATCTACGTGGCCGAAGGCTGCTGGCACTGCCACAGCCAGTACGTCCGCCCCGTCGCGAACGAGAACTTGCAGTACGGCCCCGTCTCGACGCCCGGCGAGTACCAGACCGCTTTGCACCGCCCGCAGCTGCTCGGCACCCGCCGCGTCGGCCCGGACTTGAGCCGCGAGGCGGGCAAGAAGAGTGACGATTGGCACTACGCCCATCTCTACGACCCACGCTTCACCGTGCCGGACTCAGTCATGCCGGGATACCCTTGGCTTTTCGAGCGAAACGCCGATGGCCAAATACTACCGGGCCCGAAGGCGAAGGCCCTCGTCGCCTACCTCCAGAACCTCGGTCGCGGGATGGAGACCGACGTCGGCGACCTGCCGCCTCGGGAGTGAGGAGCGAAGATGCCGAACCCCGTTAACAAGCCCGTGAATCGCAGGATCGGCTGGACCGCGCTCGGATTAGGCGGCGCCCTCGTGATGCTCGCTTTCCTCGCGGGCCGGGAGTGGGGAATTGGCGCGCAGATCGCCGCGATGGCCTACGCCGTGCTCGTGACGATCTTCCTGCTCGCGCAGATCGCGGGTTTCATCTGGACGCAAACCCACTACGTCGAGTCCGTCGAGAACACGAAGCTTCGCGTGCTCGAAGCCGAAGCGGAGGACCCGCGATGAGGGCGGCGCGCGACGACGGACGGATCTGGCTTCCCTGTCTCGTGTGCGGCGTGGACTCCGGCCCCGTCCTGACCTTTTTCTTTTGGATCGTGGGCTGCGGCGTGCTCGGCTTCATCGCGCTCGGAGTGTGGGCTTATCTCACGGGCAAGCTCCGCCCCTCCGCGGCCGCGAAGCGTCCCTTGCAAGTCGAAGCGAACGAAGAATACTAAGCACGAAGGAGATCACGCTTTGGAAACGGACGAACTCAAGTACCGCGGATCGAAGATCCCCCGCATCCTGCGTTTCGCCTGGACGATCTTCGCGATCTTTATGCTCGTTTATCTCGCGCGCTATATGTGGCCCGACCTGAAGGAGTGGATGGCGAAATGAAGCCGACGCGGGACCTCGAGGACCCGCTTCCTTTCGGGGAAGAGGGTTCCGAGTTCCGACGCCGGCGGGCCGGCCTCAGTTTTTTGTTTTTCGCGGGCCTTTACTCGAGCGTGCACCGCCTTTGGATTCCGCTCGGACTCCAACTCACGACGCTCGCCGGCTCTCCCTACGCTCGACCGGATCCCCGTTTCTTGCCCGCGCTTTGGGTCGCCTGGCGCCTACGACGCGTCGAAAGTCGCTTCGGCCCGATCGAGGCCTTCCTCCTCGGGGGCGGGCTCGGCTGGGCCGCGTGGGAGAGCTTCCAGATCGCGACGGGCGTACACACGGGTTGGCTGGGACTGAGCCACGCCGTCTCGGCCTTGCCCATCGGCATCGCGTCGGTCGCCGTCTACTTGCAGCGAGCCCCTTCCGCGCGAAAGACGTTGCTTCCGTTTTGGGTGGGCGCCCTCGTCGCGGCCGGGCTGTCCTACGCGGTCGACTCCGGACGCTCGCTTCCCGCGCCGACGGAGCGCGAAGCGGTCGCGCCCCTTCCCCTTCCGTCCCAGGCGCCGAGCGCGGCCGTTGCGTGCGGCGCCACCCAACTCACGGCCGAAGCCTCGACGAAACTCGAGACCTCGGGCGCGCTCGAAATCTTGGATTGCGGGATCCGCCCCGCCCTTCTCGCGGCGCCGCCCGACGGCCGCCTCCGCCTGCGCAACCGGGGGGTCGTCGCGATGAACCTTCGACTCGTGCTCGTCGGCCGCGACGGCGCCGAGCGAAGCGGCTGGAATCTTCTCTTGGCGCCCGGACGCGAGCTGCTCTCGCCGCCGCTGCGCTGGCGCGAAGGCGAGATCGCCCGCGTCCATTCGGACAACCGGGCCGAAGCGGGCCTCGCCCTCGTCTTCCCCGTTTCGACGGTCACGGGCCGCTGGCACGCGGCCCGGCATCCCCTGCGCACGGAATGGAGAAGCCCGTGAGCTTCGACGACTACCTGCACCTGCTCGAGTTTTTCCTGGTGGGTGGCATCGGCTTCGTCGTGGCGTGGGTCGTCCGTCGTACCCGGAGAAAATCGTGAGCGAGCCCATGCTTCGCATCGAGCCGGGCCCGACGCGACCGCTCGGCATGCCGGTCTACTTCGTGAGCGAGCGCGACGAGACGCCGGCCACACTGCGCGTGCGGAGTCCGCGCGGGGAAAAAGCCACGCTCGCCTGGACGCGCGAGGAAGGCGCGTGGAAGGCCGAGTTCGTCGCCTACGAGGCGGGGGACTACGCCTTTGAAACGACGGGCCACGACTACGTCATCCATTATCGAGACGAGGGGCGCCTGCCCTTCCTCGGGGAGTTCGGGGCCACCGCGACGGTCGTCGCCCTGGCCTTCGCGATCGGGTTCGCCGTCCGCACGCAAAAACGAAGAAAGGGGAATCCGGCATGACGAAGGATCGTTTTTGGGGAAGCGTCCACCTGTCGCTTTGGGCGCTGCTCATCCTCGCGGGGATCGTGGCGAAACGAAGCTTCGGCCACCCGGACTGGATGGTGTTCTTTCACCTGCCCGCCGCGGTCTTTCTCGTGCTCGGTTTCTACCGTCTTTCCGCCCCTTTCCGCCTCGAACGAGAGCGAGAAATCCGACGCCTCGCACAAGAATCGGCTAAGTCCGAAAATCTACCCCCGAAACATGACGGCCGACATACTCCGGCGGCCGTCACCGGCCGATAATAGGCGCATACCCTAGAAGGAGTTCGGAACATGAAACTGAACCGTCGTGAATTCATCGCCTCCTCGTTCTTCGGCGTCGTGGCGGCCACCCTCATCGGCAAGGCCGCGTGGATGGGCCAGGCCCTCGCCGCGTCGTTTCGTGCGCCGGCCCCGAAGGATGCCGCCGATCCCACGAAGCCCGGTCCGGCCAAAGCGATGAAGTACGTGCACCACGTCGCCGAGTACAAAGGCCCCCCCAAGAAGGCCGGCGCGAAATGCCTGAACTGCCTGCAGTTCAAGCCCGCCAAGGCCGGTGAGCCTTGGGGCAAATGCGCGATGGTCGGCAACAAGCAGGTCTACGAAGACGGCATGTGCCAAGTCTGGGCCGCGAACCCCAAGGTCCCGATCTAGAGCGAGAGATTCGCTTTCGCGACGAGGGCGTCGCGGTCGAGGATCTCGATCCGGCGTCCTTGCAGCGCGACGATGTCTTGGTCGGCGAAGTCCGCGAGCGTGCGCATGACGGTCTCGGGCGTCGTGCCCGCCCAGTCCGCGATCTCCTTGCGCGTCCACGTCTGGTCGGCGAAGTTCTGCTTGAGGAAGAGCAAGGCCTCGGCGATGCGCTCGGCCGCGTTCTTATCGGCCATCCCGCAGAGGCGATCCTCGGCGTGCCGCAACTCCTTCGACACGTACGCGAGAAACTTGAGCCCGACGGCGGGGAACTTGGCCAAGAGTTCGCTCACCGCGGGCTTCGGGATTTGGCAAACCTGGGAGTCTTCGTGCACGACCGCCGAGGCCTCGTAAGCCTCGTTCGCGAAGAGCGAGCGGTAACCCAAGATGCCGCCCGACTGGACGACGCGCAGGATGTGATTGTTCCCCGTACTGCCCGAGGCCTCGAGGCGAATGACGCCAGAGTTCACGCAGTACAATCCGCTCGGCAAGCTGCCCGTATGAAAGATCGCCTGCCCACGCTTGTAGTGGTTCACGATCTTGTGGCGGTCGAGCAGATCAAGCGCCTCGTCGGGCAAATCGCAGAAAACGTTCTTCGGGCGACTCTCGCAGTTCCGGCAATCGCTGGATCGCTTGATCGAAAAAACCGCCATATTCATAAGCTAGCAAAAAGCCCCTTTTTTCGCACGCCAAGATCACCCAGCGCGAAAATCCTTTAGGTCGCCGCCAGCCGGAGCGCGTCCCTAAGCGAAGCCGGACTGCGCTCGGCGAGCGACGCCAACACCCGCAGGAAGTCCCCCTTTCGGAGGATGCCGATGGGCCGCTCGTCTTCCTCCACGACGACCGCCTGGACCCGGTCGTTCAGCATAGAGCGCACCGTCTCGGCCAAGTCGCTGCGGGCCCCGAGCGCGAGCACGGGCGAGGCCATGAATTCCCCCACGGAGAGGCGCCCGGGGAGCTCGCCGGAGTCCCGGCGGTAGCGCTCGACGAGGGTCTCGACGTCGCGCATGGAGATGACGCCGACGATCTCCCCTTCCAGGCGCACCGGCAAGTCCCGCAGCCCGAGTTTCTTCATGAGAAGGTAAGCCCGAGCCATCGTCGCGTTCGGGTCGATCTCCGGCGCTCCAGGGTTAGGATCCCTCATGCCTCCATTTTCCCCCATTTTCTCCGAGGGAATATGACGGCCGTCAGGTTTAGGCGAAAAGCTTAGCCGCCTAGGCCGCTTTACGCAGGCCGATGACCCGGTTCAGGTCGTCGACGGCCTGATCGAGCAGCTCGACGCGCTCGCGCAGCGCCGAGGACTCGGTCGAGGTGCTTTCGGCGACTTCGCGTTGGGCCCGCAGGGATTCCGTCACCGTCGAAACGGCCTGGCGGATGTCTTGGATGCCCTCGAGTTCCTCACGCGCGGACTCCAGGATCGCGGAGTTGGCCGACAACACTTCGCCGATCTTCTTCTTGAGGTCCACGATCTGGGCGCTCGCGCCCTCGATGCTTTCGACGCCGGCGCGGATGGAGCTTTCGCACTTCGCGCTCACCGCGCTCAGCCGCCGCTCGCTTTCGCCCACGAGTCGGTCGATCTGCTCCGTCGCGGAGTCGACTTCCTTCGAAATCTGGACGGAGGCCTGACCGCTCATCTGGGCGAGGTTTCCGACCTCCTCGGCCACGACCGCGAAGCCCTTGCCGGCCTCG
>DDRA01000053.1 GCA_002343545.1 Bacteriovoracaceae bacterium UBA2428
GATGCCGCGGCCCGCCGTCATCCAGTTCACGTCCCCGGGCCGGATGACCTGGATCGTGCCCAGGCTGTCGCGGTGCTCGATGTCGCCCTCGAAGAGATAGGTCAGCGTCGCGAGCCCGATGTGCGGGTGGGCGCCGACGTCGGCCGTCGCGCCGGCGCGCAGCTCGAGGGGGCCCATGTGGTCGAGAAACACGAAGGGACCCACGCCGCGGCCGCCGCGGAAGGGAAGCGAGCGTCGGACCCGAAACCCTTCGGCGATGAGGGAATCGTGGGGTTTCTGCCAACCGGTGTTCTCGTTCATCTTCGGATGGGGTTTAGCAGGCGCCGGGGGCGGGGTCAGCTCGCGGGGTTGGAACGGGGAGTCGCTTTCTTTTTGGATGGTATTGATAATCTTTCTCAAAATACTTAGGAAGGATTTCCTCATGAAACGACGCCTCGGGATTCTCCTCGCTTCGCTCTTCGTCGCGCTCGCTTCGACGCCCGCCGAAGCCCGCAAGTTTCCGCTCTACAATCTCTCGATCCTTTTGCCTTTGCCGAGCGCCCTCGAGGACGCGATGGGGCTCGCGGCCGAAGGCTGCCGTCGACCCTTTCTCGCGCCGGATCTCTTCGCCGAGATCCCCGCGCTCGCCCCCACGCGGGCGCCCGCGAACACGCAGTACCGGGACGTGCGGCTCGTGGGGATCCGCTTCGATCTCAAGGCGGACGAGCTTCGGCTCGTCTTCCAGCCCCTTTACGTACGCAACAGCCCGACGCCCGCCCGTCGGGTCTTCCTGGGCGACGACGCCGCCATCCACTTGTTCTTCCGCATGCCGCGCGCCGATCTCATCGCGGCCCAGCGCGAGCTGGCCGTCGCCTTCCCGGGCCTCGCCCCCGACAAGCTGGGCGTGCACCCGGGAATCCGCGGCGTCGCGGATCGCGCCAAGCTCAAACGGCTTCTCTGCGACGTCGCGGCCCGTTCGCTCTTCAAGGTGACCTTCATGAACGTGCGGGGCGGCCGCATCCTCTGGAACTTCGGCGGCTTCCTCGTCGACGAGAGCGCGAACGGCCGTCGATTCCGCCGCGACGACGTCGTTATCCGCAACGCGGACGGGATCTTCCGCGATCCGGGCGACGCGAACATGAGCGTGCAGCAGGTCGCGCGTCTGCGCGGCGGCCTGCGCGCGCAGCTGCGTCCGCGCGTCAACGCGGGCGACCACATGATGGAAATCTTCGACGCGACTTCGAGCTTGCCCATGGCGAGCGTGCGCGAGATCCGCCGCGCCGTGGATCGCATCGAGAATCCCCGCCTCAACTCGCCCGACACCGTGGATTGCGCGAGCTGCCACGCCACGGAGTCCGCCCGCTTCGCCGTGCAACGTCACGTGCCGCAGATGCCCGCGAGCGTCGACGCCTATCCCCTACCGGCGGGTTACTCCCTCGACGAAAGCATCTCTCCCGAAGTGCTCGCCAACACGATCAACTTTCGCGCCTTCGGTTACCTCGACGAGGCGGCTTCCATCAATCGCCGCGTCCTGAACGAGACCGTCGAGATGCAGCGCGACGCCGATTCCCTCGGCGCTCCCGATCGCTTCCGCGCGCGACGTTGACGCGCCCGTCGCCGCGTTCGCGGCGCTCCGTGTGAAGATTCGTTCACGCCCCCGCGAAGACGGGAGCGGGGCGAAAGGATCGCGTAGAATACTCCGGACATGTTGGCGGCCTCGCCGAGGGCGGGCCGCGCCTTGAAGAAAGGAGCCGCATGCCGTCGTTTCGCATCGCGACCTACAATATCCATAAGGGCTACCGCGCCGGAAACCGAAGCTTCGTCGTGGACGCCATTCGCACCGCCGTTCACGCGCTGCGCCCCGAGATCGCCTTCTTCCAGGAGGTCGTGGGGGACGACGCGCGGCTCGCGCCGCGCATGCCGAGCGGCGTGCCGCCGTCGCAGTACGAGTTCCTCAAGTCCGATTCCCTCATCCACGCCTCCTACGGTCGCAACGTGATCTACCCGCGCGGCCACTACGGCAACGCGATTTTGAGCTCGAGCTTCATCGAAACCGAAGAGAACATCGACCTTTCGGTCGATCCCTACGTCGCGCGCGGGGCCCTCTACGCAAGCTTCCGGCTGCCCGGCCTCGGCGATCGTCGGCTCCACGCGGCCTGCGTCCACTTGGGCTTGATCGAGGGCGAGCGACGCTCGCAGATCCGTCGTCTCTGCGACGAGCTCGCGCGCCGCGCGCCGCCGGACGAGCCTTTGCTCGTCGTGGGCGATTTCAACGACTGGCGGGAGCGGTCCACGCAAGAGCTTAAGCGCGAGCTCGGTCTGGGCGAAGCCTTCCAGGACTTCTACGGCCACCACGTGCGGACCTTTCCGTCGTGGCTGCCGACGCTGCGGCTCGATCGCATCTATTACCGGCACCTCGCGCTCAAATCCTGCGAGCGGCCGGCCGGCACGCCCTGGAACCGTCTCTCCGATCATCTTCCGCTCGTGGCCGATTTCGACGCCTTCTGAGGCGCGCGCTTTGGCCCCGTTCCTGCAACTCCTCGGGGGAACGGCCGCGAAAGCGTCTTCGCGGCCGGGCGAGACATCGACGCGCGGAAACTTCGCCCCACGGAGGGGCGTTTTTGGCGCGTCCAAGGAGAAGTCATGACGAAGAAAAAGCAGAAGGCCGCGTCCCCCCGCCAGGCGGACCGTTCCGTTTCGAAGCCCGCCAAAACGGGTCGCACGGCCAAGCCCCGAAGCCGCGAAACTTCGGCCCTCGCGCCCCGCGCGAAGAAGATTCGCTACGCCGTCGTGGGGCTCGGCTACATCTCGCAGATCGCCGTATTGCCGGCCTTCAAGCACGCCGAGAACTCCGAACTCGTCGCGCTCATCTCGCTGGATCCCGTCAAACGCGAGCGTCTCGCCAAGAAATACGGCGTCGAACACACCGCGGACTACGACGGGTTCGAGGATTGCCTGCGCCAGGCCGACGTCGACGCCGTCTACATCGGCCTGCCGAACTCGATGCACCACAAGTTTGCCGTGAGGGCGGCGCGCCTCGGCGTGCACGTCCTCTGCGAGAAGCCCATGGCGACGAGCGTCGACGAGTGCCGCGAGATGATCGAGGTCGCGCGCAACAACGACGTCAAGCTCATGATCGCCTACCGTCTTCACTTCGAAGAGGCGAACCTCGAGGCGATCCGCATCGTCAAGAATCGTCAGATCGGCGAGCCGCGTCTCTTCACGTCGGTCTTCTCGGCGCCGGTGAAGGACCGTGGCAACATCCGCCTGAGCGAAGAGCTCGGCGGCGGCCCGATGATGGACCTCGGCATCTACGCGATCAACGCCGCTCGCTACCTTTTCGGCGCGGAGCCGACCGAGGTCTCGGCGATCGCGGCGAGCGCGGGCGGCGACGAGCGCTTCCGCGAGGTCGACGAGATGGTCTCGGCCGTGCTCAAGTTCCCCGGCGATCGCTTGGCCGTCCTGACTTCGAGCTTCGGCGCGGCGGACGCCTCCTACTTCGAAGTCATGGGAACGCGCGGAAAGCTGCGGGTCGAGCCCGCCTACGATTTCGCGAAGGGGCTCACGCACCACCTCACGATCGGCGAGAAGACGAAGACGCGCCACTTCGCTAAACGCGATCAGTTCGCGCCCGAGCTCGTGTACTTCTCGGACTGCATCCGCCTCGATCGTCCGGTGGAGCCCTCGGGACACGCCGGACTGGCCGACGTTCAGATCATCCTCGCTCTCCAAGAATCCGCCAACTTGGGCCGCGCCGTGAGCCTCGAGGTGCCCCAACCCGAGCTCCAGCCCGGGCCGAGCCAGGAGATCCGTCGCCCGGCCCTCGCGCGGGCCCCGAAGCTCGTGCACGCCGCCCCTCCCGCTTAGCGGGTGTTCCCGATCGCCACACTGTTTGTCGGCCCCGACCTTATGCTCGGGGAGGGTGGGGCCGAAGCATGAGTATCTGACCGAACGGAGGGGAGACTCATGTCAAAACAACTTAGTGTGGTCCTGGGATTGGGAATCGCGAGCCTCGCGGCCTGCGAGAACGTCGTCATCATGCCGGGCGGAACGACGCCGCCCGCGAGTCAGCCCGGCGCGACGGATCCGACGCCGGCGCCCGAAGCGACCCCGACCCCGACCCCCACGCCGAGCCCGACGCTGGCGCGGGCCTTCGCCTACAGCCAAAGTTCGACCGCGGGCGTGATCTACCAATACGCCGTCGACTTGGGCACGGGCGACCTCACGCCGCTCGCGACGCCGACCATCTCGGCCGGGTCCTACCTCTACTATCTCGACCTCGATCGCACGAAAGATCATCTCTACGCGGTGAACTACTCGAGCCACAACGTGACC
>DDRA01000104.1:0-11674 GCA_002343545.1 Bacteriovoracaceae bacterium UBA2428
GAATGAATATGAAACGCCACCTCATCGCCATGGCCCTCGTTTTTTCGAGCGTTCCGAGTTTCGCGGCTCCGACCGCGGCTCAACTCGAGGCCAAGAAGAAGGCCGACGAAGAACGTATGGCGAAGGTGCTCGAGGAACTCCTCGTGAAAATCGGCGCGGCCCGCAAACTCAAGTTCGATCTCAATTTCGATACGTCGCTGGGCTTCCCGCTGGACGACAGCCACGTTTCCCTGCAGATCCCGTTGCTCGACAAAATCCTCATCGACATGGGCGGCGACAAAGCGCCGAGCGAGGGTTCGCGTAACCTGGGCTCCAAGCCCCGGCTGAGCGCCGGCGTCGCCGGGCAACTCATCGACGTGAATGCCCGCGCCGATCGCCGGGCCTCCCGGAACGCCGCGGCCGCGAACGACCGCCAACAGGATACGATCGTCGTGACGGGCGACGTTGCCTTCACCAATCCCGAAGCCCTCGCGATCGCCGTTGGCGTCGACAAGAATCCGAACTCGAACGCCCAATTCGAGGCCAAGGTCAAAGCCCGCCTTCGCAAGCTGAGCTTCTCGACCGAAGTCTCGGCGAAAGCGTTCGAAGAACAAGCCACCGACGAGAATGGCCAGTCGAAGGTCGTCTTAGGCGCGGACATCCGCCTCGATTGCGAGGCGGACGTCATGACGAGCTCGATCAAGACCGGCAACCAAGCGCCGAAGGAAGTCTTCGAAGCACTCGAGATCTGCTCGTTCGACGCGAAATTCAACCCGCAGACGAAAAAGTACGACGTCAAAGTACGTATCAAGAACTAGGCGACCGACAGAAGGGGTTGGGGGCATCGTCATGAAGAACTGGGGATTTTCTCTCGCGGCCGCGCTGAGCGTGGCGGCATTCACGCCGCCGGCCGCGGCCGGCCCCGTCCAGAAAGTCATCCAGAAGATCATCGAGCGACGCGGCCTCGACCAGGCCAAGCAGCTCGAGACTTACGCCGGCCTCAAGATCACGCGCTGCCGCCTGAACGGCAAGCGCTACCGGGCCGACTCCGAGAGCATCAACTATTGCCTCTTCCAAGCCCTTCGGGATTTCGACCGCCACTCCGTCGCGACCCCGGTCGACGTCGAAGTGCTGAGCCTCGCGTCGAAGCGCACGTTCCGGGCGCAGATGACGTGGCGGCCCTACACGTACCAGCTCCACCGCGGCACGGTGAAACGCCGGGCCTTCGGAATCTACTACCGGGTCAAGGAGATCCGGGGCTTCCTCAAACATTACCTCGAGAACGAGTTCATCCTCGACGTGGAACCGGCCGTGACCGTCGGCGACGTGCGGATACAGGGCGACGCCCGCGTCCTACGCCCCTTCCAGTCGATCGATGCCGACCGCGTCGTCATGTCGACCTTCGCGACCCCCGAAAAAACCCTCGCCGGCCACGTCGACTTCTTGCGCAAGAAGGCCGAGGCCGACGGGAGCGATTTGCGGATCCTCACGCTCGACTACCGGACGAGCTGGAACCTGAAAGACTCGAAAGAGGTTCGCGGCCGGATGCAGGGCGAACTTTATCCCGACGGCGCGCCGGAGCCGAGCGACAAGGAACTGCTGGGTACTAACGAAGAAGAAGCCGAGCTTCGGGCGGCCCTCGAGGCCGACGAAACCGAAGCCGCGATCTCGGGGGAAGCGCCATGAGACGAGTTTTCTCGATCCTTATCACGACGTTCCTCGCTTCGAACGCGCTCGCGCAAAGCGAATGCCTCGACGTGCGCACGAAAACGGCGAAGGACTTCCTGAATGCCGAGGCCGAGGCGCTCCGGGTCGACCGGCGCTCGACCATCAACCTGCTCATCCGCGAGATCGACGCCTCGATCGCGTGGGATTCCGCGACGGGAAAGACGCGCAACCTGGGTATTCTCGATGGCTTCGTGAACCTCGCTTCCGGAATGTTCCGCGTGGTCCCCGGACTCGGTCTCGCGATGAAAACGAAGGAGGATTCGCTCGTTTACGTCTGCCTCCGCTTCGCGAACGACCCGCGTCAGAACATGTTCCGGGTCATCCACTTCGAGCGCAACTCCGTCATCAACTCTCGCTTCCAACCCGATCCGATTCCGCTCACGATCGCGCCCTTGGGCGAAACCTCTTTGCTGATCGACCAGCTTTTCGGCGCGGGCGTCTTCGCCGACGTCCGCGGCGGGATTCGGGAGACGGACCAGCAGTCACGTGACCGTCGAAGGGTCACCCGCGAGCTAGACGGCGCCCTCAACGAAATCATCCAACTTTTCCTGAAAACGGGCGTACAGCAAATCGACGTCCGACCCGATCGCGTCGAGTTCGTGGCCGGCCTCAAGCTCCTCGAAATCATCGACACGACGAAGATTCCTTTGCCCAATGGGGTCGTTCGCTTCGAATCTCCCTGGCTCAAGTAGGCGGAGTCGCACGGCGTTCGAGGCGACTCAGGACCTCCACGTGGAAGGTCTGCGGGAAGAGATCGAGGGGCTGCACCTCGACAGGCTCCCACCCTTCCTTGGCCAGCATCGAGACGTCGCGCGACCAGGTCGCGACGTCGCAAGACACGTAGAGAATCTCGCGCAGGGAATCCGAACGCGAGACGAGACGCTCGATCCCCTTCGCGCCCGCGCGCGGCGGGTCGAGCAAGAGGACGTCGGGACGGCCGACCTCGCCGGCGAGCCGCGTGAAGTGCCAGGCCTCGGAGAGATCCCGGGCTAGCGTGCGCACGCCGGGCCACGCGCGCGCCTCGAGGGCCCGCAGCGCGGGGGCCGCGACCTCGACGCCCAGGATCTCGGGCACTCCCGCCGACACCGCGAGCTCGGTAAAGTTCCCGGAGCCGCAGTAGAGCTCGAGCAGCGACGCGGGGCGGGCCGCGGCGAGCCGCGCCGCGACCCAAGCGCGCATCCGCTCGTTCTGGGACGTGTTTCCCTGTCGGAACGGGCGGCGTCGGTTGAGCTCCGGTTCGTCGTCGTCGGCCATCGCGTCGTCGAGCTCGAGGAAAACCCACTTTCGCGCATCAATCGTCGGGCGCCAAGCCGGGTTCGGGAGCCGCCCGCGTAGCGCGCGAAAACGATCGCGCAGCGGCGCCGTCAGCACGTAGCAGTCTTCGATGTCGGCGATCTCGTGGCGCCCCTCGCTCACGAAGCCCAGACGTTCGCCGTCGGACTTGAACTGGGCGCGGTTGCGGTAGCCGAGCTCGCTCGGCGCGGCCCAGATCGGGCGGAAGCCGCTCGTCTCGGGATCGAGCCGCATGCGCTCGAAGGCGTGGCGGACGCGATGTTCCTTCGCGCGCGCCTGCGCCGGATACTCGGCGATCATCCAGGGGCAACCGCCGCAGCGGCCGGCCTCGGTGCCCTGGTGGGGGCAAGGCGGCTCGCGCCGCTCCGGTGACGGCCGACGCAGCTCGACGAGACGGGCATAGCCGTAACGCGGACCGCGGGTCTCGACCTCGAAGAGACCTTCGTCGCCCGGCCAGGCGCCGTTCACGAAGAAGACGAGCCCGTCGGGCGCGTTCACGATGCCGAGCCCCTCGGAGGAAAGGTTGCGGACGGCGCCCTCGAAGCGGATGCCGGGCGCCGAAACGATCGCGCTCATTCGCCCGCGGCGACGCCTTCGAGCAGCGTCGGCGAAAGACGCGGCGGCTTGAACGAGTTGTCGCGGCGCTTGTGCTCGCTCGCGAGCTGACCGCAGGCGGCCGAGATGTCGCGACCGCGCGAGGTCCGGATGAAGCTCAGCATGCCCGAGTCGTTCAGGATCTTCTGGAAGGCGTCGACGCGCTCCCACTCGGGACGCTTGAAGGGAATCTGCGGGTTCTCGTTGTAGAGAAGCAGGTTCATCTTGCAGGGGATGCCCTTGACGAGCTTCACGAGTTCGCGCGCGTGCTCGGGCCGATCGTTGACGTCGCGGATGAGGATGTACTCGAAGGTCACGAGAAAGCGCTTGTCCTTGACCTCGCGCAGGGCGCCCAGGAGATCCGCGAGCGGATAGGCCTTGTTGATGGGCATGATGAGGTTGCGGATCTCGTCGTTCGGCGCATTGAGCGAGACGGCCAGCCGGCACTTCGATTCCGAGAGGAAACGGCGCATGGCCGGCACGAGGCCCGACGTCGAGACGGTGATGCGGCGGGTGCCCAGGAAGAGCGCCTCGCCGTCCGTCATGAGGTCGAGCGCGCCCATGACGTTGTCGTAGTTGTCGAAGGGCTCGCCCATGCCCATGAGCACGACGTTCGTGATCTTCTTGCGGTTCGGCAGCGCGAGCAGCTGCCCGGCGATCTCGCCGGCTTCGAGGTCGCGCTCCACGCGCTGCTGGGCGGTCAGACAGAACGTGCAACCCATCTTGCAGCCGACCTGGGTCGACACGCACACGGTCACGCGGCCCTGGTCTTCGCGCGGGATCCAGACGGTCTCGACCGTCTTCCCGTCTTCGAGCTGGAGCAGGTACTTGATCGTGCCGTCCTCGGACTCTTGGGCGTGCAGGATCTTCGGAAGCACGATGCGGGCGTCCGTCTTGAGCAGGTGACGGAAATCCTTGCTCAGATTGGACATCGCGTCCGGATCGAGGACGCCCTCTTTCCAGATCCAGCGCAGAAGTTGCCGGGCGCGGAAGCGCGGATGACCCCGTTCGGCGAGCCACGATTCCAAAGCTTTGGGCCCGAGCAGGGCAAGATTTCCATTAAAATTCATGCGTCTAGACCTTTTGCCGGTTTATATGCAAAGCGTCAATCCCTAATTATGCTACGCTTTCAAGCGGGGGGAACTCATGTCGTCGGATATTGGCCAGAATGACAAGAAAAATCCGGGTCCGACTTCGGCCCATCCGGCCGAATTTACTCAGTCCGGCACGGGGGAAGAGACGCGGATCGCGACCCTCGACGGCCTCGCCCCGCCGCGCTCCCTGCTCGCATTGGTCCAAATCACGGCCGGCCCCGAACAGGGCAAGATCGTCCAGATCCCCTCGTCCGGGCGTTTCCTCGTGGGCCGCGGTCGGGATTGCAGCCTCATGCTCCACGACCGCAGCTGCTCCCGGCAACACGTCGAGATCTGGCACGAGTCGGGCGACACCTACAAGCTCCGCGACCTCGGCTCGACGAACGGCACGCGCATCAACGACGTAAAAGTCGAAGGCCTCGCCCCGCTCAAGAACGGAGATCGCATCCAGATCGGCGACAACGCCGTCTTGCGCTTCACGCTCGTCACGGAGTCCGAGGGCAAGGCCCAGATCGACGTCTACCACAAGGCTACGCGCGACCCGCTCACGAACGTCGCGAACCGCCGCATCTTCGAGGACATCCTCGGGCGCGAGCTCGGCCACCAGCAGCGCAGCAGTCCGGAGCTCTTCCTCATCCTCATGGACATCGACTTCTTCAAGAAGATCAACGACAACTTCGGCCACGCCGCCGGCGATCAGGTCCTCAAGGATTTTTGCCGTAAGGTCGAGGCCTCCATCCGCGCCGAAGACACGATCGCGCGCCTCGGCGGTGAGGAGTTCGGCGTCGTCGGCCGATGTGACGGCACCGAGGGACTCGCCACGCTGGCCGAACGCATTCGCAAGAACGTCGAGAAAACACCGACCCTCTTCGAAGGTCGCCAGATCTCGTACACCGTCTCGCTCGGGTGCGTGCTCCTCTCGTCCAAGCACAGCTTGCCGAGCGAGGAGCTCTACCAGCGGGCCGACGAGTGCCTTTACGAAGCCAAGAAAGGCGGACGCAACCGCCACGTCCTTAAAGTCCTGTCGCCCTGACCTCGCCGCGTTCCGATCCGACTCGTCGACGCAACACCGAAAGGATCACCGATGCCAAAACCGTCTTCACTTCGCCTGCTGGCGCTCCTCACGCTCGGGGCTTGCCTCCAACCCTCGCAGCGGGCCGAAGACCTTTTCGCGGACCGTCAGACGATGCCGCCCGCTTTCGACAAACTCGCGAATCCGCCCGTGCCGCCGAACGCGCTCGCGCGGCCCACCGCGAACAGCGTCGCCGTGGCGGTCATCGATAACGGGGTCGACTATTTGCACCCGAGTCTCCGCGGTCGTTTGCGCCACGTCCCGCGCGGACCGCAAAACCACCCGAGCCTGGGCTGGGACTTCCAAGGCGCGGACGCCTTCCCGCATCCAAGCCTCATCTCCCCGTCCTTTCTCGCTTTCGGGGCCAAGAAGATCGAAGACGGCCGCATCGTGGGCGCGTCCGAAGACGGGCTCGCGCTCTTCCTCGATTTCAACCGAAGCTTTCTCACGCGCCTGCAGAGTCGTATCCGCGCGGACCGGCGGCTCGCCAAGACCCCCTTCGCCACGAAACTTGGCTCCCGCTCGCTCACCCTTCCCGCCGTCGACTACATCCTCGAAGACGGCTTCTTTGACCCGAAACGGTACGAGACCAACCGGCAAGCCGGCCTCCTCATGATGGGATCCAAGCTTTCCCTCGCCCTCCGCGAAGAAGTGGGCGACGAAGCCGCCGCCGCCCTCGAAGCCCCCCAGTGGGAGATGGCCAGCGAGATATCGGAAAGCCACCATCTCAGCTACCTCGCCTACGTCGACGGGGCGGACGCTTTCCTCGATCTCGTTCGACAGACGCTCAAGGAATGGGAATCGGAAAGTGGCTACCGCGCGGCTTACCGCACCTTCGTCGATTACGACATCAAGGACGCCCGGAACGGCGACGACGCGACCCCCGGGGCCAAGCTGCACGGCGCGTGGTACGCCCAGGCCCACGACTTCCCGGACCATTTTCCGGAACGCACGCTCGCCCAACTTTTCTGCCACCAACTGAAACCGCGTGAGCGCATGGAGTGGGCTCGTCTCGCGCCCGCCGCCCGCTCCGCCCGCGCGGAGCGTCTCGTCGCCGATCACTTCAAGAGCGCGCGTCGCTACCTCGAGCTCGTCGCGAGCCAAGGCCGCTCGACGAGCCAACGCACCGGCGCCAAGAACTCCCTCGCGGTCCTGCCCGAAGCCGAGAAGCTCGCGCGCGAAGCCCTTCGCTCGACGAACGTCGGCGCCCTCCTCGCTTGCGGAGACCCCGCCCGCGTCCGGATTTCCGACCCCGCCCGCGTCCGTGACGCCCGGAAACGATTCCATCCCTACCTCGATCCGGGTAGCTCGGAGGAAGTCCACGGCACCCACGTCGCCGGCATCGTCGCCCGACAATCGCCCCACGTCGACATCATCCCCATCCGCGTCACGACGAGCGGCACCGCCGTCGTCGAGAAGCGCGCCAAGCAACTCGTCGATAACTCCGTCCAAATCTTCGACCGCTGGATGCGACACCCCGCGGTCGCCAAGACGCTTCGCGAGAAGTTTCCGGGCCTCGGCTCCGGGAGCGGCGCCGTGGCCAAAGTCCGCCAGTACCTCGAGGAAAACCTCGACGACCTCTACCTGAATCTCGTCTTCTTCGAGGATATCCGCGGCGCCATCCGCCTCGTGGGCGCGAACCGGGTCCTCGTGGCCAATATGTCCCTCGGCGTGGAATCCGATACGGTACCGGTCTCGCAACCGGTCGGGCGCGGCGGCGACGAAAACTTGGGCTTCCTCTTCACGGAGTCGCTGAAGTTCGCGGTCGCCGAAACCGTGCTCGAGCACGCGCCGCATACCCTTTTCGTGGTGGCGGCCGGAAACAGCAAAACCTGGCTCGACGGACGCACGCGCTCGGGCCTGCCTTGCGACCTCCGCTCTCCCCTCTTCGCATCGGAAGGCGTCGAGGCCCTTCCGAATAACCGACTCAACAACGTCCTCTGCGTGGGAAGCCTCAAACAGATGGGGCAGCTCTCGGAATTCACCAACATCGTTTTGGGGGAGACCCCCTTCGTCCTCTCCTACGGCGAAGAGGTCCTCGCGCCGGTCAAGCTCACGAGCTGCGAGGGCATCCAACAACGGCTGCTCGAGGAAGACCTCAAAGGGATCAAACCCTCGATACCTTCCCCGGTGGCGCTCAAAAACGGCATCTCCATCGACGAACTCGCGGCCAAACTCCCGCCCTTTCCCGAGGCTTTGTCGATGGTGGTTCCCGACCTCAAGCTCGAGCTCTGGGTCCGCTGGATGAACACGCTCCTGACGAGCACGCAATCCACCCTCGCGGTCTCGCGCTGCGCACGCGAAAGCTCACCGAAAGCGCGTCTCTCGGGAACCTCGATGGCCAGCCCCGCGGTCGCGGGTTTCGTGGCGCGCTTCATGGCCGCGCGTCTCCGCGCTTCGCATTTGAGCGAAGACCACGCCTACGGCCACCCGGATTTCCTACCGGCCAAGATCATCGCCGATCTCTACGCGCGCAGCCCCGAATACGGCGGCGCGAGCCTCATCCGCGAGATCCCGCAGGTCCTCAAGATCCGCGCCTGGGACCGCGCGACGCCCGAGCAACGGCAGAAGCTTCGACGCGTCCCCGTCCTCTCGGCGAGGGATAGCTTGGACGGCGGCGGGATCTAGGCTCAGCGAAGGCCGAGGGCCATCATCTTCTTGAGGAGATCGCTGCGCGAAACGCCCAGAAGGTGGGCGGCCTGATCGCGCGAGCCGCCGGACTGCAAGAGCGCTTGGCGGATGCGCGTGCCCTCGTTCGAGGTGAAGAGCTCGAAGCCGCCCCTCGGCCGACGCCACTCGAGCGGCAAGTCGGCTTCGCTCCAACGGCGAAGGTCGGGATTCCGCTGCAAGCCGCTCTTGAAGAGCTTCTTGAGGTCGTCCAGGTTCGCGGCGAACTCCTGCCGCGCGAGCGTATCGACGAGCCAGGGCGACGGCGACTGCGTGAGACCCGAGACCTCTTCGGCGACCGCGCGCACGATGTGGGGCATGTCCTCGGAGCGCTCCTGCAAACTCGGCAGGAAGACGGCAAAGCCCGTGATGGCCTGGAAAAGCTCGCGCAGGAATTCGGAGCGGTAGACGAGCAAAGAGAGGGCCTTCTCGGTGCCCAGGATGAGGCGCGGAGCGCCCAGGCCGCTCTTCAAGCCGCCGCCGCGGTCGCAGAACTCGCGGCGTTGCTTGAGGTGCTCGAGGAGCTCGCGCTGCGACTCGAGCGAAAGGTCCTCGATGTTCTCGAGATAGATCACGTCGCCCGAGCCGACGCGCGGGGCCTGGAGCAGCTTCGTGAAGCCCGGGCTCAGGAACGAGGACTTGAAGACGCGCAGCTGTCCCTCGGGGAGTTCCTCGAGACGGCGGTGGAAGTTCTGGATCGAGAGGAACTCGTCGACGTGGGCGCGCTTGCCGCTGCCGGGCTCGCCGTAGATGAGAACGGGCACGGCCACGTGATCGAGCAGGCTCATCCAGTTCGCGTAGGCCGCGCGCAACGACGATTTGAGGGTGCGCAGGCGCCCGAAGCCGAAACGGCCTTCGTTGCGGGCGCGCTCGATGAGCTTACGCTGGAAGTGCTGGGCGACACTGAGCTCGACGAGACCTTCGTCCTTCGCCCCGAGCCCCTTCACGATCGCTTGCGCGTCCTGGTCGCTGGATCCGATCACGCGAGTCCTCCTTGATCCGTGGCGCCCAATCCTCGGGCGCCTTCCGATGCTCCCTTTTGTTAGCAATTGGGGGGCCAAGCGCGGGCCGACGACAAGTCCCGGAATTCCTTCGGACCAAAATCGCTCCGCCGTCGAAAAGTTCGACAAAAGCGACGCAAGTGCCGAGAAGTTCTACGGAGCCGAAGGCCCGTCCCCGGGGCGAACGCGCCCGAATCGGGCGCCAGGCTAGGCGGCGTAAACGGGGCGACGCTCGAGCAGGCCTTCGCGCTTGAGGTAGAGCCAAAGGGTGAGCGCGGCGACGGCGTAGACGATCGCGCCGTAGAGGAACACGAAGCGCCCCGAGACGGCGACGATCGTCCAGCTCGCGAGGGCCGCCGCGATGGAGCCCGCGAAGCTCGTCGCGGCCGTGCGGGCCGCGCCCATGGAACGCAACTCGCCCTTCTCGACGGCGCGCTGGAAGAGGCTGACCGAAGTCGGCAACTGCGCCGCGATGAGCACGGAGAAGATCGCGTTCGTCGCGATGAAAACCGCGCCCGTCGGCGCGTAGGCGAACACGAAGAAGAGCGGCACCACCGCGATGCGGATCGCGAGCAGCCAACCCTCCGAGAGCGGACGGCCCAACTTGCGCGCGCAGTAACCCGGAATAAGGCTGCCCACCGAATAGCCGACGTACTGGAGCACGAAGAGCATCGTCACGACGAAGTCCGACGCGAGCAGATCGCGCTTCATGTAGATGATGTAGGCCGCGTTGTAGGTGAAGAGCCCGAAGCCGATGAGCAGCTGCGTGAAGGTCAAAAGCCGCAGCCTCGGGCGAAAGAGGATCTGGTAAGCCGGCTGCACGACGACCGTGTTCTTGGCCTGTCCTTCGAAACGCACGCCCATGAGGATCGCGGCCGACAGGACGTAGGTGAGCGAGTCCACGACGAAGGCGCCCTCGAAACCGATGCGCGTCGACACGAAGTAAGCGAGTCCGTAGCCGATGAGCATGCCGACGTGGCGGCCGTTCTCGATCTTCGACAGCAGCCAGCTGCGCGCGGCTTCGGTCTTGGGTTCGTGGCTCGCCGTGTGGCCCACGAGGCTATCGATGTGTCCGGCCTGCAAGGTCGTCAGGAAGGCGCTCAGGAAGGTGCAGAGGTAAGCGGCCAGCAAAGGCGCCGTGTCGTGCAAAGCGACGGGCAGCAGGATCGAAAGCGCGAGGCAAAGGTCCAGGTTCATGAGCGCGCGGCGGTCCGTGGGCCCGAAGTGGATCCGCGCGGCCAGCTGGCCCGACACGAGCTTCGTGAGCGCGAGCAGGCTCCACTGCAAGCCGACGTGGATGGGGTTCTTGGCGTGGCTGAAGACGTAGAGCGGGATGGCGAATTCCGAGAAGGCCGAGCCGACGAAGCTCACGAGTCGCGCGACGTGGATGCGCTGACCGGCCTTGAGGAAGTCCGCCCCGAACATCCGCCTAGCCTTCCGACTTTACGGCCTTGAGATCGGGGAGCTGGAGGCTCGACAGGTAGATGACCCGCAGCTCCTTCGGCTCCGAGGAACTCCGATCGATCTTCTCGGAGTCGCCCATCGCCTGCGCGAGCTTGTTCGTGCGCATCTGGTAGCGCACGAAGTTATAGAGCTGGAGCAGGAGGACCTTCTGCTCCTCGATCTGCGAGGGCGTGAAGTACTCGATGACGACGGCGTCGCCGTTGTAGCGCTTCCACTGCGCGACTTCCTTCTCGCTCATCTTCGTGAGGTCGCCCTTGGTTTGGCGCGTGAAGTTGTAGAGCTCGGTGATGCGCTGGTTGTAGGCCTTGTCTTGGTTGAAGAAAACGGCCTCGGCCTCGAGGTTATTCAGGCGCAGGCGGCCGTCGATGTCCTCGATGACGACTTCGTGGCGCTTGAGGTCGGTGATCTTGCGGCGCACGGCCGGGATCTGGTCGGCGCGGAAGAAAGTCGCGAGCTCGGAAAAGCTCATCGGACGCTTGAGACGAAGGAAGATCTGGAAGCCCACGTGGTCCGCGCAGAAGAGCTGCTGGACTTCGGGGTTGAGCATGATCGGCTGCGGAACCTGGCGCGAAGCCTGCTCGACGAGGACCGTGGGGTCCGTGTTGAGCGCCTTCGCGATGTTGAAGAGATCCTCGACGGTCAGCTTGGTCTTGCCCCGAAGCAAACGACTGATCGTCGTCTGCGAGCATCCGAGACTCGCGGCGAGTTGGTCTTGGGTGACCCCTCTTCGATCCATGATCGTGGCGATCGCATCCAGGATTAACTTCTGCATAGAGTAGGAT
>DDRA01000104.1:11754-13826 GCA_002343545.1 Bacteriovoracaceae bacterium UBA2428
GCATAGAGTAGGATTCCTTTATTGCATATCCGACCAAAGATCACGCTTTTCAAACCAGATTTCGTTGTTCGACTCAGACTCGGAGCCTATTTCGGTCGCTGCCACAGAAGTCGGAGCACCCAACCCCCCGATTTCTGTACAGAACCCGGCCGCGGCGCCTTTAACCCCTTGGCGCCGCGGCCATTTTTCTTCCGCGAAAGTCTCGTGGACCCCCCGCCTCCCCTGCACTAGAACGATTCGTACGGCGACGATCCTGAAGGACGGAGACCGAAGAACGTGAAAGACAAAAGATTGAGCTATGGCCTCATCGGCCGCGGGCGACTCGCCCGTCACTTCGGATTTTACCTTCCCCTCAAGGGTCATCGCTGCTTGTCCTGGTCCCGCGGCCAGGAAGCCTCGCGTTTGGACGCGGCCGACGTCATCCTCGTCCTGACGCCCGACGACGAAATCGAGAACTTCCTCCGCGACGCCAAACGTCTCCACGGACTCGACTTCGCCGGCAAACGGCTCGTCCATTGTTCGGGTCGTCTGGCAAGCGAGCTCGCCGTCGGATGCCATCCCCTCCAAAGTTTCGGCCCCGACCTTTACGCTCCCGAAGCCTACGAACGTTTTCCCTTCGCCGTCGACGCCGACGGTCCCGACTTCGCCGAGCTCTTCCCGAAGCTGCCCAACCCCTCCTTCCGGGTCGCCAAGGAGAGCAAAGCGCTCTACCACGCGGCGACCTGCTTCGCGGCCAACTTCTCGGGCTTGCTCTGGAAGGGCGCCGCCGAGATCTTCGAGAAGGGCCTGGGCGTCGACCGTCGCGTCATCGCGCCTTTGTTGTCGCAGACCCTCGAGAACACGCTCCGGGATCCCTCGCGCGCGCTGACGGGACCGCTCGCCCGCGGCGACTCCGGCACGATCGAAGCCCACCTCGCCGCGCTCGAAGGGCGGCCCGAAGCCGACCTTTACCGCGCCTTCCTCAAGTATTTCCAGGAGACCCGATGAGCCAACATACGAACGCGCCCAAGCCGCCAACCGTGCAAGCTTTCCGGCAAGCCAAGGCCAAAGGGCAGAAGCTTTCCGTCGTGACTTGCTACGACGCGTGGTCGGCCAAGACCCTGAACGCGAGCGACGTTGACGCCCTCCTCGTAGGGGACAGCGTCGCCATGGTCCTGCACGGCCATCCCAACACGCTCGCCGCGACAAGCGAGATGATGGCGCTGCACACCGCGGCCGTCGCGCGCGGCGCCCCCCACAAGCTTCTCATCGGCGATATGCCCTTCCTGAGTTTTCGCAAGGGCCTCGGGCCGGCGATGGAAAGCGCGGAACTGCTCATGCGGGCCGGCGCGCACGCCCTCAAGCTCGAAGGCGTGGACGGACACGAGGACGTCGTCGACGCCCTCGTGAAATCGGGGATCCCCGTCATGGGGCACGTCGGGCTCACCCCGCAGTCGCTGCACGGACTCGGCGGTTTTCGCGTGCAGGGCAAAGACGACGCCGCGGCCGCCGAGATACTCCGCCAGGCCAAACGACTCGAGGAGCTCGGCTGCTTCTCGATCGTCCTGGAGTGCGTGCCGACCGCGCTCGGTGAGCGCCTGACCTCGGCCCTTTCCATCCCCACGATCGGCATCGGCGCGGGCCCGCATTGCGACGGCCAGGTGCTCGTGCTGCACGATCTTCTGGGCGTGGACTCGAGCTTCCGTCCCCGCTTCGTCCGCCGCTTCGCGGACTTCGAAGGCGGCCTGCGCGAGGCCGTCGCGACTTACTCGCGCGCCGTGCGCGACGGCAGCTTCCCGAACGCCGAGGAGAGCTACGCGTGAGCCAGGCCGTCGACACCGTCCTTCACACCGAAATCGCGGGCTGGCTCGCGCAACGCGCGACGTGGGCGAAGGGCGCGAGCGTCGGCTTCGTTCCCACGATGGGCGCCCTCCACGAAGGCCACGCGAGCCTGCTGCGGCGGGCCCGCGCGGAAAACGACTTCGTCGTGCTCTCCGTGTTCGTGAACCCCACCCAGTTCAACGACGCCCGGGATTTGGACGCTTACCCGCGGACGCTCCGCGCCGACGTCGGGATCGCCCGCGAGGCCGGCG
>DDRA01000104.1:13958-14427 GCA_002343545.1 Bacteriovoracaceae bacterium UBA2428
GGCCGGCGTCGACGCCGTGATCGCGCCGCCCGAAGCGGCCCTCTACCCGCAGGGCTACCGCTACCGCGTTTCGGAGGGCGAGGACGCCAAATGCCTGGAGGGCGCGCACCGACCGGGCCACTTCGACGGCATGCTCACGATCGTGCTCAAACTGCTCGGGATCGCGCGCGCGCGCCGCGCCTACTTCGGCGAGAAGGACTTCCAACAGCTCCGGCTCGTCCAGGGGCTCGCCCGGGAGTTCTTCCTCGAGACGGAGATCGTGCCCGTCGAGACCGTACGCGAGTCCGACGGCCTCGCGATGAGCTCGCGCAACGTGCGACTGAGCCCGGAGCAGCGGACGCTGGCCCCTTACCTCTACACGGTCCTGCGCAGCGCCCCGACCCCCCACGACGCCGTCGCGCGTTTGGCCGCCCGCGGCTTCGCCGTGGACTACGTCGAGGAAAAGTGGGGGCGCCGGCTCCCCCCCCGA
>DDRA01000104.1:14574-15667 GCA_002343545.1 Bacteriovoracaceae bacterium UBA2428
CGCGGCCGCCCGCCTCGGGGACGTCCGACTTATTGACAACGTCGTTTGGCCGCCTAAGGAGAAAGCATGATCCTCGCGCTGGATATCGGCAACACGCAAATCTACGGCGGCCTCTTTGACCAGGGCACGCTCAAGTTCCAGTTCCGCAAGTCCTCCCGCCAAGGCACCTCGTCCGACGAGATCGGCATCTTCCTGAAGCAGGTGCTTCGCGAGAACGGCTTCGACCCCGGCCAGGTCCAGCGCATCGCGGCCTGCACCGTCGTGCCGGACCTCGTGCACTCGACGACGGGCGCTTGCCAAAAGTACTTCAATCAATCGCCCTTCTTCCTGAAACCCGGCGTGCGCACGGGCCTCAAAGTCCGTTACCACAACCCCGTCGAGGTCGGGGCGGACCGCATCGCGAACGCCATCGGCGCGACGAAACTCTTTCCGGGGCAGAATCTCATCATCGTCGATTTTGGCACGGCTACGACCTTCTGCGCCGTAAGCGCGGATCACGACTACCTTGGCGGCCTCATCGTGCCGGGCTTGCGCCTTTCCATGGAAGCCCTCGAAGCGGGGACGGCCAAACTTCCCGTCGTCGAGATCCTTCGCGCCAAGGAGCTCGTCGCGCGCTCGACCGTGGAAAGCATCCAGTCGGGCCTTTACTTCGGCAACCTCGAAATGACGCGCGCGCTGGGAGAGCGCATCCGGCGCGAAGCCTTCGGCGGCGACCAAGCGCTCCTCATCGGCACGGGCGGTTTCGCGCGGCTCTTCCAGGAAGAGAAACTCTTCGACCATTTCGTTCCCGATCTCGTGTTGACGGGACTCAAGATCGCCCTCGAACTCAACGCCTCGGAACCTGGCACGGGAGAAGCCGGATGAAACGCACGATGCTCAAAGGCAAAATCCACCGCGCGACCGTGACGGGCGCCGACCTCAACTACGAAGGGTCGATCTCGATCGACCCCAAGCTCGCCGAGGCCGCCGACCTGCTCAACTTCGAGCGCGTCGAGATCTACAACTGCAACAACGGCGAACGTTTCGCGACCTACGTCATCCCCGGCCGCGAGGGCGAGATCTGCCTGAACGGCGCGGCCGCGCGCCTCGTCCA
>DDRA01000074.1:0-5960 GCA_002343545.1 Bacteriovoracaceae bacterium UBA2428
CGCGAACGCGATCGATCGCGGCGAGAATCTTGTCTTTGTATTCGTCTTCGTTGATCTCGGGATCGTCTTCGTCGAGACCGCGGACGACGTCGCGCACGCGGATCTTTCCGAGGCGAATACGTTCGCCGACCGAAAGAACTTCCTGAATCCCGATCTGGGAGTTCAGGACGACGTCCATGACTTCGTTCTCGCCTTCTTCGATCTTCTTGGCGATCTCGACTTCGCCGTCCTTCGTGAGGAGCGGGATCGAGCCCATCTTGCGCAGATAGAGGCGAACGGGGTCGTTCGCCTTGAGCAGCTCGGCCGACTCTTCGTCGAAGGCCTTCGCGGCGGCGGCTTCGTCTTCTTCGGCTTCTTCCGAAGCGGCGGCGGCTTCCGCGGCGGCCTGTGCGGCGGCGGCGCCACCACTGGACTTACGGGGCTTCGCCTCGGTTGCGTCTTCTTCGTTCTCGACGATCTCGATGTTCTTGCCGCCGAGGAAGTTAATGGCGTCTTCGAGTTGGTCCGGAGACGTCATCTCTTTCGGAAGCGCGTTGTTCACTTCTTCGAAAGTGAGGAAACCTTTTTTCTTCCCGAGTTCCGCGAGACGCTCGAGGATCACGGCCGGATTTTCGCCGGAGCCTTTCTTCGAGGCGCCCTTCGAGTCCGCGCTCGCCACTTTCGGCGCAGCCGTTTTCGCGACCGGCGCGGCCTTCTTGGGCGCGGCCTTTTCTTTCGCGGACTCTTTCACAGCGGACTTAGCGGGCGTGGCAGATTTCTTCTGAGCCATAGGTCTCCGGAGCTCTCCATGGGACTTTGAAAGGCCTAGACCCTAGCGGGTTCACGCGCGTTTTCCAAACGTAATCTAACATTTTGAATTTCATTCAAAATTCGTGCCGACTCCTCGGCGTTTGCTTCCGCCGATTTGAGCGATCGCTGGAGCCGAACGAGTTCTCCCTGCAGACGATCACGCTTCAAAAGCAAAGCAAATTCATTGAATGAATTCATAGCCTTATCGAAGGTCGATTCTTCGCCCTCGATTCCCACGAGACCTGCAAGGATCCAAGCGCGCAATTCGTGGGTCGAAGGCAAGCTTTCGAGAAAGGCTCTAAGCCACGCGCCGTCGGGCATTCCGTGCTCGGTAGCCCGGGCTTCCAAGGCCGCGACGAAGGGCGCCGCCGGACTTCCCGCCAAGAGCTCCTGCAGCTCCGGCAAACGGAACAGCGTCTCGTCGCGCAAGAGATCCCAGTTCTGAACCCAATGCACGAACAGCTCTTCCGCCAAGCGATCTCCGCGGGTCGCGGAGCGCACGCGCGACTGCGTGCGGGCGAACTTGGACGACGCGATGCCCGAGACCGGAGCTTCGGCCGTCGTCGAGGCGACCTCCACGCGCGGAGCCGACCGATCGAGCTCGCGCGAAACGTCGGCCACGACGCGTTCGAAGTCCATGCCCGCGCCGAAGAGCACGAGCGCGATCTTCTCGGCGAGAACCCGGCGTTGGCCGCTGCGGGAGGCCGCGAGCGACCAGGGCTGCGCGAGCTCGCGCAAAGTCTGCACGCGATCGAAACCGTTTCGTTTCGCGTCGAGGAAAATACGCTCGACCCACCATTCGAGCGCGTTCGGCGCCGAAAGCAGCCGCTGGCGAACGCTCGCCGGGTCGCCCTGAAAACCCATCAGCCAATCGGCCGGATCCTTGCCGTCGAGATCCGAGAAGACCTTCACGTCGCAATCCAAACGCAAAAGGCCCGGCAAACTCTTCAGGGTCGCCGAAACGCCGGCCGCGTCCGTGTCCAAAACCAAAACGATTTGCCGCGTGTAGCGCAGGAGCTGATCCATGTGTTCGGGCGTGAGCGCCGTGCCCATCACGGCCACCGAAGGCACGTCGGATTTCTGCAACGCCCACTGATCGAAGTAACCTTCAACCACCGCGACGAACCCATGATCGCGTATCGTTCGGGCCGCACGATCGAGCCCGTACACGACGGTTTTCTTTTTGAACCACTCCGTCTCGGGAGAGTTCTTGTACTTGGGATTTCGCTCGTCGACGGGGCGAAGCGTGCGGCCCGAGAAGGCCAATACCCGACCGCGGTGATCCGCGATCGGGATCATGAGCCGTTCTTGAAAGAAGTCGTATCGACGTCCCTCGAAGTTGCGCACGAGACCCACGGCTTCGGCCACGGCCATTTGATCGGAGGGGATCTTCGAAAGCAACGTCGCGCGGCCTTCGGGCGCCCAACCGAGCTTGAGCTCTTGGATTTCCTCGTCCGAAATTCCTCGCGTGCGTAGGTACGCGAGCGCCGGCGCGCCGGCCGGCGATTCCCACAGCAATCGCTGGAAGAACTTCGTGCCGCGGTCGAGCAGCTCGAGCCCCATCATCTTTCGATTCTTGGCTTCGCCCGTCGCGGGGGACGGCGCATTCACGTTGCCCGCCACGCCGGGCACGCGCGGCGAGCGCGGCTCAAAAGCCGGCAGCTCGATTCCGTTCTGGCCGGCGAGCTCCTTGAGCGCTTCCATGAACGAAAGTCCTTCGACGAGCTCGAGAAAGCTGAAGATGTCTCCGCCCCGACGGCAGCCGTAGCAGTAGAAATACTTTTCGCGGGTGTTGATGTGGAACGAAGGGGTCTTCTCTTTGTGGCCGGGCAGCGGACAGCAGCATTTGTAGCCGCCCGCCTCGCGGACCAGCTTGGAGTAACGGCCGATCACTTCGGCCAAGTCACTCCTCTCCTTCACGAGGTCTTTCACCTCTTGAAGGCCTCGACGACGATCACCCCCGGTCACGGTTAAGCGCTCCTCAAGCTTCGAGCGCTTTCCTCACGGCCGCCTGCACGATTTTGCCTTCGGCCTTGGAGCCGATCTCGGCCATCGCGGCTTTCATGAGGGCGCCCATCGCGGCGTTTCCGGTCGGGAGCGTGCCCGCGGCGCGGAGTTTTTCGGCGAGCGCGGCGACGGCCTTCTGCACGTCGGCTTCGCCCATCTGCTCGGGAAGGAACTCTTTGAGGATCTTGATTTCGGCTTCGGCCTCGGCGGCCATCTCGGCGCGTCCCGCGCCCTTGGCTTGCTCGAGGGATTCTTGCAGTTGCTTGAGAACGGTCAGGAGGGTCTTTTCGACTTCGGTGTCGCTGAGATCCTTGCGCTCGTCGATCTCTTTCTTGCGAACGGCGTTGAAGAGCGTGCGGAGGGTTTGGACTCGCATCGCTTCGCGAGCCTTCATGGCTTCGGTCGTGGCTTTCTGGATCTTTTCCTTCAAGGTCGACATGGAATCCTCCGTCTTCGGGATCGCGGGAACGTTTCTTAGCGATCGTTCAAAAAAAATGGGGCCCGGGACGAAACGTCCGGGGCCCCTTCATTCACGAATACAGGACTCGAGTTAGAAGGAGCGGCGACCGCGACTCTTCTTCTCGGCGCGCTTTTGAGCGGCCAAGCTCTTACGCTTGCGGCGAACGGAGGGTTTCTCGTAATGTTCGCGCTTGCGCACTTCGGTCAAAATGCCGGCCTTTTCGCACAGCTTCTTGAAGCGACGAACGGCGGATTCGAAGGATTCACCTTCACGGACTCGTAGAGTAGGCATACTGAAATCACCCCCTTTCGCAGGAAATTGACCACCCGCTTGCGCGTTGGCCTAGGGGAAAGGAGCTATCCCCCCCCTCCGGGCCTGTCAAAGCCCAAGTCAGGTATCGGCCGAACGCTCGACCTGAGCCCCCAGGCTTTGGAGCTTGTTTTCCATGGATTCGTAGCCCCGATCCAGGTGGTAGATCCGTTTGACGGAGGTTTCGCCCTTGGCGCCAAGGCCCGCGAGGATCAAGCAGGCGCTCGCCCGCAGGTCCGTGGCCATGACGGGAGCCCCTTCCAGGCAACGCGGACGCCCCTTGATACGAACCGACGAGCCCACGACGTCGAGCTGCGCGCCCATCCGGCGCAGTTCCGGAACGTGCATGAAGCGATTTTCGAAGATCGTTTCGGTCACGACGGAATCCCCGTCGGCGATCGTCATGAGGGCCATCCACTGGGCCTGAACGTCCGTGGGAAAGCCCGGAAAGGGAGCCGTCACAACGTCGACCGGCTTGACGACCGGCGAGGACTCGACCCGCACGCCTTCGGCCGAACGCGTGACCTTAGCGCCCGTTTGCTCGAGGTAATCCAAGACGACGCCCAGGTCCTCGGCATTGGCGCCCTTCACGGTCACGTCGCCGCCCGTGAGCTGAGCGCCGATGAGATAAGTCGCCGCCTCGATACGGTCGGGCGGAATGCGGAAGTTCATGGCGCCGAGTTCGGGAACGCCCTCGACCAGAATCTTCGAAGAGCCATGGCCTTGGATGCGGGCGCCCATCGAAATGAGGGATTCGCAAAGGTCCCGGATCTCGGGTTCCTTCGCGGCGTTCTCGATGACCGTCGTTCCTTCGGCCAAGGTCGCGGCCATCACAAGGTTTTCGGTCGCGCCGACCGAGACGAGCGGAAAGATCACCGTCGTTCCCTTCAAACGGTCCCGTCCCTGCGGGAGCTTCGCCTCGACGTAACCGCTCTTCTGTTCGATGCGAGCGCCGAGCTTCTCGAGTGCCATGAGGTGCAAATCCACGGGACGCGCGCCGATCGCGCAACCGCCCGGCAAGGACACCCGCGCCTGGCCGCGACGGACAAGCAGGGGCCCCAGCGACAAAAAGCTCGCGCGCATCTTGCGAACGAGGTCATAGGGAGCTTCGGAGGTATTGAGTCCCGCGGCGTCGACGATCCAGTCCGATCCGTAGGCCCGACTATGGCGCTGATCCACGGAACATCCGAAGTGGACGAGCATCTTGAGCGTCGATTCCATGTCGTGCAAACGCGGAACGTTGCCGACGACGTGCTTCTTGGGGGCGAGGAGCGTGGCGAAGAGAACGGGCAGCGCGCAGTTTTTCGCGCCGCCGACTTCGAGGGATCCGCGAAGGGGCTTACCGCCTTCGATAATGAATTTATCCATACACGCGCATCTTAGCGGGGCCGCGCGCGCGTGAAAACGCGTTCGCGCCCCTTATTTCGGGCGGCTCGACTCGAACGACGCCTCAGCGGACGTATCGCGAGCCGGCGCCGAGGCCTAGCGTGATCGCCAAGGGGCAGTGGTCCGAAACCTTCTCGTAGTAGTACGCCGGGTTCATGTAACCCGTTCCCGTGGCGCCTTCCGGGCGACCGCAGAGCGGGTAGACGCTCGGCTCATCGACCATGCGCAGGTTGTTCGAGAAGTAGATCTGGTCGTAACGACCCCGAAGGGTCGGAGACCGGAAGGTCATCTCGACATTGGGAACCCGCGAGAAAGCGAAGTTTTGGTCCAAAACTTCCTCGATCAGGATTTCGTCGTCTTTCTTGAGGGTGTTCTGGGGAGCGGGGTAGGTGTTGAGATCCCCCAGGATCACCGTGGGAAGCCGCAGATTACGGACCCGGCGGAGCTCCGTCGCCAAGAGGGTCATCTGCTTCAAGCGAACGTCGCTCTTGTCGGGAAACGCCTTGAGATGCAAGCCCACGACGCGAACGAGTTCGCGGTTCGTGCGGGTCTCGGTCAAGATGGCGTGAACCGCCGGGCGCAACTTGCCCCCGGGAATGACGAGGCTCTCCCAGGTCCAGTTGTCGTCGGTCGGCTCGCGACGCCAATCGAACTTGGGGCTCGCGCAGAGGACGACGTGCTGGTGTTCCAGATCTTCTTCGTCGTAGCTCACGCAGTCCCAGCCCTTCGGCAGCACTTTGCGAAGACGAGGAACGTCGGTGATCTCTTCGAAGCTAATGACGTCGGCGGGCAAAACGTTTTTCGCGATGAAATCACGCACCGTCGCGTCGCGCTTTTCGTCGGCCGAAGTTCCGCGACCACTGCCGCCGCTTCCGAAGTAGCGGATGTTGAAGGCCACGAAGCGAAGCTGAGTCGTCGTAGCCGGCGGAATGGGGGCGGCGATCGCGATGCCCGCAAGGCTCAGGACGAAGGTGAAAAGACTCCGAACCCCAATTCCCATCCTCATGAC
>DDRA01000074.1:6010-8496 GCA_002343545.1 Bacteriovoracaceae bacterium UBA2428
TTTTTAAAAAACAAACTTATACAACTCTTAAGTTGTACTTATGATTAAAGAATTACGAAGGCTTAGCGGAATCCCGACGCGCCACAAAAAAACGAGGCTTCTTTTGGATGTCCCGAAGGATCTGAATCTCGTTCCAATGCCCCAAGGAATGGGCGTAGTCGGCGATCCACTCGCCCTGCACCAAACCGAGTTCGAACCAGAGCCATCCTTCGGGCTTGAGGGAACGGGCCGCGACTTCGAAGATTTCTCGGTAGGCGCGCGTTCCGTCGTGAGCTTCCGTCGTGCCTTCGGCGACCAATGCCGATTTGGGCTCGAACTCGCGCACGGAAGCATCGATCGAATCGTACTCGTTAGGGGTGAGATAGGGCGGATTCGAAAGCAGGATATCGAAGCCACTTTCGTCCAAATCGTTCCACGACTTCTCGAGAATTTTCACGTCGAGCGCCCGTAGCGAGGGCGCGTGGCGCGCGAGATTGCGGCGGCACCAATCGATCGCGACGGGCGACTTCTCGACCAGACGGAGAGAACTTTTGGCCGCGACCGCGTCGGCGCCGCCTTTGTAATCGTCGAGGTCCTGGAAGAGCGCGCGAAAAAAGCCGATCCCGATGCACCCGCTACCGGCACCGAGATCGCCGACCTTGAGGCCGCCCTCGAGGAGCTTGCGCAAATAGGCCTGCGAGTTTTCGACCATCATGACCGCGGCTTCGACGAGCTCTTCCGTTTCGGGCCGGGGGATCAGGACGCCGGGACCGACTTCGAACTCGAGGTTGCGAAAGGCCCACTGCCCGAGCACGTAGGCGAGCGGCTCGCCCTTCGCGCGGCGGGCCAGGATTTCCTCGAGCGAGGCGAGACGCTCATCGGCCGAAGCGTGGCCACGTTCACGCAAATGATCCGCGATCCAGGAAGCCTCGTGCGAAGCTCCGAAAGGAGCCAGGGCTTCGCGAGCACGGGCGATGAGACTCAGGCGCTCGTCGAGATCCATGACGGATTAATCGTCCACCGAAGCGACCGGCGCGACGGCCGATTCGCCCTTGAGCGCCAGCGTTTGGTAGTGGTTCGTCAGCGCGTTCGTAAAGGACTCGAAGTCGCCCATCATCACGCCGTCGACGTTATAGACCGTGTGGCCGATGCGGTGATCGGTGACCCGACCTTGGGGAAAATTGTACGTGCGGATGCGCTCGTTACGCATGCCCGTGCCCACTTGGGCTTTGCGTTCGGCCGCGATCTTCGAAGCCTGATCGGCGATCATGCGGTCGAGGATACGGCTCCGCAGTAACTTCATCGCGAGCGCGCGGTTCTTGATCTGCGAGCGCTCCTGTTGGCAGTGCACCGTTTCGCCCGTCGGGATGTGAACGATGCGGACGGCCGACTCCGTCTTGTTGACGTGCTGACCGCCGGCGCCGCCCGAGCGCATCGTCTCGACGTGAAGATCCTTCGGGTCGATCACGAGCTCGACTTCGTCGGCCTCGGGCATGACGGCGACCGTAACGGTCGAGGTGTGAATGCGGCCCTGGGCTTCGGTCTTCGGAACGCGTTGAACGCGATGAACGCCGCTTTCGTACTTGAGCGTGGAGTAGACCCGATCTCCCGTAACCGAAGCGGAGACTTCCTTGAATCCGCCGGCGGCGTTGTCCGAACCGCTGAGCATCTCGACCCGCCAACCGCGGGATTCCGCGTAACGAACGTAAGCCCGGTAGAGCTCGGCGCAGAAGAGGCCCGCTTCGTCGCCGCCCGCCGCCGCGCGAAGCTCGAGCACGACGTCTTTGTCGTCGTTCGGGTCCTTGGGCAGGAGCAGGATCTGAAGCTCTTCGGATTTCTTGACGAGCCAAGGCTCGAGTTCGACGATCTCGGATTGGGCGAGGCCGCGGATCTCGGGGTCGTTCTCCGTTTCGAGCAACTGGCGCGCGCCTTGGTAACTCGCGAGGGCGCGACGAAACTCGTCGTAGCCTTGCGCGATCGGTTCGAGGTTCGCGCGCTCCTTGGAGAGCTTCCGGAAGCGATCCTGCTGAGCGATGACTTCGGGCTGGGAGATTTCTTCGGTCAACATCTCAAAGCGACGCGTGGATTCTTCCAGGTGCTTTGTGAGTTCCGGCGGCGTTTCGAATGCCATAATCCTCTCCGGGCCGAGAATACAAAAAAGGACCGCGGCGAAAATCGCCGCGGTCCATCATCGCGAGATCAGATACGTAAGAACTACTTCTTGCCGTAACGACGGTTGAAGCGGTCGACGCGGCCTTCGGCGTCGAGGAGCTTCATCTTGCCCGTGAAGAACGGATGCGAGGCGCTCGAGATGTCGAGCTTGATCAGGGGGTATTCTTTACCGTCTTCCCACTTGATCGTCTCCGTCGACTTGAGGACCGTACCGGTCAGGAATTTGAAATCGACCGACGGGTCCAAGAACACGGCGAGACGATAGTTTTTAGGATGAATATCTTTTTTCATAAAACCACTCCGAGGGGGCTTGTCCTATCCTTAACCGCTCATGT
>DDRA01000020.1:0-6422 GCA_002343545.1 Bacteriovoracaceae bacterium UBA2428
CTCGGCTCACGGGGCGCGTAAGCGTCCTTTCTACCAGGCGGGCCGCGCGCTCGCGATGGGCGATGCCTACACCGCGCATGACGTCGGCTTCGAGGCCGTCTACTACAACCCGGCCGGCGTCGCGCGCCCGGGGCCGCCCCGCTTCAAGGTGCTCGACCTCGAATTCCTCATCTCGAGCGGAGCCTTCGACGTCTTCAGCGAGGCCATCTCGAGCATCGCTTCGATGCCCAACATCATCGAGCTCGTTTCGAACAACGTCGGGTCGAACCAAGCCGTCGGCTTGAGTTTCACGCCGCAGTTCTTGACCAAGAACATGAGCTTGGGCGTTCTGGCCCGGACCTACGCCGAAGCCTACATCGACCCGGCCACGACGCTCATGGATTTCTACGGCTCCTCGGATTTGGGCGCCTACCTGCAGTTCGGCGTCTCGCTCCAGGGCGGGGCCTTCAAGCTCGGCGCGGGCGTGAAGGCCATCAACCGGGCCGAACTCAATCGCCAGTACGAAGCGGTCGATTACACGGCCGGCAACCTGAACTTCGCGACCCAGTGGAAAGAGGGGATCGGCTACGGTCTCGACCTCGGCCTGCTCGCGACCTTTCCGTCGCGGCTGCTTCCGACCCTGGGGATTTCGGTTCTCAACGTGGGCAACACGACGATGCTCGATCGCCGCATCCTCTTCACGGGGTCGGCCGGCGCTCCCGGCGCCCCGTCGGCGATCCCGCAATCCCTGAACATCGGCTTTTCGCTCAACCCCAAGCATGATCGCGGTTTGCGAAGCGCTTTCTCCTTCGAGGTGAAGGATCTCCTCAACGTGCGCGACACCGCCGCGCTCGGCCGGCGTTTCCACGCCGGCTGGGAACTCAACATCCAGGACTTCATCTTCTTGCGGACCGGCTTGAACGAAGGCCGCTACTGGACGGCCGGCGTCGGCGTCTCGAACCGCGCGATGGCGCTCGAGTTCACGAGCTACGGCGAGAACGTTTCGTTCACGCCCGAATCGACGAGAAGGGATGATCGGAAGTATGCCGCCCGATACTCCGTCGGCTTCTAAACGCCGCTCCCAAAGGCTCCCGGCCGGCGTTCTCGGTCGCTCGAGTATTGCGAATACACTTCGCTCCCTCGCGGCCGGGGGCGCCAAGCCTTGGCCGGGAGCCTTGGGGAGCGGCGTTTTCGGTCGCCTGCGGATCTTGGGGACGGGTCTAGCGCTCGTGGTCTTGGGCGGGTGCGCGAATGCTTACCGGGATTTTACCGATAAGAGCACGGATCGTTACATCATCGATCAGGCCAAGCAGAGCTTGGATGCTTTGAAGTTCGACGAGACGCTCACGCAGATCCTGCCGCTTTTCGAGCGCCGGCCGACGGACCCCGAGATCGCTTACCTGGCTTCGGCCGCCTACGCGGGGCGGGGCGGGCTGCGGATCCTGGATCTTTTCATGGCGCTCGCCTCGGAACTCGGGGACAAGAAGCTCTTCGAGATTTTCGCCGAGCACTACGTCGGCGCCGACGAGGCCGATATCGCGGACCTCGAGTCCGCGGTCTCCGTGCTCGAGCGCTACGGTGCCACCGCGATCGAGCGGAACACCGACATGAACTTCTACGCGCTTTTCCTGTACTACTCGCGCATCGGCATCATGCTGAACCGCTACGCCTACGACGCCGCCGGTTCGAAGCGCGGCAACTTCCGCGTTTGCCATACGCAAGAGAGCGTCGAAGGCGCCATGACGGGGCTTCCCCACGCCGCCGTCGATCGGGTCATGACGACGATCCCGCGCATCGTCGAGACGATTCCATTTGTGGGTGGGTCGGGTATCGCCGAGGGGGCGCTCGACATGTCGGCGCTCGGCGAGTTCCCGCGGGAAGCCTATCCGTGTGCGGAGCACGCCGATCTTACGCAGTTGCTCGACGAGGGCACGCAGAAGTGCCTGGCCGTGCGCGTGCTCGTCGGCAGCGATCAGCTCGGCCTGAACACGGGCGAGGCCTCGGGCTGCTTGCCGGGGTACACGCCGTGAGGCGGGGGTGGGCGCGCGCCGCGGGCGTCTGGCTCGCGGTGGGTGCCGCGCAGCTTTCCGCCACGGCCGGCGTGTTTCAGCGCGACAACTTCCGCGACACCCGTTGGGTCGCGCGCGGAAACACGGGCGTCGCCTCGATCAACGACGGCACCTCGCTTTTCTACAACCCGGCGGGTCTCGCGCGCATCAAGGGCTACGGCCTCGAGGTCCTGAACCCGTCGCTCGGCGCGAACCAGAACTTCATCGGCAGCTTCCAGAACCTTTCGGGCTTCACGAGCGGTGACGACCCGATCTCGACCAAACTCTTGCCCTTCCTCGGCAAGCCGCTCGCGATGCAGGGGAACTTCTTCCCTTATTTCCATGGTCCGGGCTTCGCGGCCGGCTTCTGGGATCACCTCGATGCGGGCGCCGCTTACCGCGACCCCGTGAACCCCACGCTCGACGCCGACATGCGCAACGACTGGGGACTCATCTTCGGCGGCGGCTGGGAGCTCATACCGGGCCGGCTCTACGCGGGCGCTTCCTTCCGCTACCAGGCGCGACGCGCGCTCCAGGAGCCGCTCACCGCGGGGACCGTACTTTCAACGCCGTCCTCCGAGCTCACGAGCCTCTTCCGTCGGGGCGACGCCTACGCGCTGAACTCCGGCTTGCAGTACGTCCAACAACTTCCGTCTAAGACGCAGTTCATCGCCCTCGGGTTGAGCTGGGAGGACATGGGGTCGACGGCCTTTCGCGTGAGGGCGGGGCAGCCCAAGCTCTTGCGCCAAGCGCAGCAGCTCAACGCCGGCGTGACCTACGGCATCACGGGAAGCGTGGCAACGATCCAGTTCCTCGCGGACATGCGGCAGATCAACAACCGCACGATGGACACCGCGAAGAAACTCAACCTTGGCGTGGACGTCGAGGTCGCGAACTTCGCGTTGCGTACGGGGCTGCACCAAGGCTACTGGACCGCGGGCACGAGCTTCTACGTGTTGCCCGTCCTGTCGTTCGATCTTTCGACCTACGCCGAAGAAGTCGACTCGACGGCCGGCTCGCGACAGAACCGTTACTGGCTGATCGGTTTTCGCGCCGGCGTGAGTCTCGAGAAGGGCGCGCGCGGCAAAAAGAAGCCGCGCTACACGCTCGACCATCTCTGAGGTTTCGTTACAAGCGTTTGAGCACGGCGTCGGCGACGCTTTGCGCGTCCTTCGCCTGGGGCTTCGTGGCGTAGCTCGCGGCCTCGGCTTCGCAGGCTTCCGCGAAGGTCACGAAACCGCCGATGCCTTGGTCGCTCTTTTGGGCCCGCTTGCCGAGCTCGGTCGCGGCGAGCGCCCCGAAGGGGACGCCCGAGGCCTTCGCCAACTCGTTCAGCGCCTTGAGCGCCCGCGCCCGCGCCGCGACGATCGTGGCGCGCGCCATGAGGGTTCCCGGCACGTGCTTCTCGACGCTCGCGAGCCCGGCGACGCCGCGCTGGCCGATCGAGGCGTTGAAGGCGCCGTCCTGGATGAGCGCGGAGCGGACCTCGGCGTAGTATTGGTACGCGCTCGCCTGGGCCTGGGCCGCGTCGAAGAGACTCGGATTTTCCATGGCGTGCGCGAGCAGTCGCTCGGACTGGTCTTGGTGGTGGAGGGCGGCGTGCTCCAGGCGTTTGGCGATCTCGGAGACGTAGTGGGCCCGGTGCGTTTCGTCGAGGCCCGAGACGAACTGCCGCAGCTGGAGGCCGACGTGCTGAGCCTGGTCGGAGAGGCCGACGCCGGGAATGGATTGGTAACGGGGGAAGCCGATCGAGTCGAGTTCCTGGAGCGCCTGGGCCGCCCGTTGCTCGAGGCTGAGCCCGGCGCGGAAGACCTCGCCCGCCGCGGTGGCGCCCGAAGAAGCGCGGATCGCCGCGAAGGGACGCACGAAGCCCAAAAGATTGAGCGAGCTCAGCGCCGCCGTGCGGAGACAATTCAAGCGGCCGGCGTTTTCGCGCGCGTGCGCGGCGAACGGAGACTCGCACGCGCCGCCGCCTTGGGTGGGCGCGGGCGGAGGGGGGGCGGAATCCATGCAGGCTTTGACGGTGTCGTTCGTGCCGAGGCCCAACCCGACGAAGGCGGCGCCGAGCGAGGCCGTTTCGGCCGTGCGAAGGGCGACGGCGCCTTGGCCGAGGCGAGAATAGAATCCGAGTCCGCGCGGACGGAGCGCCGTCTGGGCGATGCGTCCCAGGCGACCGGCGGCCGTGACGGCGCCCGCGGCCTGGGCGCCGGCGTGCACCGCGCGAAGCCCGTTCACGAGGGCGCCGACCCCGGCGAGGCCCACGGTGATCGCGACGTTCTTGACGGCCTCGTTCGTCGTGTCCTGGTTTTGCGAAGCGGCGCCCCGCCAGAACTGAAGGCAGGACGCGTCCGCGGCGGCGGCCGCGGGACCGCGGAGTCGGGGATCGCTCCGGGGGAGCTCGGCGAGTTCGGGCGCGGGGTCCGGCAATCCCCGGATGACGTGCAGCATTTTCGTGCGCTCGGTTCCCGTCGCGAGTTCCCGGGTGCAGTCCTTGTAGCCCAAGAGGCAGCCGCTCGCGTCCACCCGGTCCCGGATTTGCGCGCGGGTGGAGCTCTCGGCGTTCTTCGCTTGGTCGACGAGGGCTTGGCGCAAGCGTTCCTTATCCCGCGACGGCTCGTAGTCGTTCACGAAAGATTCCAGGGACGGATCGAGGAGCCAAGGGTGCAGGGCGAAGATGGCTTCGCGCGCGCGCTCGATTTTCTCGAGTTCAGTCGAGGGAACGGCGGAAGGCGCCTTTCGGCGGGCTCGCCCGAGCGACTCGCCTTTCGGGGTTTTTGCCGGTCGTTTGGCGGGAGCGGGGGGCCGGATTTCGTCGGCCCGTTTCTCGAGATCCTTGAGCTGTTGGAGCGCGACGTCGCTCGAGTCGAGGCGGGCCGACTGGGCGGCGGTCGAAGCGAGGGCGCAGGTCCCGATGGCCTTCATCAGCAGACGCTCGATCTTCTCGCGCATGAGCGGGGGCGTGCCGAAGGGCAAGAGCTCGTTGACCGTGGGCATCGGCTTGCCTTGGAGCATCAACGAAGAGATGAGGTCCTCGAGATTCTCCCGCAGACCTAGCTCCGTGCGGAGATGCAGGAACCAATGGTCCGCGATGAGCGCAGAGTGGTGGTCGATGTCCCGTTCCGTGACCGTATCGGACTTCAAGACCGCGGGGCTCGGGCAGTTGCCCACGGGCGGGGGATAGTTTTCCCATCCCAGCGTTTTGCCGACGAAAGGCCGCAGGACGCCTTCGACCTCGTCGACCGTCCGGAAGTCGGCTCGTTTCAGGAATTCGCTGTAGCAGCCCACGCTTTCGACGCCGTAGTTCCATTTGTCGTCGAAACCGGAGCGCGCCAGGGGAGCAAAAAGGGTGAGCGGGCACGCCTCAAAGCCCACCGGCTTCTCGCTCGTCGCGGGGAGGGCGTGTCCGTTCGACGTCGGGAGATTCGTCGCGGGAAGAAGCGGGCCTTCGGCGAGGGCCGGCCCCGCCAAGAAGACCGAGCCGAAAAAAGAAAAAAGACGCTTCGTCGCCATCACTTAGATCAAGTATCGGCTTGGTCGGGGAAGGACTACAGGGGCTTTTTTTGTGCGCCGCACAAGTCCGTGCGACTCGTGGTGATCCTTTGAATAATTCCTCCCCGTGGCCTCCGTGCCTTGGCCGGGCGCGGCACGAGCTGCTACATTGGGCCCGTCATGGAAAAGGCTTTTGACTCAAGCGGTTGTGATCCGAAGTGGCAGGAATTTTGGGAGAAGCACCAACTCTCGCGTCCCGAAGAGGTCGCCAAGCGCCATCCCAAGCCGACCGGCAAGCCCTTCGTGATCGTCATGCCGCCGCCGAACGTGACGGGCATTTTGCACCAAGGTCACGCGCTCATGATCGCGCTCGAGGACACGCTCATCCGTTGGCGTCGCATGATGGGCGACGAAGCCCTCTACGTGCCGGGCACCGACCACGCTTCGATCGCGGTGCAGATGCAGGTCGTGAAGCACCTCGAGTCGAAGGGCGTGGACTACCGCGCGCTCGGCCGCGAAGGCTTCCTCGAGGAATGCTGGAAGTGGATCAACGAGTACCGTCCGCGCATCTACGGGCAGATCCGTCTCATGGGCGCGAGCTGCGATTGGTCGCGCGTGAAGTTCACCATGGATCCCGAACTCAACAAGGGCGTCACGCGCGCCTTCGTCGAGCTCCATAAGCGCGGCCTCATCTATCGCGCCGAAAAGCTCGTGAACTGGTCGCCCAAGGGTCAGACCGTGCTGTCCGACCTCGAAGTCATCATGGAAGAGCGCGACGGCTCGATGTGGCACCTGCGCTACCCCGTCGCGGGCACGGATCGTCACCTCATCGTGGCGACGACGCGTCCGGAGACGATGCTCGGCGACGTGGCCGTGGCCGTGCACCCCGAAGACGAGCGCTACCGC
>DDRA01000020.1:6635-13357 GCA_002343545.1 Bacteriovoracaceae bacterium UBA2428
CACGGGCTGCGTGAAGATCACCCCCGCGCACGACTTCAATGACTTCGACGTGGGCCAACGCCACAAGTTGCCGCTCATCAACGTCTTCACGAAGGACGCGAAGATCGTGGGCGGGCTGCCGGGCGAGGGCGCCCAACTCGCGGGACTCGACCGCTTCAAGGCCCGCGACGAGATCGTGTCGCGCCTCGAAGCGAAGGGCCTGCTCGAGAAGATCGAGAAGCATAAGCTGCGTCTCGGCACCTCGGAGCGTTGGAAGGACGTCGTCGAGCCGTACCTCTCTTACCAGTGGTTCATGAAGATGGACGGCTGCGCCAAGCGCGCGGGCGAGTCCGTGACGAGCGGCGAGATCAAGATCGTTCCGGCCGAATTCGAAAAGCAGTTCATGCGTTGGATGGAAGACATTCACGACTGGTGCATCTCGCGCCAGCTCTGGTGGGGCCAACAGATCCCGGCCTACCACTGCGCGAAGTGCGCCCACGTCGAGGTCGCCGAGAGCGCGCCCGCGGCTTGCTCGAAGTGCGGCCACGCCAAGCTCGAGCAGGACGCCGACGTGCTGGACACCTGGTTCAGCTCGGGACTTTGGCCCTTCTCGACGATGGGCTGGCCCGACACGAATTCGTCGGACTTCAAGAAGTTCTACCCGAACGCCGTCATGGAGACGGGCTTCGACATTTTGTTCTTCTGGGTGGCCCGCATGATCATGATGGGGCAGGAGCTCACGGGTAAGTCGCCCTTCTCGAAGGTTTACTTACATCCGATGGTGCGCGACGAACACGGGCAGAAGATGTCCAAGACGAAGGGGAACACCAAAGACCCCCTCGACATCGTCAAACTCCAAGGCACGGATTCGCTGCGTCTCACCCTGAACGCGCTCTGCGTGCAGGGACGTGACTTGCGTCTGTCCGAGGAACGCATCGAGTCCTACCGTCACTTCATCAACAAGGTCTGGAACGCGGCTCGTTTCGTGATGGGCCACGGCCAGGAAAGTTTGCAGCTCGCCGACACGTGGAAAACCCAGTGGCGCGAGCGCCCGAAGGCGACGCACTTGCACGATCGCTGGATCCTCGCGCGCCTCGACGCCTGCGCGCGCGACATCAGCAAGGCCTGGGGCGAGTTCCGCATGCAGGAAGCCGCCGAGACCGCGTACCACTTCGTGTGGAGCGAGTACTGCGACTGGTACCTCGAGTGCTGCAAATCGACGCGCGCGGAATCGCAGGCCGTCGCGGCGCACGTGCTGGGCGAGATCCTCAAGCTCTTGCATCCGCTCATGCCGCACGTCACCGAAGAGATCTGGCACCAGATGCCGGGCGTGACGGCCGAGGAATCCGTGAGCTTCGCGCTCTTCCCGCAGGGCGACGCCTTCCCGGACGCCGACGCTCTGGCCGAGTTCAAGTTCCTGCAGGACGCCGTCACGGCGATCCGCAACTTGCGCGCCGAGAGCAAAGTCCCGCCGAGCAAGAAGATCTCGCTCGACGTGCAGGGCGCCGGTCCCTCGACGCTCAAGGTGCTCAAGGCCATCGAGCCCATGATCGCGAACTTGGGCCGCACCGAGAAGATCACGATCGGCGGCGCGGCTCCCTCGGGACCGGCCACGCGCGTGGTCGTGCCGGCCCTCGAGGCGGGAAGCAACGTCGAGTTCGTCGTGGCGCTCGCGGAACTCGTGGATCTCGGCGAGGAAAAGGCACGTCTGAAGAAAGAAGTCGAAAGCCTGGCGAAGTTCGTCGGGATCCAAGAGGGCAAGCTCGCGAACGAGAGCTTCGTGTCGCGCGCGCCCGTGGAAGTCATCGACAAAGAGAAGTTAAAGCTCACCGAGGCCAAAGACAAGTTGGCCAAGGTGCAGGCGACGTTGGCCGCTTTGGGAGGGTAAGCAGTTGAAGTACGATTTGTTTGAAATTCCGGCGGCGCCGCTCGAGGCGGGCCTCCTTCCTTCGGTCACGGGCCTCGAGGTGCAGGGCGACGGAACTCTGCTCTGCGGCCTCAGCTTCGCGAATCCCCTGCTGCTCAAGATCACGCCCAAGGGCTCGGGCAAGCCCGAGATCGAAGACCTCGGCGTCGAGGATTACGTCGCTGGCGGCTTCGCGATCGTGCGTGGTCTGCGCGGCACGACGACGGGCGATACGGCCCTCGTCGTGCTTCAGGACGGCTTGCTACCGGCTTGGGTGCGTGGTCTCGTCGGCAGCGAATGGCGTCGCAAGGAAGGCGTCGAGCGCGCCCAGTTCCTGCGTCTTCAGGAGGGTGGCCTCGGCGCGCACCTGCGACACTCGATCCTGCAGATCGTCGGCGGCGAGCTCCGCGTTCGTCATGCCAAGGCGCCGGGCGCCCTGCTCGACGTCGCGCATATCGGCGACTTCGTCTTTGGGGTCTCGGAATCCGAGTTCTGGCGCGAACCCTACTTGAACGCGGAAAAACGCGAAACCGTGCGCAGCGACCTCGAGGACAATCGTCAGCTCCACCGCGACGGCGACGGCAACTTCTGGTTTCGGGGCGAGGGCGGCCGCGCGTTGCGCGCCGGCCAGACCGACATCAAGGCGACGCCGACCACTCTGCGCATCAAAGGCGAAAGCTTTTCGGCGTCGGCCGATTCGCCGGTCGATGGCTTTTGCTACGGCGTGACGGCCGAAGGAAAGCAGCTCTTCCGGGTGCGCCGCAACCGCATCAGCAAGGTCGAAGAGATGCAGATGATCGGCGACTTCTCGGGCGAAGTCACGGCCCTCGCGTGCGTCGATCACCCCGAGAATCCGTACTTGCTCATCGTGGAAAGCGATACGCCCCAGGGGGTTGCGATCCATCGCCTCGAGCTTCGCCGTTTGGGGGAAGACGAAGAAGACCTGCCCGCGCCGGGCAATCTGACTCGCGTCGGCGACCTGCGCGAGTTCTCGTCGGCGTCGACCCTCACGGTCGACGCCCGCGATCCCGCGAAAATTACGGCCTACGTCGGCGAAGGCCGTCTCGAGGGCCGTAAGGGCAACCCGAGCCCCCGCCTCGCCATCCTCTCGTTGTAAGAAAAGGCGTCAGGTTCCGAGTCAGAAAGTCAGGATTTAGGGCCTGACGCCGTGCGGGCGAAATCGGGTACGTTGCCGGCCATCAGGGGTGGTCGGTTGGGGAGCTTAAGAAGGAGTTCCCATGCGTTTTGCCCCTCTCCTGGCGACCGCCTTGCTGTGGTCGTCCGCCGCCCTCGCCGACGTGGCGACGGGCTTCGAACGTTACGCCCCCGTCGAGCTCTACCGGCACCAGCCGGATGCCCAGGGACGCGGCCTCGACTGGGCCACGGCCAACCGGATGTGCCGGATCCAGCAAGAGCTTAACGACCACCGTTTTTACACGGTCTTCTGCACTTTCGAGGAGAGCGAGCGCACGCGCCTCGAGCTCGGCCTCGAGCGTCGCGAGGAGTACCGCTTGCTGGGTTACCGCGCGAGCGAAAGCTTCGATCGCGTCTGGGGCATCGTCACGCGCACGAACGCGCCGGTCTTCGGCGTCGAAAGCGTGCCCGTGCTCGTGCCGAATCGTTTGATCCGAAGCTCGGTCTACGCCGTCGTCGTTTGGGGCCTCGGCGATTTCCGCACGCTGCCCTGGATCACGCTCGACGACAGCGCCAAGGTCGGCGAGTTCGAGCTGCCGCTCTTCTTCCAAAGTCGCGGACTCGCCGCGCTGACCTGTCGCCGGATCCTGGTCGAAAAGCAATACGGACGACAGCAGCTTCGTTACCGCAAGGCGCGTTGCCAGGTTCGGAACGACGAGCTCGGCCGCTATTTCTATCGCATCGAAGTCCAAAGCCCGTTCGAAGTCGAAACCCTCGAAGGAGTCACGCCGTGAAGAATCTCAAGCTCTCCCTCCTCGCGCTCCTCGCTTTTCCGTTGGCCCCGGCCCGGGCCGAGCTCGTCTACACGCTGTCGAAGCCCGTCACGAGCTACTGGCTTCCGCTCGTCGGGCGTGACCATTACGGTAGCGGCCGCCGAAGCTACGACGAAGCCGAGAAAGCCGTTTCGTGGTTCCTCGCGCAGTACCACCTGACCTCGGGTCCCTTCTGGGTGCGTTCCGACATCCCGAACCCGATCTACAGCGAGGACACCGGCGCGTTGCCGATGTCGAAGATCGACTTCAAGGCGCCGATGAAGCTGCAGGCCCGCTTCCCGCGCGCCGGGAGCTCGTGGATGTCCATCTTCGTCGACCTTTCCGTCCAGCATCCCTCCCTCCTGGGCGCGCTGTCGGATCTCGAGTCCTCGACCTACGTCGCCCGCTACGAGGCGAAGCTTTTGGCCTGCGACGGCCAGCCGCTGCGCACGCGGGGCGAAGCCCGCAGCATCGAAGAACTCGTCGTGGAGATCTCCGAGCTCGACTTCGGTCAGTACATGAACTGCACCCTCGGGCTCAAGCTCGCGACGACGGGCCCGACGCCCGAAGCCGAGATGATCAACGTCTCGGAGTACGCGGCGAAGGTCGCGCGCGGGTACTCGACGCGCTGGAACCTGACGAAAAACTTTACCGCGAACCTCGAGTCGGACGGTCGTTTGAGCGTGCAGATGAACGCGCCGATCTTGGGGGAAGAGACAAACCGGAGCTTGCCCTGGGGCATCGTCATGCCGCGCTCGACCGAGAAGCTCACCCTCCGCGTCGTGGATCCCGCCAAGGTCGCGGCGGCCAAGGCCGCGGGAGAGGGCGCGGTCTCGACCTTCATCGACGAGATCAAGGGCTACGCCTCGGACCTCATGCTGTCGGTCGATCCCACGATCACCTTCGAAGAGCAGCGGGCGCTCCAGACCCAGGCCCTCTTTGCCCGCCGCGCCTCCATGACGAAGGCCATCAACGAGCTCAAGGCCGTGCTGCCCGAAATGGCGCTCATCGATCGCGTCTCGCTCTTGCACGCGGTGAAGCTCGCCTACGCGGTCGTCTCCGAGGCTGAAGCCAAGATCGGCGGGATCCGCGAGCCGAGCCGTCGGCTGAACCTCGACATCTCGATCGCGCGTTAAAACGCCGATCGCCCGGAGGTTCCGCAAGCGGCCCCTGGTGCGTGACGTTTCGAGAGGATAGATTGGAGATCTATGTCTCTGCGTCGCGTGCTTTGGGGTCTTTGCGTTGTCGGGTCGAGCTCGGCCTTCGCCTTGGAAATGTCCCCGAAAATGCATCTCAAGACGGGTACGGGCTTGCTCGTGAACTCCGTCGGCGGAAACTCCTCGCCCTTGATCGGCGGCTTCATCGTATCGGGGCAGCTTGCGTTGACGCCGTGGCTCGCGGCGGGCGTAGGTTACCGCGCCGACTTCGACGTCGCGAATCGCATGACGCCGCTCAAGGGCTTCGACGTCTTCGGGAAGCTCTCGTTCTGGGGGCTCAACAGCCGACGCCTGGAGTCCTCGGAACGGGTCCTGCGGGACTACCGCGACCGGATCCACGCCTACGCCATCGGGAGTTTCGAGAATCGGAGCTTCCAGCTGCGCTCGGACCTGACGGGGGGCTTTCTGGAGGGGGTCTCCAACGGCGTGGCCTTCGGCGTGGGGCTCGAATACGCGCTCAGCGATCACTTCGAGTTGACGGCGGAAGTCCTGCAGACCGTTTTGAGCTTTTCCGATCAGCCCGATCGGATCCGCCTCATGACGAGCAGCCTGCTGCTGGGGCTGGGCTACGTTTTCTAAGGCCCGGCCGCATTACGGTTGCACGCCGTTTTCCGTGTAGCCCCACATCGTGATGCCGGTGAGGCCACCGTTCGACTGGAACGCGCAGGTCTGCAGGTCGCCGTGGCCTTGGTAGGCGCCGAAGTTCGGCGTGTAGAGGCAAGCCTCGTTCGACTCGCAGAGGCCGTCGTTGTCGCCGATCTCATCGTCGATGATTTCCCAGGCGTTCAGGAGGAAGGTGTCTTGGACGCCCGAACTTCGGTTCGTTGTCGTCGTGCGGTCGCCGCGAACGGCCGCCGGGCAGTTTTGGCCCGCGATGAAGGCGCCGTTGTTGTTGCCGGTGGGGTCGGCGCCGGCGCCCGGCAAGGGGACTTCGGTGTTGTTGAACATGAGGTTCGCCGCCGGATCCGCTTTGGAGAGCCGGAAGTCCGCGATCTGGCCGGCGGAGTCGAGAGCTCCGCGGAAGATCGAGTTCGTCGAGGAGAAGCTCGTGCCCTTCTGCATCCAGTTTCGGAAAGAGTTTTCGAAGCCGAAGAAGTCGAAGGCGTTCGTCGCCGAAACCCGGGTGGAGGCCGTCGCGTTGTACGGGAAGCTCGTCACCGAGCCCGAGGCCGAGTCGCTCGTGTTCACGGAGTCGGCGACCCAACCGACGTAGGCGTCGTTAAAGTTCATCGCGGACGAGGCATTGATGACCCGTGCGTCCGAAGCGCCGGACGCCGCCGCCCGATACTCCACCGTCGATCCGACTTGGCTGAGGGTGAGTCCGAGTCCCGTCGTACCGCCACTCGCGATGCCGTAGCGATACGCCGATTCCAGGCTTGTCGTCGTCAGGAGAGCGCCGCTCCACTTTGTCGCCCAATCGGCCACGAGCGATTGGTAGAACATTATGGGAGAGGAGTTGTTCCAACGGCTACCGCCAACCAAGATGTTCGCGAACGTGTTGTACTGGGCATGTGTCCCGTGCCCGAGCGAGCCTTGGGTTGTGTAGAATCCGTATTGGTAATGGTGCGTGGAAGCGACGTTTTGGATGACCGAGTTTTGCACGCCGTGCGCCATTCCGTAGTAGTTGTGAGTCGAGGTAATGCCCTGCAAGGTGCATGACACGCAGTCTATAAT
>DDRA01000020.1:13495-22036 GCA_002343545.1 Bacteriovoracaceae bacterium UBA2428
GTGCATGACACGCAGTCTATAATGTAGATTGGCCAGGCGCTTACCGAGAGGTTATTGAGTTGAACCCCCTGGATGGCAATGTTGTTCGGACGCATCGTCGGCTGGTTGCCGTATGCATCGATGGCAATGCCTCGGCTTTCTTGGCGCGAGAAGCGCATGTTCTTGAGTCTCCCGTTCCTGACCTTGCCGTAGATCGATATGCCGCCGACGCCGCCGCTCATGTTGATATTGTCGAGGAGGAAGTTTTCGAACCAGTTCGTCGTGCCTTCGTTGACCATTTGGAGGTAGAGGCTGTCGGCGCTCGTGCTCGAGGCGACGTTGATGTTTCGCATCGTGAGGTTGCTGATGCTCGCCGCATTGCCTTGCATCTGGAAGTAGAAGCTTTGATTGGTAACGTTCTTCATCGAGACGTTTTCGATCAGAATGTTCGAGAGCGGGGAGCCCGTCTGGTTCGTCGCCACGTAGAAATAAGCAAATCGTGAAAGGTTGTTGGCCGTGACGTTACGTATCGTAATGTTCGTCGTTTTGGCGCCCCCGAGCGAGAAGAAGAAGCTGTCGCCGTAGTAGCTGTCGTAACGCGACATATCGGGTGCCGAGACGTTCTCGATGAGAATGTTGCCGTGGTCGATCGTGGATCCCGTCGGAGTGCTCGCGTTCTGGAAGATGAAGCCGTACGCGCAGCGAGTGCCGGCGTCGAACGTGATGTTTTTGAACTGCAGGTCCGAGAATTGGTACTCGCCGTAGAAACAGCGGTCAAAGCCGCCCTGCGCGGCGGCTTTGGTAAAGCGGAGGGTGTCAAAGACGTGGCCGCGGTTGTCGGTCGTCGAGGCGTCCGTGCTGTGGAAGAGGACGCCGTGGGCGCCCGTGCCGCCGCCCACGCCTCCCGGCCGTTGGTTGAAGGTGAACTGCAGGTCGTAGAGCCGCGAATGCAGCTGCGACTTCATGTTGACGAAGCCCGTGAAGGCATCGCGCGCGACGGCGTTACGGACTTGCACGAAGTTCGATTTCGTGAGGCTGAAGATATAATGGCTGCCCTGGGTCGCGTCCGTTGAGTTGCCTTCCCAGTAGCCGCCTTCGATCCACACGTAGTTGCCGCCCACGTTCACGAGACAGCGGGAGCCGCCGTTGACGCCGGCGTCGGTCAGGCTGCAGGTCGCGGCCGGGGCGCCGCGGTCCTGGGTCAACGTCACCGAGGGGCTTAGCAAGACAAGCGCGACCTTGGCGTCGGTGATTTTGTAACCGGCCGTCGTGCGGCTCGTCTCTCCGACATAGATGTTGCGTGAGCCCGAGAGGGTCGAGACGGTCGTATTGCCCGAGGCCGGGAGCGGGTAGACCTTGTTCGTCCACCATGTTTTGGCGACGGAGTTTCGGACGACGCCGTCGGAGCTGCGGGTGATCGAGACGGAGTTCGTGCGGAAGCCCGTGCCCGCGTCGCGGAAGGTCGAGGTCGCGGGCTCCGTTCCGAGCAAAAGGTCCTTGAGTCCCTTGTCGGCCTTAAGTCCGGTCGAGAAGAAGGTCGCGCCGACGCCATCGACGAGGCGGCATTCCCAGTTGAAGGCGCCCAGGCTTTCCGTGATCGTAAGTCCCGTGCAGGTGTCGTCGCCGACGACGACTTTGCGAAGCTCGCCGCCGTGCAGACACGAGGCAAAGCTTGTCGCCGCGCCCGGCGCGCAGGCCGCGCCCGTTCCGTCGTGGTAGGCGGTGCCGTCGTTCTTCACGTAATCCATCCACTGCGCGCCGTTCGTCGCGTAGAGCGGGAGGACCTCGAGGGGCGGGTAGTAAGTGCGGCTCACGCTCGTGGAGTTGCCGCCGATATCGGCCTGGGCGATCGTGACGACCTTCGCGCCCGCGCCCCCGGTCAAGACGAGCGTGCCCGAGTAGGTGCCGGCCCGGCCGGCGCCCGAGCAGGCCAGGCTCGTGGGCGAAGCGACGTCGCCGCTCACCGTGACCGTCGTCGCGACGGCCGTGCCGCCGTTACCGGCCGCGTAGGCCGTCTCGCATGCGCCCGCGATCGCGATCTCGATGTTGGATCCGTTCGGCGTGGCCGTCGAGCCGTTCGCGGGCGAGGAGATCGTGACGACCGGCGCCAGGTTATCGGCCAGGACCGAGAGGTGCTCGATCGTCTGGTTCGAGGGGTTCGCGTTGTCCGAGACGTAGAGGGTGTAGTTCACGAACTGTTCTTCGCCCGCGTTGATGCCCGCGATGCGGCTGCCGTCGGCGGCGTTCGCGATCTGTCCGTTCATCGCGGTCGCGCCGGTCGAGTTGTTCAGCAGCAGCGTGCCACTCGTGGCGTCGGGCCAATCCGTCGCGCTCGTGCCGATCTTGCGCTTGAGCGAGACGCGCAGGTCCGCGGGGTTCGTCGTGCCGACGTCGCTCATCGACCAGGCGACGTTCCAGTTCTTGCCGCCGTCGATGCGGGTCGCGGCGAAGCCCGTCACCGCGGGCGGGACGACGTCGTTGATGAACTTGGTGCGGATCGCGCCGTCGCAACGGCGGTTGTTCGAGGCGTCGCGTACGCACACCGTGTAGGCGTTCGTGTCGCCCGGCGTGAGCGACGAGTCCGAGTAGGAAAGCGTGAGCGTCGAGCCCAAGAGCGTGACGCCGCCGCCGAGCGTGGGCGCCGTCGATCCGGCGGCGAAGCCGGCCCCGAAGGGGTTCGCGACGGCGGGGTTCATGGCGCGTTTGTATACGTCGTAGGTCAAGACGTTCGCGGCGTGGCCCGGGTACTGGTTATCCGACGCGGCCGACCAGGTCACGGCGATCGCGCCCGAGGCCGGATCGGCCGCGTTCAGGTTCGACGTGAAATTCGGCGCCGTCGTGTCGAGGGTGCTGACCGTCGGGTCCGTTGCGGGATTCGGCAGGTTCGCCGACTCGTTCGAGCCGGCGTCGACCGCCTTCATGTAGACTTTGTAGGTGCGCTTGGCGTCGGCCACGAGGATCGAGTCGCTCAGGTAGCTCGAGAGGCAGGTGTCGTTCGCGCAAAAGATCTGGCCCAGCAGCGTCTGCGCCGCTTCGGCGGCCGCGGCGTTGGCCGCCGTCGTGGGATAACCGTAAATCGCGTAGCCCCGGTACTCGGCGAGTTGGGCGCCGTTCGCGGGGACGGCCCAGGTCACGGTGATCGAGCGCTCGGCGCCGGAGCTCGCCGACAAAATACCCGGGAAGCCTTGCGGCGGCGTGATGTCGGGCACCGTGGCCGAGAGCGCCGCGGAATCCGCGATCGCGGTGCAGTTCGAACTGCCCGAGGGGATCGCGTCGGCGGTGTCGCAGGCGTTGACGACGGCGTAGACGACGCTCGCGTCGGTGAGCGTATAGTCGTTCGTCGTGATCGTCTTGCTGCAGGTCGTGCCGCACGTGATCGAGCTCGCCGAGACGAGCAACTCCTGGACGTTCTGCGCGGCACCGCCACCGACCTTGGTCCAGATACGGATGCGGTACTCCTTGATGTCGGCGGAGCTCGAGGGGATCCACGTGGCTTCGAGCCGAGCGGGGCCCGACTGGTAGGCGAGGCTCTGAATGCCGACGAAGCTGGGCGCCGTGAGGTCGAGCGTGTAGCGGTCCAGGGGCACGTTGTTCGTCGAGACGTTGCCGGCCGCGTCCACGGCCCGGACGCAGACGCTGTAACGCGTGCGGGGGCTCAGATTGGAGATCTCGGTCACGACGGTTTGGCCGTTCGTGTAGCCGAGCGCCGTCGCCGAACGCGTCTCGTGGAGCGTACCCGCGGTGCAGGCGTTCGTCGGGTAGCTCGCGACGTAAAGGTTATACGCGACGGCGTCCGTCGGATCGATGGCGCTGAAGGTGAGCTTGAGTTTGCGGTCGCGGTCGGCGGGCGTGGTCGCGAGGTCGAGCGCGGTAAACTTGCCGTTGAAAGTCGGCGGGGTCATATCGCCCGCGTTCACGACGATGACCTGGGTGTTCATGTTTTCCTGGCCGGTCGCGTCCGAATCGCGAACGATAAAGCGGTAGACGCCGTTCTCGGCGAGCGCGGGTAGCGAGATCCACTCCGAAGGCACCTCGAGCGCGGGATCCGTGATGACGACGGTTTTAAAGGGCACGCCCCCGTTCAGGAGGTTATTCGATCCGTCGACCTGATAGACTTTGCGGTACTTGATGCCGCCGTTGGCCTCGGCCCAGGGGGCCCGCAGCCAGAAGACGCCGTTTTCTTTTTTCTGCGCGTCGGCGCCCGCGCTGGTGGGCGCGCCGTGGTCGGGCAGGGTGATCGTGGCCGAGTCGTTGGTCGCGCAGTTTTCTTGGTAGGTGCCCGTCGCGCAGGCCCTCACGGCGAACGAGTAAGTCAGCTCGTCCCCGAGCGAGGCGGCGACGTACTGGTAGATCGACGAGTCGACCGTCGCCTTGGGCGGGAGCGAGAAGTCCACGCTCGTGCCGCGGTTGTAGTAGACCTTGAAGCTCTGGGCGGGGACGCCCGCGCTCGCGGGCACGTTCCAGGAGAGACGAACGCTGCGCTTGGGCGTGACCGTCGTGGCGAGGACGCTGAGGGTCGTGGCGCCCGAGAAGCTCGGCGCGTTCGTGCTGATCGTCGTGAGGGCGAGCGAGACCGTGCCGAACTTCGTGCGGCCGCCCGGGAAGGCGGCTTGGCAGGTATAGGTGTAGTTGGCGCCTTCGCTGAGTCCCGAATCCGTGCGTTCCAGGACGGCCGAGGGGTTCGCGAGGTTCGTCGTGCGGGTCGCCGTGTAAACGCTCACGCCGTCGCGGAAGATCGTCATCGAGGTGGCCTGCGCCGGGTACTGGTAGCGGACTTTGATTTGCGAGGCGTTCAGCGCGACCGACCCCGAAGCGACGCAGCCGTCGAAGTCGGGGATCACGGTGTTGCCCGTGCCGTCGTCCTGGGTCGTCACGTTGAGCTCGCGCGAGCCGAACTTTTCGCGGCCGCCCGAGAAGATCGCTTTGCAGTTGTAGCGGTAGCTCGTGCCCGGCAGCAGGCCCAGGTCATCGGTCGTGAGCGTGGCCGGATTGCGGGTCGCGTAGAATGGGATTCCGTTGCGGGTGAGCACGACTTCCTGCGCGCCCGTCGGAAACTCGAAGGTCAGTCGCGTCGACGTCGTCGAGAGCGCACTGCCCGTCAAGCAGCCGTTGAAGTTCGGCAGGTCCGCTTGGTTCTGCGAACCCGTCTCGACGTAAAGGTCTTTCGTGCCGAGCTTGCTCACGTTGCCGGGGTAAAGCGCTTCGCAGGTGTACTGGTAGGACGAGCCGGCGGCGAGCGAGGCGTCGACGTGTTCCGTCACGCCGCGGTCCGTGGTGGACCAGAAGGGCGTGCCGTTGCGGCGAAGCGTGATCTTCGTCGCGCTCGCCGGCCATTCGAAGCTGACCTTGGCCGAGAGGGCTTGCGGCTGGGTGGCGGTTTTGCAGATCTCGGCGTCGGGGACGGAGTCGCCCTCCGGGATGTCCACGCTGAGTTCGGTCGCACCGAAGAGCGGGCCTTCGGCGAAGGTCGCTTCGCAGTTGTAGCGGTAGGTGCTGCCGGCGGCCAGTCCCGTGTCGGTCGTCTCGAGGGTGCTCGGTTGGGTCGTCGAGAAGAAGGGAATGCCGTTGCGGTAGATCGTGACTTTGTGGGCCTTCGCGGGGAATTCGAACTTGATGAGGGCCGTGCTCGAAGAGGCCGCCGTGCCCGCGAGACAGCCCTGGAAGGTTTCGCTCATCTGCGAAGGCAGGAGTCCTTTGACCTCGACGCAGGAACCCAGCAGGAACGCGCCGACGACGCCGGCGGCGACACGGTGGAGGAGGGTTCTCGCGAAGGGTTTCTTTTTCATCCTTAAGATCTCTTCGACTTAGTTTGCCGAAAACAAAGGATTCGCGAGATTAAGTGTTGGTGAGGGACGGCAGTCCCAAAATCCTAGGATTATCAGGGCGTTGCAGGGTTAGGTGAAGATAGTTTAAAGTCGTTAGGCGGCTTGGCGGAGGCCGGCGGGGCTCTTTTCGCTCTCGAGCGCGACGCCCGAGCGACGAAGATCTTCGAAGGCCCGGCGAATCGACTGCGAGTGATCGCGCGCCGAGTCCGCGCTCGGGGCTTGTCGTTTGAACTTTTCGAACTCGCTCTGGATGATCGTCTTCCGCGTGCTCTCCGGAAGCCCGCCGGCGATCGCCGCGACGAGCGCCGACTTGCCGGTTTTTTCGGCGACGTACCAGAGGTAGGCGACGGGACTCGTTTCGAGCGACGAGAGGCAAGCGCGCAGCTTCGTTTCGGGAATCCGGGCGAGGGCGAAGAGGGGCCAGACGTGCGCAAGGACGAGCGTCTCGACGTGCCCGTGGGCGGCCAGCAGTTCGTCCCAACGCTTCGTTTCTTCTTCGAGGTCGAAATTGGCGTAGGCGCGAGCGAGGTTCGGAATGACGCGCTTCTCGAGGAGTTCCGCGCTCGGGCCGCGCCGCGACTCCTTCGCCTTGATACTTTCGATGCGGGCCATTGCCTTTCTCAGCAACGCGGCGGCTTGCGAGGGCGGGACTTCCGCGAGCTCGCCGAGGGGCGCCGATCCCGAAGCCGGCAGGCGACCGAGCAAGCCTTCGAGGAGGGAATCCGGAAGAATTTCGACGAGGGCCGTCCAGACTTGCGGATCCTCGAGCTCGCTCACGACGTTCGCGAGGGCGTCGAGATCCGCCGGGGTGAGCGAGAGCAGCAAACGAGTGTCGTCGGGCGAAAGCTGGGTTTGGAGGGCGGACGCACCGGCCATTTCGAGCGCCGCGAGCTTGCCGGCGAAGTGGCTCAGCCAGCGGGCGGAGGCCGTGACCGACTCGACCGAGGAGGAGGCGGCGACGAGCGCGGCGCGCGGGCCGAGGACGCGGCGAAGCGCTTCGCGCTCCTCGGGCGAAAGGCGGGGGCCGAGCAGGCGAAGGTGCGGCAAGTCGGCGTCGGCTTCCTCGCCGATGGCGCGTGCGAAAAAATAAACCTTGTTCAAGAGGAAATCCCGCACGGTATCCTGGTTGCGGCTCACGTGTCGCAAAGCGAGATCGAGGATGGGAGGATCGGGGCGCGGGGGCGGCGCAGCCGCGTTCGTCGAAGCGGGCGGCGCCGGACGCGCCGGCTCCGTTCTCGCATTCGGCGGCGAGTTGAACTGGCGGAGCGACGCCGAGACGGAACCGAAGGCCCTCACGACGAAAGAGCCGAGGATGAGCGCGGCCAAGAGCAGCGCGGAGAAGAGCGCGGCGGGGAGGGCGTACGGTGCCCACCAAGGCGCGCCTTCGGCGGTTTCGGCTTTCATCTCGGTCGAGGCGGGGCTTCGCTCGGCTTCCGGCTTCGCGACGACGGGAAGCGGTGGCTTGGCGACCTTGCGGATTCGGACCGCGAGCTCGTGCTCCGGGGAGAGCGATCGGATGAGGGCGTGAAGCTCGGTGCGCGTCGTCTCGGGGACTTCGCTCTGCAGGAAGACTTCGATCTCGAAGCGGTAGCGCGGGGCCGCCGCGCCACCCGAAGTCGTCGCGCGGTCGGCGGGTTTGAAGTCCGGACCGTAAACGAAGAGACTGCTTTGGTCGGCCGCGGGAGCCGGAGAGGGCGAGCCCGCGCCGTCGGATGACGCCCGGCCGGGCAGGCTTTGGCCCGGACGCACGACGGCCATCGAGAAGTAGCTCGGGCCGACGAGTCCCTTTAGGAGCTCCGTGGCTTGGCCTTGGATCGTGGATCGAAGCGTCGCTTCGTCCGTCGCTTGGGCGCGCGCGGACGGCGTGCCGACGAGCAGGACCAAGCAAAAGACGAACGCTCTCATGGCTTGGCCTCGAGCCTTTCGAGGGCACTTTTGATGAGCGGTTCCGTCGGATTCAGGCGAAGCGCTTGCTTGAGGGAGTCGATGGCTTGGGGACGCTTGCCTTGCGCCATGTAGAGGTCGGCCCAAAGCACGGAGGTTGCGGCCAGCTGCGGGTACTTGGTTTCGAGCGCGCGAAGACTACGTTCGGCCGCCTCGAAGCGGCGCGCGCCGAGGTGGCCTTGCGCGATGAGGTATTCCTGCACGAGCTGGCTGATCGGCACGGCGTGCGGCTGGACGAAGTTCTTCTGGAAGCCGTCGGCGCCGAGCGGCAGCAGCTTGAAGCGGACGTTGTCGAGCGCGCGGCGCTCGATGACGAGGTGGGCATCCAGGTAGCCGTCCTTGCGGAAGATGAGTTGGGAGTAGGCTTCGTCGGGCAGGTTCAGCTTGGCGGGATCGAGCGGCGTGACGCCGAGTTCCTTCCCGTCGGTGGCGTAGACCCGTGCTCCTTCGGGCTCGGACTGGATTTGCCCGATCGGCGCGCTCGCGCAGGCGCCCAGCGCGAGCGCCAATAGGAGCCAATTTGCGTTCGGCCGCGCGAAAGTGATGTCCACGAGGCTTTTTCGGCGCAAAGGCACGCGTCCCTTAACGGGAGCTTCGTTTTTTTTCGGCGGTTCTCTTGCTGTGGCGACGCTTCTTTGACGGGCCTGGGAGTCGTTCCGCTTAGATCGGGTTCGCTTCGAACTCGTCGCGGATGATCGGGCTCTTGCAGGGGTTCAGGGCTTCGTCCGCGGGGAGGCGCAGGTTCTCGGGCGCCACGACTTCCCAGCCCCGCGACACGATGTCGAGGTAGGGT
>DDRA01000032.1 GCA_002343545.1 Bacteriovoracaceae bacterium UBA2428
CCACCGCCCTCCGTCCCGGAGTCGGTCGAGCCGCCGGCCGCCGCCGTCCCACCGCTTGCGCCCCCCAAATCGAGGGTGATTCCGCCGGAACAAGCGACGAGGCCGAGCGAGAGCAAGACGAGCGGGAGGGAGCCCAAGCGAAGCGAAACTTTCATTCCCCCAGGGTAGCGGGAAATGCGCGGACCTCCGTGAAGATCAAAAGAAGTCTGCGTGAAATTGTTAACAAAATGTCAAAACTCGGAATCCATCTCGTCCAGCACGGCGCGGATCTCCGTCTCGGGAACCTCGTGCTTTTGCGCGAGCGCCAGCGGGAGACCGCGATCGCAAGCCGCGCGCGCGGCCTCGCGGTCGCCCATCTGCAAGCAGCAACGCGCGAGGTAGGCCCACGCCAAGGCGAAGTCGGGCTGGTCGGCGACGAGGCGCTCGAAGTGCGGGCGAGCCTGCGCAAAGCGGCCCTCCTCGACGAGGTCCTTGGCCAGGCTAATGCGAACGAGTTCGTTATCCGGGTCTTCTTCGAGCAGAGGGAGCCATCGATCCGAGGACATCGTGGAAGATCTTAGCGCACGAACTCGAAGTCGGCATAGACCGGCAGGTGGTCCGAGCTGCCCTTGGGGCAGGCCGCGCGGGGATTCGACGGAGCGCGGCCGCCGCGGGCGCCCAAGATCTCGCAACCTTCCGGGATGCCCGTGGTCGGCACGAGGGAGTGGCGGTAAACCTGGATGCTGCCGCCCTTGTACTTGATCCGGGCCGAAAGGGGATTGCGAGCGGCGTCGCTACCGGCGCCGACGAGCATGTGATCCAAGGTACTCCAGCTCTTCTCGGGGTGGAAATAGTGGGTGCCGCGCTCTTCGGGCTTGAGCGAGAGGAGTTCCGAATCCAGCGCAAAGAAGCTGCCGAGGCCGCCCGTCACGAGGTCGTCGATCTTGTCGACGAGGCGCATGCCGCGCTCGAAGGGCACGTCGCCCAGCTCGTCGTTAAAGTCGCCCATCGCCACGGCGAGGGCACGGGCGTTCGAACGCAGCGTCGCCGTCATGCGCTCGCTCAGGATCTTGGCCGCCTCGGTCCGTTGCGCCGGACGCGTCGGCTCGTTGCTGCGGGCCGGCCAGTGGTTCACGAAGGCGGCGACCTGCGCGCCGTTGGGCAGGCGAAGCGCGACCTCGAGGATGTCGCGCGTGCCGCGGCCATTCAGGGGGCCACGGTCCATCGCGTGCGACTGGGAAGAAACGATGGGATGCTTGGAGATGAGCGCCGTGCGGATACCGCGCGGGTCCTTCGTCGCGGCAAGAACCATGTGGGGGAAGGCATTCTTGAGACCTTCGGAGACGAGGCGCTTGAGGATGGCTTCGTTCTCGATCTCGACGAGACCGACGACGTCGGCCTCGGACTCGAGGATAACGCGACCGATGTTCATGATCTTGTCGCGCAGGACGCGCTCCGTCCAAACTTGCGCGCCCTTCGGCGTGAAGTCGTCGTCCGAGGTGCTCGGATCGTCTTCCGTGTCGAAGAGGTTCTGGACGTTGTAGGTCAGGACGCGAAGACGGGTCGTATTCGCGTTGTTGGACTCACGTCCGGGGCGGGTGGGAAAAACCGGAGCCGCGGTGGCCTCCAGGCTCGTCGTAACGAGAAGGGCCAGGGCGAGAAGGTTCCGGAAATTCCGCATCTCAGATCTCCCAAGGGAGCGGCGAAGGCCGCCCAACCGATAAGCGTTCCTAATGTCAAAGTTAAGGATTGCTCAAGGGAAAAATTCAGACCGAAGCACAAAGTTCGGACGTTTCTCGACTGGAACGTCCGCGTTTGCCGTCGAGAACGCTTCGGCCGTTGCGCTAGGACGAAATCACGAAGGAGGCCCCATGAAATCTACCATTCTTGTCCTCGCGTCCTTGGTCGGTGCGAATGCTTGGGCGGCGCCCTCCCTGGGTTCCTGGGCCGGAAACTACGAGCCGGTCGAAAACTGTCTCGTCGAAGCCGACCGGGTCGCGAACGGATTGGGCCGAGAATACGGCTTCCACCCGGTCGTCCGCTTCGGCCTTTCGGCTTCGGATTGGTTGAGCGTGGCTCTGCAAGTCGAGCGGGGTCCCCGCTCCGGAAACGCCTCGACCGGCTTTTCGTCGGGATTCGACTGGTACGGGCCTCGGCTCGGTCGTCAGACTCGGACCTTCCCGCCCAAACTGCCCAGCTGGAACGACTCGAGCACCGGATCCCACCGCGTTCTCGAGCTCCGTAACGAGGGTAAGACGCTCACGATCGACTACCGCACGACCTCCCTCGAGCTGCCCTACATCCCGACCGGAAAAGTCCAGATTTTCTTCCAACTCACGGCGGAAGCCGGGGGCCTCTATACCCTCGAGTTCCGAAGCTCACTCAACAGCTCCGGAGACAAAAGCGTGAACCGACTTCATCGCTGCAAAATGCGCAAACTTGAAGCGGGCACCTAGTCCAGGTCGCCCTCGACCAAGGCCTGCTCGTAACCCGGCCAGAGGATCGAAAGCGGGTCGATGGGATCGGCCCCCTTTCGCAATTCGAAGTGCAAGTGAGGGCCTTGCGCCCTTCCCGAGCGTCCCGAGTAGCCGATGAGCTGGCCCTTGCGGACCTTACGACCAACGCCCACGACGTACTTGGAAAGGTGGGCGTAGGCCGTCGACCAGCCCCCGCCATGGTCGATCACAATGAGACGACCGTAGCCCCGCAGGCGCGAGCCGCGGTAGATGACCGTGCCATCGGCCGAGGAGAGGATCGCCGTGCCCGTGGGGGCCCGCAGATCGATACCGTCGTGCATCCGCTTCGTCGTGCGCCAACCGTAGAATTGCAAGATGACGGGCTTCTGCACGGGCCAGTCGAAGGCGGGTCGCGTGGGATCCGCCCGGCGACGGGCCGGCCCCGAAGAAGAACCCGCCGACCCGAAATCCGTTTCGACCGTCGAAGGAACGGGCGGCGTCACCGGACGCGCGGAACGATCCGCCCTTGGCGCCTGCGCGCGGCCAAGGCGCGAGGAGCTCGCGCACCCCGTCGCCAGGGTTGCGAGCACGATCCCGATCAACGCCCGGCTTAACCTCGGCGCGAACGGGAACGCGTCGCCAAGGGGCCTTCCAAGTCCCACCGGCTCAGATCCTCCATGAATTCGTACTGGGTCACGTCGATCTTGCAGGGCGTGATCGAGATGTAATGTTTGTCGAGGACTTCGCAGTCCGAGCCCTCGATCGGACGGAAGCCGGCGTAGAGACCGCCGAGCCAGTAGTAAGGCTTGCCGCGGCTATCGCGCTTCTCTTCGATCTTATCCGTATAGATTCTGAAGCCTTGGCGCGAAACCCGAACGCCTTTGATCTTGGCCTTCGGCACGTTGGGGAAGTTGATGTTGAGGAGGCAATGCGGGGGGATACCGTGCTCGAGGACCTGCGGCACGAGGTGCGCGATGTACTCGGCGGCGTCCTCGAAGTGCGGTTTCGTCTTGCTGCCCGGCTCGGCGTGGTAATCGAGCGAGGTGGCCATGGCCGGGATCCCGAGCACGGCGCCTTCGCGGGCGGCCGCCACGGTGCCCGAGTAGTACATGTCGTTGCCGACGTTCACGCCGTTGTTGATCCCCGAAATGATGATGTCGGGGCGGGTCTTCAGAACCTGGCGCAAACCGAGGTAGACGCAATCGGCGGGGGTCCCGCTCGTCGCCCACTGGTCGATGCGCTTTTCCTCGCTGACGTGGAACATACGGATCGGCTTATGCAGGGTGAGCGCGTGGCCCATCGTGCTCTGTTCGCGTTCCGGCGCGACGATCGTCACGTGACCGATGCGGCTCAGCGCCTTCGCGAGGGCTTGGATCCCCGGGCTCTTGATGCCGTCGTCGTTGGAAAGGAGAATGCGAATGCCGTCTTTCTTCTTTTTTCCGGCGCCTTTGGCGATCGGACTCAGAACGGCGGATTTCGCGGTGTTCGTCTTGGTGCGTGAAGCCATCGATTTAATCTAATGGAGCTTTCGCCATTTCCATAGCCCACCGCCGCAACGCGTCTTAAGCTTGTGAACTTTGACGTGATCGACCGATCCGCCCGGGAATTTGTGCTAACCTTCGGGGCGTCCGCTCAATCTAGTTATCGGACGTTGTTAAGGAGCGAAACATCTCAAGGCCATGAGTCAGTCCAGTCAGATTATCAATGACATGTCGATCCAGTTCGCCACGGTGAACGGTTCGGGCTCGCAGAGCGCGAACAATATCATCACCAAAGGCATTTTCCGGATGGGGATTCCGGTCGGACCGAAGAACCTCTTCCCCTCGAACATCCAGGGTCTCCCGACTTGGTACACGATTCGTGTTTCCAAGGACGGATACCGGGCTCGCAAGAAAGAGCTCGATTGGGTCGTTTGCATGAACCCGGACACGCTCGTCGAAGACGTGAACTCGGTTCAACCGGGCGGTGTCGTCGTTTACAACACGGACATCCTGCCGAAGGGCTACACCCCGACCCGCAAGGACGTCATCTACTACCCCGTGCCCTTCACTTCGCTCGCGCGGGACAAAGTCAAGGACGTCAAGCTTCGCAAGATGCTCGTGAACGTCCTTTACGTGGGCGTACTGACCGAGCTTTTGAGCCTCGACCTCGAAGTTATCAAGGGCGTCATCAAGGACACCTTCGCCTCCAAGCCGAAGGCCATCGACGCCAACGTCGAAGCTCTCGAAGCGGGCATCAACTACGCGAAGGAAAACCTCAAGAAGCAGGACAACTACCGTCTCGAGAAGATGGACGAGAACAAGGGTCTCTTCCTCTCCGACGGTAACCAGCTCGCCGCGCTCGGCTCCGTCATGGGCGGCTGCACGGTCTGCGCTTGGTACCCCATCACGCCTTCCTCCTCGCTTTGCGAGAGCTTCATCGCCTTCACCGAGAAGCACCGCCAAGACGGCAAGGGCACGAAGAACGTCGGCATCATCCAGGCCGAAGACGAACTCGCTTCGCTCGAGATGGTGCTCGGTGCCGGTTGGGCCGGTGCCCGCGCGATGACGGCGACCTCGGGTCCCGGCGTCTCGCTCATGGGTGAGTTCGCGGGTCTCGCGTACTTCGCCGAGATCCCGGCCGTCATCTTCGACGTCCAGCGCATGGGCCCCTCGACGGGTCTCCCCACGCGCACCTGCCAAGCCGACATCCTCCAGGCCGTCACTCTCTCGCACGGCGACAAGCGCCACCCGATCATCATCCCGGGCGGCGCTGAAGAAGCCTACGAATTCGCCCGCATCAGCTTTGACGTTGCCGAGCAGCTTCAGCAGCTCGTCTTCGTCATGCTCGACCTCGATCTCGGCATGAACATCTGGAACTGCCAACAGCTCCCCTACCCGACGGATGGCTTCAAGCGCGGCAAGGTCCTCACGGCCGAGCAGCTCGAGAAGACGAAGGACTGGGGCCGTTACAAAGACGTCGACGGCGACGGCGTGTGCTACCGTACGCTGCCCGGCACGGACCACGCTCGCGCGGCCTACTTCACGCGCGGCACGGGTCACACCGAGTACGCCACGTACTCCGAGAAGCCCGAAGACTGGCAAAAGAACATCGAGCGCCTCAACAAAAAGTGGACGACGGCGCTCAAGTACGTTCCCAAGCCGGTCGTCGACGACAAGGGCCACAAGGTTGGCATCATCGCTTACGGCACGACGGATCTTTGCATGCGCGAGAGCCGCGACCAGATGAAGCGTGAGCACAACCTCGACGCGGACTACCTCCGTATTCGCTCGGTTCCCTTCCACGACGAAGTCAAAGCCTTCTTCGAGAAGCACGACCGCGTTTACGTCATCGACCAGAACCGCGACGGTCAGATGGAGCAGCTGCTCCGTATGAACTACACGGAAGGTCGCATCACCGATAAGATCCGCTCGGTCCGTCACTACAACGGCATGCCGCTCGACGCGCGCACCGTGACCGACGCCATCCTGAGCTTCGAGAAAGGAAACGCGCGATGAGCGCTGATACGCCGACCCCGGCCGCCGAACCCACCAACCGTAGCGGCTTCGTTAAGAACGCCTACGAAGGCCTGCCCTCGACGCTTTGCTCGGGCTGCGGCCACGACTCGATCACCCGTCACATCATTTCGGGTTATTGGGAACTGGGCGTGAACCCGCACTTCGTCGCGAAGCTTTCGGGTATCGGTTGCTCGTCCAAGACCCCGGCCTACTTCCTGCGCGAAGCGCACGGTTTCAACACCGTCCATGGACGGATGCCGTCGGTCGCCGCGGGCGCCAAACTCGCCAACAACAAGCTGCACCTCATCGGCGTCTCCGGCGACGGCGACACGGCGTCCATCGGCATGGGCCAATTCGTCCACATGGTCCGTCGTAACCTCGAGATCGTCTACATCGTCGAGAACAACGGCGTGTACGGCCTCACGAAGGGTCAATTCTCGGCGACGGCCGACATCGGCTCCGTCCTCAAAAAAGGCGAAGTCAACGAGCTGCCCGACATCGACGTCTGCACGATGGCGATCCAACTCGGATGCAATTACGTGGCGCGCTCCTTCTCGGGCGACGCCAAGCAGATGGTGCCCCTCATGAAGGGCGCGATCTCGCACAACGGTACGGCGATGCTCGACGTCGTCAGCCCCTGCGTGACCTTCAACAACCACGAAGGTTCCACGCGCTCTTTCACCGCGGTGAAGGCGAACGACGTGCCCCTGCACGATCTCGGCTTTCACCCCTATTTCCAAACCCCCGAGGTTGAGCTCAAGCCGGGCGAAGAACGCGAAGTCGAACTTCCCGACGGCTCGGTCATCCGCATGAAGAAACTTGCGGCCGACTACGACCCGACCGACCGCATGCGCGCGATCGCTACGATCGCCGAAGCGAAAGCGAAGGGTCAGCTTCTCACCGGCCTTCTCTACGTGAACACGAAGCAGAATAAGCCGATGGTCGAGCACCTCAAATTGACCGGCACCCCCCTTCACGCCCTCGGCGAGAAGGAATGCCTTATCCCACAGGATGCCTTTGAAAAGATCCAAAACCGCTGGCGCTAAACGAGGGGGCGGCCGTGGCCGCTCCTCTCCTTCCACTACGACCTCGTCCTCCAAAGGAGGGCGGGGTCGCGCCCACGCGCGGAGCGACGTTTCCGATCGCTCTCAGTCTAAACGTCCCCATAACTCGAAGTTTCGCGAGACGATCCGTCGTCCCGAAGAGGAACGAGCCGCGCAAGCGGGCCCCCGCGGAAATTACCGCGGCAAGGGCCCCCAGAGCCGCGGCGCGGAACGGGATGACCCCCGAGACTTCGATCCCTCCCAAGAAGGCGCGGAACGCCGCCAGGGAGATCGCCGCGGCGGCAACGACCGTCGCTCGGCTCCGGGTTCGGGCTACGGTTCGACGGCCTCCGGCGCCCACGCCTTCCAACCCGGAAAAGGTGCGCCCGGCCGCAACCAGAAGTTCCCGCGTTTCGAAGCACCGACGCCTCAAAACGCTCCCCGTCCCTTCTTCAAGCGCCAGGAAGACGCCCGCACGCGGCCGATCGAACGAGACGAAGACGAGGTCGGCGTCCCTCGGCCGCCCCGTCCGGCGGAGGGCTCGACGCAGGTCATGGAAGGTCGCATCGACCTCCACCCCGACGGCTTCGGTTTCCTGATCGCGAAAGATCCCAAGCTACCGAACGTCTACGTCGGCGCCGAATCGCTTAAGCACGTCATGCACCGGGACACGGTGCGCGTGCGCGTCGAAAAGAGCTTCGACGGCGGCGCAAAACTTCGCGGCAGCGTCATCGAGATCCTCGGCCGCCACCAGAAAGAGTTCATGGGCGTCGTGCGTCCGTACAAGGGTGGCGTCCTCGTCATTCCCACGGAAGCGCGCGACCGCAAGCACTCGTTCAAAGCCGAGACCACGACCAACCCGCAACTCGAAGAGATCAAGTCGGGCACGCCCGTGCTCTGCCGTATCCTGACCTACCCTTCGAACATGCCCGGCACGGTCGAGATCGTGCAGGCCATCGAAGATCCTTCGGCGCCGCACAACGACACGCTCCGCGTTTTGATCGAAGCCTCGTGGCCGCGCGAGTTCTCGCGCGCCGCCCTCGACGAAGCGGAAAAGCGCGCGGCCTCTTGGAAACAAGAGATCGACCCGCGTCGCCGCGACATCACGCATTTGCCCCTCGTCACGATCGACGGCCGCGACGCGCGCGACTTCGACGACGCCGTCTGCGCCGTGCGCGAAGGCCAGTCGACGCGCCTTTGGGTCGCGATCGCCGACGTCTCGCACTTCGTGCGACCCGGCTCGACGCTCGACCGCGAGGCCTTCGCCAAGTCGACCTCGGCCTACTTCCCCGATCACGTCGTGCCGATGCTCCCCGAGATCCTCTCACACGGCGTCTGCTCGCTGAACCCCTTCGAAGAACGCGCGTGTCTCGTTTGCGAGATGCTCATCGGCCCGCGCGGCCAGCTCGAAAGCTATGAGTTCTACGAAGGCCTCATGCTCTCGAAGCGTCGCCTGACCTACGAGCAGATGCAGGCCTTCATCGAGGACGAACCGTGGGCCCGCAACGAGCTCGCGACGCTCCAAGAGAGCCTGGGCGAGCTCATCGCGGTCTACCGCCGCCTACGCGAGGCCCGCACGCAACGCGGCTCGATCGACCTTGATCTTCCGGAAGCCCAGGTCATCCTGAGCCGCGAAGGCGAAGTCCTCGACATCCAAACGCGCACGCGTCTCGACGCCCACCGGCTCATCGAGGAATGCATGCTCGTCGCGAACGAAGCGGCCGCGGCCTTCCTCTACCGCGCCGGCAACGGCGCGGTCTACCGCATCCACGAAGCCCCCGATCCACGCCGCGTGGAGGACCTCAAAAAGTTCCTTCGCCTCGCGGGCATCATGGAAGAAAAATCCTCCAGGCCGACGCGCGAAAAGCTGAAAGCCGGCGATACGGACGAGAGCTTCACCGAGCCCTGGCAATTCGCCGAGCTGCTCGCGCGCCTCAAGCGGGACTTCGAGCCGGGCGATCCCATCGCCCGCGCCGCGCAAACGCTTGTGCTCCGCACGATGAAGCAGGCGCGCTACTCAACGGCGCGCGTGGGCCACTTCGCGCTCGCGTCCAAAGACTACACCCACTACACCTCGCCGATCCGGCGTTACCCCGATCTCATGGTCCATCGCCTCATCAAGGAGAACCTCGGTTTCGAGCCCTACCTCCGCGGCGGCGTGGAACTCGAAGCGAACTGCTCGCATTGTAGCGACCAGGAACGCCTCGCCATGGATGCCGAACGTAAGCTCATCGAGATCAAGAAGTGCCGCTTCATGGAAGCCTTCCTCGGCGAGACTTTCGAAGGCTGGGTCACGGGCGTCATCGAGAAAGGCGTTTTCTGCCAGATCGACGGCCACTTCGTGGACGGCCTCGTGAACGAGCAAACGCTGCACGACCGCGGCCGCTTCCACTTCGAGCCCGAACGCATGGCCTACATCGGCCCGGGCAAAGCCAAGAT
>DDRA01000139.1 GCA_002343545.1 Bacteriovoracaceae bacterium UBA2428
GTTCTCGCACTTGGGCGTCCGCTCGAAGAGCCAAAGCGCGACGCACCGAGCGGCGCTGCCGCAGACCTCGGCTTCTCTCCCGTCCGGATTGCTGAAGCTCCATTGCCAGCGGCCTTTCTGCGACCACAGGAAAACCGCCCCGTCCGCGCCGATCCCGAGCCGTCGATCGCAGAGCTCGCGTACGAAGGCCGTGGCGCGGGCCGGGGGCTTGGACTCAAAGAACACGAAGTCGTTTCCGGCTCCCTCGAGCTTCCAAAAGTTTTTCATCGACCCGTCGGCTCCGAAGGCGTCGGGGTCGGAGTCGGGCCCGAATCCCCGTAAATGGCGTGAGGCCCACTTTGGTTACGGCTCGCGCGCGGGGGGCCCTTAACGCCGCAATGCGATAGAAAAAGCGGGCCGAGAACCGCAAAAAGCGGGAGAAGTTTTTTTGCGGCGCCCCTTGGCATGATAAAATCGAAAATATCACACTTGATGTTGAGGTAGTTTATGGCGGATCAAGAAAAGCACCTAGTCTCCCTGATCGAGTACATCGTTAAGTCGCTCGTGGATGTTCCCGACCAGGTTCGTGTCTCGGCCGTTCGCGGCGAGCAAACCACGGTCATCGAGCTGCACGTGGCGAAAGAAGACCTGGGTAAGGTTATCGGCAAACAAGGCCGTACGGCTCAGTCGCTTCGCACGATCCTGAACGCTTCCTCGACGAAGCTCAAGATCCGCTCGGTCCTCGAAATCATCGAATAGTCGCGACCCAATCGGCGAAGCCCGCGAGAACCGCGGGCCCGTCTTGTCGGTCGAGCTCGGCCTTGGCGTTCGGCCAACGTGCCCATTCTTTCTCTTCCCCTTCGATTTCCAAAAGCGAAGACCCCATCTCGGGGTGGGGCTGGAACGACACGATCGGCCAGTCCCGGTGGGCCATGGCTTGGATCACGCAGTAATCGCTCGTCAAAAGCGGGCAAAAATCATCCGGAACGCGAACAACGTGATCCGCGTGGTAGACGATCATCCGGAGTTTCCGGGTCGGCGAATCCCGATAGAGTGACTTGAGCACGGGATGGCGTCGGGCCGAGGAAAATGGGGTGAGCTCGGCCACGTCCACTTTGCCCTGAAAACGCGAAGTCTCGCCCCCCAGAACGCAGGCTAAGGCCTGGTGGCCGAAGCAAATGCCCAAGATCGGGCAGGGCGGGCCGGCCCATTCGAGCGGATCCCGGGGAACTTCGAGCAGATCTTTCAATCCGGCCAGGTACTCTTGGACCCACGGGTCTTCGCGATCGGTCGTGTTCTTGTCGGACCCCGAAAGGATCACGGCGTCGACGCTGTGCTCGCGCGCGAAGCGGCCCATGTTCCCGGGGCGTTGCGCGTCCCCGTAAAACATATCGTAAGAGATGAACTGGAGGCCCCGCTTCTTGGCGGCCTGCGAGCTCCGTAACCGTTGCTCGGTCTCACGACGACACACTTCTCCGTAGGAGGGCTGAATCGTGGCGTTGATGTAGAGAACTTTCAGCATCGGCGGAGGCCGACCCTATCACTTTTTCTTGAAGAGGGCCTCGGCTGCTTTCATGAGATCATCGCGACTGGTGGGGGCTTTGAAGCCGGGAGTCGCACCGCTTCCTTCGCGGACCTGGAAGAAGTCGCAGAAGTTCCCACGTTCCTTGTCGCGAACGGATTCGGAGATGCTTTCCCGGCATTCCCACTTGGCCAGCGCTTCGTAATGACGGCAGTTTTTACAGACCCTTAGATCCGCTTTGCAGTGATCGCACTCGTCCGAACGGCCGAGCGGGGTATTCGCCATGCGAACGACCTTTTTGCCGCACTTGAAACAGGCGAACTCCATGCTTAGGGCCCCGTTTTCGTGAGCTGACGTCGGTGAATGCCGCGAAAACCGAGTATCTCGACGACGTAAGAAGAGTCGAGCTGGGGATTGAGGTCGGCGACTTTCTCGCGAAAGGATCGGGCGGAGGTCTGGCAGGGGGCGCCGGCAAAGCGACGTTTGAAGCGAGGCACGATGAAGGTCGAATGTGGACGAACTTCGACCACCGTATCGCGGGTGTCGTAGCAGTCGAGAACCCCGTAGCCCGAAACAAAGACTTCGATGGAATTGGCGCCCGGCACGAGTTCGACCTCGTCGATGACGGGGCTGATTTCCTCGAGTCCGGGTTGCGCAAAAGAAAGTGGTTGGGTGGGGCCCCCGAGAGCCTTCGCCCCGACGTATCCCATAAGGGCAACGAAGAGCGGAAGCTTCACCACTTCCCACGCCAATCCCACGTCAAAAGCTTGTCATAAATCGGAATAAAAACAAGTCTAATGCCGGCCACTTCGTTGACGCCTTAACACCTCAAGCCGCGTCGGGTCCCGGCCGAAAACTCAAAGGTGAAGAAACGTCGACCGACGACAGCACCCGAAAGCCGCGTTCGCGGTCTCCAAGCGCGTTTGCGCGCGCTGCAAGAAATCTCGGCGGAGCTTCTGAGCCCGAAGGGTCTGCACGAAACGCTCGAAACCGTTATCCGTCGGGCCATCGATCTTTTCGTGTGCGACGCCGGCAGTCTCTACCTGCGCGACGGTCAGGGGCTCTATTTCGAGGTCGCCGTGAACGAAAGCAAGGCGATCAACTTCGAGCGCCACAAGCTCTCGAACCAGGTTGGGCTGGCGCGGCACAGCTACGAAGCGGGCCAGGCCGTTCGCATCGCGGACGTCTACTCTTTGCCCAAGTCGGCCCCTTACCGCTTCGATTCGACCTTCGACCAGAAGGTCGGCTACCGGACCAAGAGCGTACTCGTCTATCCGATCCGCAACATGGCCGGGGAGGTCATCGGGGTCGTGCAGCTCATCAACCGCAAGCGTCGCCGCGGCCAGAAGTGGCCGGTCACGAACGCGGCCGAGTTACGCAAGATGCCGGCCTTCACCATCCAGGACGAAAGGCTCCTCGCGAGCTTCGCGGCCGTGGTCTCGGCCGCGATCGAGAACGCTCGTCTCAACAAGAATATCCAGGATCTTTTCGAAGGCTTCGTGACGGCTTCCGTCCAGGCCATCGAGTCCCGGGACCTCGCCACGCGCGGCCATAGCGACCGCGTGGCTTACCTTACGGTGGATCTCGCCAAGATGGTCGACCGCGACGAGTCGCGCGAGCTGCGGGACTTCCGTTTTACGAAGGCCCAGCTTTCCGAGATCCGCTACGCTGCGCTCCTGCACGATTTCGGCAAGATCGGCGTGCGCGAAGACACCCTGAACAAAGAAGAAAAGCTCCTGCCCACGCAGAAACTCGAGATCCGCGCGCGTTTCGATGGCTTCCGCGCCGCGGCCGAGGTCTCGTCCCTGCGCGAGTACCTCAACCAACTCGTGCGCGAGAACCGAGCGCCGAACGAGTTCGAGATGAAGGCGCTCGAAAAGCGCATTCGCGAGTTCGGTCTCAAGATCGAAGACTACTGGGCCCTCGTGCTCAGCCTGAACGAGCCGACGATTCTGGCCGAGGACAAATCCAAGCGACTCGACGAGCTTAGCCACGTCCATTGCGTCGACTGCCACGGCAAGTCCCAACCGCTTTTGCAGGAAAGCGAAGTCTTCTGTCTCAAGATCAAGCGCGGCTCGCTCACCGACGACGAGCGTCGCGAGATCGAATCGCACGTGACCCACACTTACGAATACCTCAAGAAGATCCCGTGGACGCCGGATCTCGCCGGCATTCCCGAGATCGCGTACGGTCACCACGAGCGCGTGGATGGCCGCGGCTATCCGCGCAAGATCGGCGCGGGCGATATCCCCGTGCAGTCGCGCATCATGGCCGTTTGCGACATCTTCGACGCCCTCGTGGCGAGCGATCGGCCCTATAAGCCTTCGCTCCCCGTCGAGAAGGCGCTCGCCATCCTTGAGGATCAGGGCCGCACGGGTGGGCTCGAACCCGCCGTCGTGAAGGCCTTCGTGGAAGGGCGGGTCTACGAGTCGCCGGACTTCGCGAAACTCTGCCCGCATCTCAAAGTGAACAAAAAAGCCGCTTAGCGCGGGGTTCGCTTAGCGATTCTCGAACTCGCGAAGCGTGCGTTCGAGGGCGGCCCGGAGTCCTTGAACATCGCGCACGTTCTTCACCTGGACGTCGATGTCCGCGGCCGAAGACCGGAGGGTGAAATTCTCGCCTCCCGGGCGACGACCGTCGAGTCGGCAGCGCAGGGTGCCGTCTTCGCTCATCTCGGCGTACATGACTTCGCCGCTGGCGCCCGTACGGAGCTCGAGCACGTAGACAAGGCCTTGCTGGTCTTCCGAAATGAAGCGTTCGAAGCCCCTCAATTCGACGAGCTTGACGAGGGATTCCGAGATCAGGCTCTTGAAGTCGAGGTCGGCGGCGGCCGAGTTTTTGCTGACGGTCAGATCGAGGCGCCCGTAGTCGTTGATCGTCGTCGAGAGGGACACGGGGAACTCGGTGTAGCTTCCGTCTTGGCGGTAGAGCTGCGTCCCGCTGCGGGCGTAAGATCCGTTCGGGTAGTAGTAGCTCGTCCCCGACTTCAGGTAACTGCCGTTCGAGTAATAGAGGCTGGATCCCGACTTCAGG
>DDRA01000004.1:0-3272 GCA_002343545.1 Bacteriovoracaceae bacterium UBA2428
GAGTACGTCTACAAAGGCGAGGCTACGGCTGAAGTCGGCCTCGGCTACCGGGGGCCGGTCGGCGCTTCGAAAGGGCGTTGGGGGATCGAAGCCACGGCCAACTCGCGGGGTGGTTTTGGGGTGCTCACCGATTTCTCTTTGAACCCGGAGTCGGCGTTGAACGTGGTGATCGGGGGCGCTTACTATTCCGGTCGCTCGCTCGTCGGCGAACGGCGTTTGGAAAGCTACCTCGAAGGAGGTTCGGGCGGCTACGAGGCTTGGGCCCGCGTCTCCTTCGACTACTAAGGGGAACGCGTCGCCCAAAAGTCTCGGCGGAAATCCCGCCCCCGCCCTTAGCGAGCTTGCGGGTTGGCTTTCATGAAGTCTCGCAGGCCTTGCGCCGCGAAGTTGCGGACTTTGGCCTTGAGGAAGCCGGTCCAGCCGAGGAGCGATCCCGCGGGGCCGAGCGCCATGCCGAGCCACTTCCAAAGGTCGAACGAATCCCTTTGCCGGATGATCTTGCCGTCGCGGAACTCGAACTTCGAGCTCACGACGTTGTGAACCAAGCGTCGCTTCGGGCCGTAGGGGTAGACCGCTTCCCACTCGCAGCTTCCCGTCTTGTCGTCGGCTTGGATGTTCTTGAACGAGATCTTGGTTTCCTTGCCCCTCGATATCAGCATGTGCCACATGGCGCCGACCTCGTGTCCCTTCAGATTCGTGAAGACGGGGTCGGAAAACTCGACCTCGGGATGGTAGCAGCGCGCCATGCCGGCGGCGTCGCGCGCCCGAAAAGCGGAGTAGAATTCGTTCAGAAGATTCTTGGTGTCCATGGTTGATGAGTCCCGTTTTGAATGGAGGGGGCGTAAGCCAATCTTTAGCGAGCGTCGCGCGCGGCGCGGTTCAGGTTCTCGAGGCCGATCCGAAGGTCGGCTTCGGAGGTCCAGGCGTAGCCGATGCGGAAGTGACGACGATCCATCTCGAACCAGTGGCCCGGTCCCACGAAGGTGCCGTACTTCTCGTTCAGGATGCGGTGGAATTTTTCGACGTCGGCGCCCGAGGATTCCTTGAGGCGCGGGAAGCAAACGACGCCCGCTTCGGGCTCGACCCATTCGAAGTCGCTTTGCTTGGCGTACCAGTCCTTGAGGATCCCCCGCGCGCTCAGGATGGCCTTTCGAACGCGGTCGAGTTGTTGCGGGCGTTGTCGCCACAGACCGTAGGCGATTTCTTCGTCGACGACGGAGCCGCAGATGAGCATCTGCTCTTTGGCCGCGAGAAACGTGTTCATGAGTTTCTTGTCCCGGCAGATGATCCAACCCATGCGGATGCCCGGGAGACCGAAGGTCTTGGAGAGCGACGAGACGCTGATGCACTTGTCCGAGAGCGACGCGGCGACGGGAAGTTCCTTGTCGAAGCCCATGCCGCGGTAGGTCTCGTCCACGAGGAGATAGGGGGCCTTCGCGGTCACGGCCGCGATGAGCTCCCGGAAGGCGCCGAGCTCGAGCGTGGTGCCCGTCGGATTATGCGGGAGCGTGACGCTCACGTACTTCGTTTCGGGCCGGATCGCGGCGAGGATGTCGGACAGGATCGGGCGGAAACCCGTCGCGAAGCGCAGACGGATGAAGTCGATCTCGGCGCCGATGGCCCGCGGGGTCTCGATGTTCGTGGCGTAGTTCGGGTGCTCGACGAGCAGGCGATCGCCCTTCTCGAGGAGCGTCGTCGCGATGATGAAGAGCGCGGGGGCGGCGCCGGGCGTCAGGAGCACGTCGTCGGCCTGGACGCCGGCCTCCTGCGCGATGAGCTGACGGAGCTCGAGTTTGCCGCGGTGGTCGCCGTAACAAAGGAGGAGCTTCTCGAAGTCGATGCCGAGACCGAGGTCGTTCACCCGCGCGTCGGCGAAGGAACTCTCGGTGAGGTTGTAGCGGATCGTCGAGTAACCCATTTCCTCGGGCGACTCGATCTCGATGGGCATGCGGACGTACTTCATGGGGTGGACCTCCTGGAAAGTTCGAGGATGAGCGGATCGAGCCAAGCGTCGAACGGTCGGGGCTCGAAGCCGAGCGAGCGCAAGCGCGACATATCCATGTACCAATCTTCCGGAATACCGAAGGGCGACTTCTCGGCCGCGTCCGAGATCTCGACCCGGCCCTTCGTGAGCTCCGCGACGCGCGCGAAGAGCTCGTCGAGGCGAATCGAGTCGGGGGAAGCGACATTCAGTCCTCCCGTGGCCGAAACCCCGCGCAGCCAAGCCAGGCACGCGCCGGCGTCGGCCGAATGGACGAAGCTGATGCGCGAAGCCGGGGCCGGGTGGGCGAAGGCTTGCGCGTTCTTGATGCGATCGACGTGGAACTCCAGGCGACCCGTGTAGTCGTCCTCGCCGAGGACGATGGGAAAGCGCACCGCGACGAGCGGAAAGGGGGCGTTCGCCGCGAAGACGGCTTCGCATTGTCGCTTGGCTTCGGCGTATTCTTTCTGGCGGTCGGCTTCGTGCTCGAAGCGATGCGCGCGGGGATCGAAGTCGCTTTCCTTCAGGTTCGCGCCGCTCGCGTAGACGGACTGCGAGGACACGAAGACGTAGCGTCCGGCGCGGTCGCGAAAAGTCTCGCAGGCCGCGCGGGCTTCCTTGGCTTCGTAGCAGACTTGGTCGTAGACGACGTCCCAAGATCCGGTCCCAAGCGCGGGGTGCCCGGCGCGGAGTTCGCCGCGATCGAGAGCGATTCGTCCGACGCGGTCGCCGAAGGGATCCGACGTTCGCCCGCGCGTGATCAGCGTGACGTCTTCGCCTTCTTCCAGAAGTTGTTCGACGAGGCGCTTGCCGAAGTAGCGGTTGCCGCCGATGACGAGGATCTTCACGCGCCAAGTCCTTTCGGTCCGAGGCCCAGCTTCTCGCGGAAGTAAGTCAGCTCGTAGGCCATGCGTTCGATGAGCGCTTCGCGGTCGGCGGCGCCGGCGTGCCCGCCGTCGAGGCGTTCGCGGTAAAGCACGGGATGTCCGAGCGCTTCCATCTTCGCGGCCATCTTGCGCGCGTGTCCGGGGTGCACGCGATCGTCCGCCGTGGAGGTCATGAAGAAGACCTCGGGGTAGCGCTTCTCGCCGGAGACGTTCTGGTAAGGCGAGTACTTCGCGATGTAGGCGCGCTCCTCGGGCTTGTCCGGATCGCCGTACTCGGCCATCCAGCTCGCGCCCGCGAGCAGGCGGTGGTAGCGGAACATGTCGAGCAGCGGGACCGAGCAGACAACGGCATTGAAGAGATCCGGCCGCTGCGTAAAGCACGCGCCCACGAGCAGGCCGCCGTT
>DDRA01000004.1:3429-3600 GCA_002343545.1 Bacteriovoracaceae bacterium UBA2428
GCCCACGAGCAGGCCGCCGTTCGATCCACCGTGGATACCGAGGTGGGCGGGCGAGGTGATTTTGCGTGCGATGAGATCTTCCGCCACGGCGATGAAATCATCGAAGGCGCGTTGGCGATTCTCCTTGAGCGCGGCTTGGTGCCAACGGGGGCCGAACTCGCCGCCGCCGCG
>DDRA01000109.1:0-851 GCA_002343545.1 Bacteriovoracaceae bacterium UBA2428
GTTCGGCAGCTTGATGATGTTCGCGCCGGGGGTCTTGCAGAGCTCGCCGAGCTCCGCGAGGGCGTCGGCCGTGCGCTGCTCGGGCTTCAACGAGTCCGGAAAAGAAGCCAAGATGCGGCCCGCGAGCGAGATGTCGCGGGTTTCCATCTCGATGCCGGCCGCGGAAACGAAGGCCTTCACGATCGGAAGCAGGGAGTGCGTCGCCAAAGCCGGAGCTTCGTCGGTTTTCGTGTAGATGATCTTGTTCTTCATAGATGTCCCGACGCTACGCCGGGCCCGCCCGCCGAACAAGGGCTCGACCCGGGCGCGGCCGATTCCAGCCGCGTCGTTTCACAAGCCACCCGCCGAGGCCGCGATCCGTTTAAGTGCAGAACTTCATTGCAAAAAAATCGCTAATACCGGGACTAACGCGATTCCGCCTCGTCGCGGCTCAGGACTTGAGCGAGCTGAGCCCCCGCCTGCTTCGAGACGCTCACGAACATCTTGTCGTCCCGACGAACGCGATACTGATCCTTCATCATCTGAACGTCGTGCTCCTCGAAACGCGCCAGGACCCGCTCGACTTGGGACGCCGCCATGCCGCGCTCCGTGAGCAGCTCGCCCACGAAGGCGAGGCTCGAATCGAAGGTCTCGCGTTTGATCCGCTCGACGCCTTGATCCATCAGGTCGAAGGCGTGACCACGATTGCGCGCCCGCGCGAAGATCTTCAGGTGCGGAAAGTGCTCCCGCAGCGTCCGCACCGTCGCGAGCGAAGTTTCGACGTCGTCGATCGCGAGAACGAAGAACTTCGCCTCGGCCGCCCCGGCGGCCTCGAGCAGATCCCTCCGCGAAGCGTCCCCGTAGTACACCTT
>DDRA01000109.1:973-1526 GCA_002343545.1 Bacteriovoracaceae bacterium UBA2428
GTAGTACACCTTGTTACCGAAGCGCCGAACGAGCTCGATTTGATCCGGATCGTGGTCGATCGCGACGAAGGGAATCTTCTGCGCCCGCAGGATCCGGCCGAAGATCTGACCGAAACGACCGAAGCCCGCGACGATGATCTCCGGGGACTCGTCCGAGATCACGTCGAAGCGGGGGGCGGGCGCGCGGTCCCGGCACATCCAGGCGATGTAGCGATCATGGAGAAGGTTCAACAGCGGGCAAAGCGCCATCGAAAGCGTCACGACGACGGTCAGCCGGGCGATGAGCGTCGCGTCGGCGCCGCCCGCGCCCGTGGCCAGGCCAAAGAGGACGAACGCGAACTCGCCCCCTTGCACGATCGTCAGGCCGAGGCGCTTGGACTCCGCGTGCCCGAGCCCGAAGCTGCGCCCGGAGACGTAGAGGGCGCCGAACTTCAGAGCGAGGTAAGCCACGGTCAACCCGAGAATCAGGAGCGGCTCACGCAAGACGAGGGAAAGGTCGACCCCCATGCCGACGGCGATGAAGAAGAGTCCCATGAGCAGGCCCTTGAAGGGC
>DDRA01000109.1:1595-2684 GCA_002343545.1 Bacteriovoracaceae bacterium UBA2428
CATGAGCAGGCCCTTGAAGGGCTCCACGTTCGTCCGGATCTCGTGGTGATATTCCGAGTCCGCCAAGAGCACGCCGGCGAGAAAGGTCCCCAACGCCGCGGAGAGCCCGATCTTCTGCATGAGGAGCGCGACGCCCAGGACGACGAAAAGCGCCGCGGCCGTGAAGATCTCCCTCGAGCGGGAAGACGCCATCATTCGAAAGGCGGGGCGCACCACGAAGCGTCCGGCCACGAGAAGCCCCCCGATCGCCGCGACGGGCACGAGCACGCTCTCCCAACGAAGAGCCGAGATTCCCGGCGAACCGGAAGCCAAGAAAGGAATGAAAGCGAGGGCCGGGATCGCCGCCAAATCCTGAAAGAGCAGGATCGCGAAGCTCGCCCGACCGAATTCCGTGTTGAACTCGTTGCGCTCGACGAGCGATTGGACGGCGTAGGCCGTCGAAGACAGCGAGAGCGCGAAGGCGAGGACCACCGCGCCCACGACCGGAAGACCGAAGGCGATCCCGACGAGCGCGAAGACCCCCGTCGTGAGCGCGATCTGCATGCCGCCGAGGCCGATCAGGTGCCGTCTCATCGACCAGAGTTTGCGCGGCTCGATCTCGAGCCCGATCAGGAAGAGCAGGAATACGACGCCGAGCTCGGCGAAGTGCAGCACGCTCGTGGCGTTCGGCACGAGCCCGAACCCCGAAGGGCCCACCAGCAGTCCGGCGACGAGATAACCGAGCACCGAGCCCAGGCGAAGCCACTGGAAAAGGGGAACGAAGACGATCGCCGCCGCGATGAACAAGAGCGCCTGACTCGTGAGGGATTCCACTTCCCCACTCTAGGATGCGTCCGGCCGAATAGCACGCGCCCGAAGTCAGGCCGCGGAATTTTCGCCCGGCGCCGGCCGCTCCGCCGGCGACGCCACGAGCTCCGCGAGCACTCCCCGCGGCGCGCGGGAAAAGTACCCCTCGCTCACGTGGGCGGAGGCCCGGTACTCCGTTTGCGCCATGAGCCAGGCGTGGAAGTCGGGCAGACGGTAGAACGGCACGCTCGAGTAGAGATGATGCTCGAGGTGGTAGCCGATGTTATGGGGCGTGAAGAGCGC
>DDRA01000109.1:2760-3432 GCA_002343545.1 Bacteriovoracaceae bacterium UBA2428
ATGTTATGGGGCGTGAAGAGCGCGCGTTCCCACCAGGGCGCGATCGACGTTCGCGTCCGATTCAAGTCGTGCTCGTTGGCGACCCCGAAGTGTTCCGCCAGGCTGCGGAGACGCATGAGCACGGGCAGGACGAGGACGTAGGCGCCCAACCACAGCCCCGCGATCGCGACGCCGCGGCCGGTCGCGAAGGCCAAGGCCCCCAGCCCGGCGAAGTAGGCGAGGCGCCGAACGAGCTCGCGACGCGCGGAGGCGTCGCGAAGGGCCGCGAGGGGTTGCAGTCCCGAAAGCAAACGGGCCACGGCGTAGGCCTCCGCGAGCCCGCGTCCCCAAAGGTAACCGGCGAAGGTCCGCCCCAGGCGCGAGCGCGCGCAGGGGAAGCGCCACTCCTCCGATCCCGCCTTGCGAACCCAATCGGGATCCTCGTCCGTGTTGAGGTGACGATGGTGCCGCAGGTGATTCGCCCGGTAGGCCTCGACGCTCATGAAGATGGGATAGCCCGCCAAGAGGTTCGCGAGACGGTCGTTCCACGCCCGATTCTCCGAGAGCCGCGCGTGCACTCCCTCGTGGAGGAGCGCGAAAAGCGCGTGTTGCCGCCCGCCGATGATAACGAGCGCGGCCAGCACGACCGCGATCTGCCCGCCCGATAGGATGGCCGCCGCCATCGCCAGCGCG
>DDRA01000109.1:3547-4074 GCA_002343545.1 Bacteriovoracaceae bacterium UBA2428
GCCGCCGCCATCGCCAGCGCGATGAGCGCCCAGTCGAAGGCGAAGGCGCCCAGCGCGCGACGCGGCTCCAGGCGCGAAAAATCCCCGAGACGCGCGCGGATCTCGCTCCGGAAGGAAGGGCTCAGCGGCGACATCTCGCGCTCAGGCCGCTTGACGCTCGAAGCCGACGCCCGCGCGGGACGCGATCTCGTGCATCATGTTCGAGTAGAGCGTGCAGCTCTGATTGAAGTTCGTCACGACCATGGCGAGCTCGGCGCCGTCCAGGGTCTCGAGGTGCTTGAAGGCTTCCGCGACGTGGTCGACGTCTTCCATCGCGTGGACCTTGAGGAAGGTGCACGCACCTTTGCCGTGCGCCTTCTCGGCGGCGGCGTAGGCCCGGGGGCCCGCCTTTACGGCCATGCCTTCGAGCGCGAGGATATAACCGAAGAAGGCCATCGGGTTCACGTGCTCCACCCAGAAGTACTGGACTTGGTAGAAAGAGCGGGTCTCGTCCATCTCGGGGTAGGCCGCGACGCCGGCGCCGCCCG
>DDRA01000109.1:4183-5965 GCA_002343545.1 Bacteriovoracaceae bacterium UBA2428
AGGCCGCGACGCCGGCGCCGCCCGCCTTGACGATGTCCTTGATCGCGAGCTGCTCGTGGCGCTTCTCCTCGTCGGAGTGGCGCAGGAAGCGCTGGTGGAACTCGTCGCGCTCGATGCCGAAACGCGCCGCGCAGAGCGAAAGCAAGCGGGTCGAGTGGCAAACGTAGTAGTAAGTCTGCGCCGCCCAGTTGCGGTAAGCCTCGGGGTTCTCCCAAGGAAAGTCGTTCCACGACGCGCAGATCTTCGCGAAACCGGGTTCGAGGGCCGTGCGGAATTGCTGGAAAGTCATCGGAGGTCTCCTTACTTAAGCGGCCTTGGAAAGAATCGACGGGGCCGGGGCATCGACGCCCCGGCCTCGCCAAAGTTGACGACAGAACTCATCGATCTGGGGATCCACGTGCGGCTTGATCGCCGAACGGTGGCAAGCCATGAGGTCGAGCGGGAAGTTGCGGCGCTGGACGTTCGCCTGGAAGGTCTCCCATCCCCAGCGCTGGCACATCTCGTGGACTTTGACGTCGCGACGAACGGAAGAAATAATGGCGTCGGCGTCGCTCTCCTCGAGCACCCTCAGCCCGAGGCCCATGATGGCCTCGGCGAGGGGAAAGCCGATCTTGCGCTTGGTCCAATCGGGATTGAGCGTCAGGAACTCGTAGGTCACGACCTTGCGCACGCCCCACTCCCGCAGCCGCTCCAGGTAGGAAGGCGGGTAGAAAAGGAAATAGCGGTGATCCAGCGTGGCGCGCTGTTCGATGTTAAAAAAGCTATGGCAATGGACCGCGACGATTTCGTCGCGACGGGAAAGCACGCCCACGACGTCCTGGCGGGAAAAATCGTCGAGCACGAAGGCGGCCCGGCTTCCGGCCGACTCGTAGATCGAACCCCAGAATTCCTTCCAGTAGGCGTAGGCCCGATTGTTGAGATCCAGCCCCGCGGCGTTACGGCCGCAACGCCCGGAAAGGACGCTGTACTCGATCTCGCCTAAGCGGGAGTCTAAGCCCGACAACAGCTCCATGTTTTTCATGGAGGAGTCGTCGGATCGAATTCACGCAATCTTTAGACGGACCAACAAAATAAATTGAGATGGCGCGCCCCGCCGAAAGCTCAAGTTCCGTAAAGCTGGCGTTCCAGCTGATCGACCTGGAGCGCGATGAGCCGGTGCAGGATCTCGCCTTCGTCGATGCGGTACATCTGGATCAAGACCTTCAGCATCTTGATGGGGGCCGGCGCCAAACCGCGCTCGACGTTCGAAATCGATTGGGGCGACTTCAGCTTCAGCTTATCGGAGACCTGCTTCTGCGTCAGCCCCGCTTCGACCCGCTTTAGGCGGAGATACTCACCGAACTCTTCTCGAGGCGTCATCATGATCTTCAAGCGGCTCCCATCGCAGAACGAACTTTAGCGTCCAAAATGATGACGAAGGCGGCCGGACGGCCGTTCTCGTCAAAGAGGGGGGAAAGGTATTTGTGACGCACGAGAAACTCCCGGCGCTCTTCCAAGAAAACCTCGGAGACGACGTGTTCCGCCTGGCCCGCGTCGTCCGAGATCTGGAGCGTGGAGCGAACGCCCCCGCTCAGGACGTGCGTCATCTCCTTCGCGAGCGCTTCCGTGATGCGAGGCTCCCGATAGAAAAGCTCTACCCATTCGCAGGCGAAAATGTCGTCCAGATTATAGGAACAGAGCTCGAGGAACTTCATGTTCCGGTAGATCTGGATGAAGTCCGCCCCGTAGACCTCGACGCAATCGTCCTCGCCGAGCTTGTCGAAGAGGTCCGAGCAAGGCCTC
>DDRA01000049.1:0-11669 GCA_002343545.1 Bacteriovoracaceae bacterium UBA2428
GGGTGGCCGATCGCGATGGCGCCGCCGTTCGGGTTGAGCTTGGCCGGATCGACCGCGCCGATGGCCTTGGCGAGCCCGAGCTCTCGCTTGGCGAAGTCGGCCGAGTCGAAGGCACGCTGGCAGGCGAGGACCTGCGCGGCGAAGGCCTCGTTCAACTCGACGACGCCCATGTCGGCCATCGAAAGGCCCGACTGCTTGAGGACCTTGGCCGAGGCGTAGACCGGGCCGAGCCCCATGCGCGAGGGATCCAGCCCCGCGAAGGCGTGGGCGCGGATCTTGGCGAGGGGCTTCACGCCGCCCAATTTTTTGAGTCCTTCTTCCGAGGCGACGAGCAGCATGGCCGCGCCGTCCGTGATCGGGCAGGCGTTGCCCACGGTCACGGTGCCGAACTTGCGATCGAAGTAGGGCTTGAGCTTGGCGAGCTGCTCCATCGTCTGGCTCTCGCGCGGGCCCGAGTCCACCGCCAAGGTCTTCTCGAACTTCGGCGGGACGGAATAGGTCGCGATCTCGTCCCGGAAGACGCCGGTCTTCGCGGCGGCGACGGCGCGTTGGTGGCTCGTGAGCGCGAAGCGATCCTGCTCCTCGCGCGAGATCTTGTATTCCTTCGCGAGGATCTCGGCCGTCTGGCCCATGTTGAGCGCGCACACGGGATCCGTGAGGCCTTCCATGATGGAGATGCGCGGCGCGAGGAAGTCCTTCACGGGAATCTTCGCGAAGGCCTGCGCGCGTTCGGCCAGGGTGCGCGCGCGCTGGAGTGATTCGAAGAAGCGCACGGCGTTCGCGTTGTAGATGAGCGGCAACTGGCTCATGGACTCCGTGCCGCCCGCGACGTAGACGTCGCCGACGCCGGCTTCGACCTTGAGCGCGGCCTGCGAGAGCGCTTCGAGGCCCGAAGCGCAGTTCCGGTGGACCGTGTAGGCCGAGAGCGCGTGCGGCAGGCCGGCGCGCAGGGCGATGACCCGCGCGATGTTGGCCGAGTCCGAAGGCGTGCCCGTGTTCCCGATGATGACTTCGTCGAGCAGCCCGCCGATTTCGCTCAGGCCCGCGCCCGTGCGCGCGAGCAGCTCGGTCAGCGCGAAGCGCCCGAGCTCGACGGGATGCACGGCCTTGAGTTCGGTTCCGGATTTGGCGAAAGGCGTTCGAACGCCCGCGACGAGATAAGCGGTTTTCATGGCAACAATATAGCAGGAAGGGCGGGGCCGCGGGCCCTAGGCGTCGTCGGAGCCGTCGTTCAAACTGACGACACGCGTTGTTCCACGCTCGGCCCCCAGGCTAAGGGGAGCTTCCTTGGGCGCCGTCGCCGAGGGCGCGCGTTGGCGAAGCTTGGCCGAGCGCTCGCCGATCGCCTCGACGAGCTTGGCTTGCTCGGCGCCGAGGCGCGCCTCGACGCGCGCGCGGGCCGCGCGCCAATCGCGGTGGTAAAGTTGGGGGTCGAAGGCGCACGCACCGCACTTCAGCGACTCGCGCCAGCGCGCGGAATGCACGAGCTCGGCGAGGCCCCAGAGCGGAAAGTAGAAGACGAGCGACTTGAGGCTCGCCTCGAGCGACACGAAGAAGGAAAGCACGTAGGCCCCTCCCCCCACGAAGAGCGCGAGACGAAAGTGGGTCATGAGCGGCAGGCGCGCCGGGACGTTCAGCGAGAGGGGCGAGCGGCAGACCGGGCACATGCGTTCGTTCACCCCCTCAGCGTAGCCAAACGGGGGGCAGCCTGACTTGCCAGAAATCCGTCTATCCGGCCGCCGTCCCGAAGGCTTAAGGGCGGTGGCTTTCGAAAACGAGGGCGTCGGCGTAGAAGCCGCCCCCGACGCGGCGACGTTCGTAGTCGGCGCGACCGAGGACGCGGGGCCGTCGCGTCGAGACCGAGACGGCCTCGAGGCTCGGGCCGAATTCCTTCGAGAGAAAATCCTTGAGCGCCGGCGAGGCGAGCAACCACTGGAGGCCGCCGCCCAGCAGCTCGTTCACGTTCGCGAGGCCGCACACGCGTTCCTTGGGTTGCCAGTTCGCCTGCGAAAAGGCCCAGCGGCTTTGCTCGGAGGCAAAGCGTTCGCCCTTCGCTTCGAAGACGGCCCGCAAGGGCAGGCCGCGTTTGATCTCGTAGCCGCCCTCCGTCCGGATTTCCAGCAGGAGGCCCGCTTCGAAGTCGACCCCTACCCGCTCGGCGTCGCGCGAGATCCACGGACGGATCCGGACGGGCTGGGCCTCGGGGCATTGGACGAGCCCGACCGAAAGCTCGACCTTTTCCCGAGGGGGGCGACCGAAGAGCTCCGAAAACAGAGGCGCCAGGTCCTCGGCCGCGAAGCTCGACTCGACGTCGTAGCGGGGAGACTTCGCTTCGACGAGCGGACGCACGAGCGACTCCAGAAAATCCGGGGTCGCGGTCACGCGCAACGCGGAACGGAGCGCGACGAGGTCCGGAGGCACGGCCGCGCCGGCTCCCTCGGTGAGCAGCGAAAGCGCGCCCGACTGGGCCCGCTCGACCCGCAGATCGAGGTCCAGCGCCCGCGGCGCCTTCCACGACGCGAGCGCCTGCACGAGGCCCTCCTCGAGCGCGGGTCGGGCGACCTTCTCGATTTCGGCGAGCCCTTGGGCCCAAAGCTGCGGATCCTTGGCGTAAGAGTCCGTCAGGCGGTTGCGCAGGAAGGATTCCAGGAGCGAGGCGGTGCTGCCCGGGCAGTCGCCGTTAAAGCGGAAGTCGCGCGCGAGCGTCTCGGCGCGGGTCAGGTCCCGCAGGCTGCGTTCGAGCGTCTCGCGAAAGGCCGGCCACGGGCTTTCGATCCACTCGGCCCCGCCGCCCGGGAGCAGGCGCAATCGAAGCGAGAGCTTTTCGGGAAGCTCGAGATCCCAGTCTTTCCGCACGAGGCTGACGAGGGGCTGGCGACATTCCAGGCGCAGCCAGAGGCTTTCCCGGTAGGTCCACTTTTGGGCCGAGAGTTCCAGGCGGAGCTGCCCCACCCGCAGGGTGCGTCCGGACCAGCTCAGGCGTTCGAGGTGAAAGCGGAGCGTGGGCTCGGAAACTTCGCCCTTCGGCACGGAAAACTCGAGCTTTTGCTCGAAAGAGACTAGAGGAAGGAGCACTTGCGACGGAAGTCGGGTCTCGATGCGGAGGCCGGCCGGGAGACTCAAAGCTCCGGGGTCGGCGAAAGCTTCCGAGCCCCAGAAAGTCAGAAGCCCGGTCAAGAGGAGCTTCGAAAAGATGGCTTTCATGGGGTCGGGATTAACGAGACGCTTGACGCGTAGCAATAAATAAATAGAGTCCGGGTGTCCGAAGACCTCGCGAGAAGGGCTTGACAGGCTGAGTCTGCCATCTGTAGTTTCGCGAACTTCGATCAGGTCCTCAAACAGTTAGAAGAGATAGAGACAGATAATGGCGACGACGAAAACCGCGAAGAAGACGACGAAGAGCAAGGGTACGGAGAAATCCGCTAAGAAATCCAAGACGAAAGTCACGAAGCTCCAAGCTCAAAAGGCCAAAGCGGCCTCCAAGACGAAGGTCCGCCTCTCGCGGGAAAAAGCCCGTCGCGCTAGCCAAGTCGAAAAGACGGAAGGCAAAGCGAAGAGCACGAAGAAGGTGAAGCCGATCGGCCACGCCCCCCATTCCGCGCGCATCACCGCGCCGAAGGGTCCCGTGCAGCCGCTCGCGGCTCGCACGCAGTTCGGCGGCCTGAACGACCCCGATCGCAAGTGGCTCGTCGTCGACGCCGCTGGCCAAACGGTCGGCCGTCTCGCTTCCGAAATCGCGATGATCCTTCGCGGTAAGCACAAGGCGACCTTCACGCCGAACAACGACCAAGGCGACTTCGTCGTCGTCATCAACGCCGAGAAGGTTGTCTTCAAGGCCGCGAAGGAAGACGAGAAGCGTTACTACAACTACAGCGGTTACATCGGCGGTATGAAGGCGACTTCGCCCGCTAAGCTCCGTAAGGAATATCCCGAGCGGATTCTGTTCAACGCGGTTCGTGGCATGGTGCCGCGCTCGCCCCTCGGCCGTCAGCAAATGCGCAAGCTCAAGATCTACTCGGGCTCGCAGCACCCGCACACGGCTCAATTGCCGGTGGCCTGGCAGCTTCGCCACGTCAAACAAGGTCAGTAAGCTTCTCTAAGGGAGACGGAATTTAGGTTATGGCTCAAACTTTCTTCTACGCTACGGGTCGCCGCAAGAGCTCGGTCGCTCGCGTTCGAATCCGCCCCGGTAAGGGCGTCATTACGGTCAACGGCCGTACCTTCGAAGACTTCTTCCCGCGCCCGGTTCTTCGCCTCGTCGTGAACCAGCCGCTCGAACAACTCGGCATGATCGGCCAGTTCGACATCGTCGCGAACTGCGACGGTGGTGGCCAAGCGGGCCAAGCCGGCGCTCTCCGCCATGGCATCTCCCGCGCTCTCGTCGAGTTCAACCCGGAACTCAAGGGCTCGCTCAAGTCGGCTTCCATGCTGACCCGCGACGCTCGTAAGAAAGAGCGTAAGAAGTACGGCAAGCGCGGCGCACGTCGCGGCACGCAGTTCAGCAAGCGCTAATCGAGGCGGGGTTGGCTCTCTTTCGGGAGAGCTTCCTCGGATCGTGCCCGTCTTTGGGGATGGGGTCAGATTGTTTTTAAAACCGCGAGGTTCCTTCGGGAACTTCGCGGTTTTTGTTTTTGGGTCCGTAACTCGAAAGGAAGGGCTTCGGGCTGCCTATTCGAGGCCGAGCCAGTCGACTTGTCGGAGGGCTTCGTAGGTCACGACGCCGACGCTCGTGGCAAGATTGTGGGAGCGCACGCTCTGTTGCGGGATGCGCAGGTGCCGCTCGGGCCAGCGCGCGAGCAGCCGCGGGTCGATGCCGTCTTGTTCGTCGCCGAAGGCGATGACGTCTTCCGCGGCGAACTTGGCTTCGGCGTAGACCTTGGGGCCGCCGACTTCGACGAGCCAAGGGACGCGCCCGGGATTCGCGAGCTCCCAGGCTTCGAAGTCGGGATAGACGCGAACGTCGAGCATCGGCCAGTAGTCGAGCCCCGCGCGCTTGAGCTTGGAATCCTCGATGTCGAAGAAGGGCGCCACGAGATCGAGGCGCGAACCGGTGCCGGCGCACATGCGCGCGATCGAACCCGTGTTCTGCGGAATGCGCGGGTGCAGGAGCAGGATCGTGAAGGCGCCGTCGCGGGTCAGCTTGCGGTCGAGCGGCACGCGCTCGAGCTCGCCCACGTCCCAGTTTTGTTTGCGTCCCATCGCCGCGAAGCTAGCAGATCCCCGCGAAAACGAAAAAGGGCCGGATCCCCGGGGCAAGGGATCCGGCCGAACGCCGCGGACAAAGGGGGAGAATGCCGGCGGCGCCGGGGGCCTGATTAGCGGGACTCGAGCGGAGCGAGGATCGCTTCGACTTCCGACGGGGAGAGAAGCGTGAACTTAAGGAGCCGGGCGCGCAGGTAGCTTACGGGGTCAACCTCGAGCAAGTCGAAGAGGCGCAAGTGTCGCTTGAGTTTTTCGGAAGGCGCCAGGTCCAGGCGCTCCGTCAGACGGACCGCGTGCGTGGCGTCCTGGGCGAGCGCGTAGGCTTTCACGAGGCTGTCGCGCTTTTCCGCCGAGAGCTTCGTCTGGGTGCGAAGCGCGAGCATGAGGTCGTTGGGCTTCGTCTGGAGGCCCGCCTCGAGGCGAAGGGCGCGGATCGTTTCGAGCGCGACGCCGTGGGTGGTCATCGTGAGCATCGCCGTTTCGATGTCGGCCGTGGCGCGCTCGAGCGCGTCGTTCGAGGATCGACGGGATTCGCAGCGGCCGGCGCCCTTCGGGCCTTCGGCGCGGGCGGCGGTGCCGCCGAGGAGGGCGGCGATCCCGAGGGCCGCCAGGGTCAAACGCGAGCTGCGCTTGGTGAATCGAGACATCTTGGAACTCCTTCGCAAGGAGACGAGGTTAAAAAGAAACCGGATCTCCGTCGCCAGAGATCCGGTTGATCGAGGGGCCGCGACCGACGTTCCGCTTTCGACCCGGTCGAGGGATTCCGCTTCCGCTCCGCATCCACGAGATTCCGCATCCGCACCGCTTCCGCCACCGAGGACCCGCCGACGTTCCGCGAAGTGAGAGCCTTCCGGGGCGCCGCGTTTAGCGGAGGCCTTGGAAGAAACCGTTCACGTTCAGGCTCAGGCCGCGGCCACCGCCGACGCTGTTGAAGCTGGCGCCGACTTGCAGGGCGCTCGTGCCGCCGTAGTAGTTGCCGAAGGCCCAGTTGCCCGGCTGAACCATTTGGCCGCCGGCGTACACCGGGTAGTAGTACTGCGTGTAGTAGGTCTGGTTCATCGAGACGAGTTGGTGGAAGATGAACGCGAAGTTCGCGTAGATCTGGCCGCCCATCTGCATCTGAGTGTTGCCGTAGTACGGGTTCATGCCGTTGTAGTACGGATTCACTTGGTTGTAGCCCACGTTGCCGTAGTAGTTGCCGTTCACCGCGTTGCCGTTCACGAGCAAGACCGCGGCTTGCTGCCACGGCACGGCGTTCTGCGACACGAACTGGCTGAAGCGCGTGTAGTCAACCGAGGCCAGCGGCGAGAGACCCGAAGCGCCGGCGTAGGCGGAGACTTGGGCGTAGGTGCAAGCGCAGCTCGTCGCGAGACGGTTCACGACGCGGTCGTAGATGTCGCGCCAGCCGTATTCGCCGGCCGGGATCGTGTCGAGGACCGTGCCGTTGCCCATCACGGTGATCTGCGTCTGGAGATGGATGCGGCCGTAGTAGGACTCGAGCCACGGAGCGATCGTGTCGCGGATGTAGTCGCCGCCCGCCGTTTGCGGAGCGGGAAGCGTGACCGGCGCCGTCGGCACGGCCGCGGCGGGCGGCACGGTGACGACCGGAGCGGGGTCCGATCCGCAAGCCGCGAGGCTCGCCACGAGGCCATAGACCAAGACGTTGAGATAGCTTTTCGTTTTCATATTTTCCCCTTCACACATCGAACGAAGACTTTGTGCGCCCCACCAACGAGAACCGAAGTGTCTTTGACCGGGTAGTTGCAGACGGTGTGCCAGCGTTACGCGGTCTTAACATGGCTCCAAAAAGGGGCTTGGATTCGGGGCTTTGCGCGAAGCGAAGGGGAACGGCAAAAGTGTCGAGAACTTGGGCACCCCCTCCGCGCAAATTGTCCCAAGCCTTGGAACGGGCCGGGCCGCCGGAGCTCAGGGCCGCGGGGCTTCGCGATCAAGACGGAATTCCCCTGAACGGGCCTCGTATCGCGTTCCGTCGGGGAGAAGGACGCGCAGGGTTCCGTCGCCGTTGAGTCCGACGGCTCGGCCCCGTCGCGACTCCGCGAGGAGGACGCCTTCGCGCCCCCAGAGCGGCGCCATGGCGTCGCGTTCGAGGAACTCGATGAGGCTTTCTTCGTAAGTCCCGGAAACGTCGGCGCTCCACGCCGCGTTTTCGCGGGCGAAGCGCTCGCGCAGCCGCGCCCAAACACGATCACGAAAGCCAAGGGGATCCTCGGCGCGGGAAGCGAAGAGGGGCGAGGCCCCCACGTCCGCGGGGGCCGAGAAGAGGTTGATCCCCCAGCCGACGACAACGCCGCGCGCGCCGAAAGCTTCGACCAAGATCCCGCCGACTTTCGAAAGCGAAGCGCCGGCGCCCGGGCGCACGAGGTCGTTGGGCCACTTCAGGAAAAGCGATTCGTCGTGGCCCAACTCGCGCGCGACGCTCAAGGCGAGCGCGCCGGCCCAGAGCGGAAGCAGCGGGAGCGAACGCGCGAGGCGACTCGACGGGCGAAAACCGAGCGAGACGAGAAGGGTCTCGCCGGGGGCCTTCGTGTCTTCCCAACGCCGTCCTTGGCGCCCCCGCCCTTCGCTTTGGCGATCGGCGCGGACCCAGATGACTTCGTTCGCGCCCGGATGCGCTTCGAGGCGCTTGCGCGCAAAATCTTGCGTGCTCGCGAGGGATTCGAATTCGTAGAGGCGCTCGACGGGGAGCGAGACCGGCCGTTTCACGCGCTAGTCGCGTTCGATCTCGGCGAGGACTTCGCTCAGTTTGGCTTGGAGGCGATCCTGGAACCATCCGCGCAGAGCCGCGTCGAGCTCTTCGCGGATGAGGTTGCGCACCCGCTCCTCGCTGATCGAGGAACCCGCCGGGACTTCGTGCTCGCGCAACGAAGAGGCCGCGGGCGACGGCGAAGCCGTGACCGAGGCATCGAAAGGAGAGGTGGGCGGGAACGACGCTTCGGCCGGCGGCGAGGGAACTCCGCTGTCTTCGCCCCGGTAACTCGAAAGATCGGGATCGGCGAGCCAGGCCTCTTCGGGTTTACGCTCTTCGCGGTTGCGCTCGAAATCCGAGCGTCGGTAGATCTGCGGCTCGGGATCGTCGGGGCGTTCGAGGTCGAGGTTCGGCGCGACTTCGTCCGGCTCGCGGAAGCTCGAAGGCGCGGGCGCGTCGCCTCCCGCCGGAGAAAAATCCATCGACCAGATATCGGCCGGCGCGGCCGCCGGTTGGGACGGTTCCGGAAGTTCCGCGGGCGGGTTGAAGGACCAGTTCGTCAATCCGGGCACCGAAGCGGGCGTGGCCGTCGCTTCTTCCGAGATGCGCGGAGGAAGGGGGGCGGCCGTCGCTTCGGGCGAGGGGTTCGGACGTACCGAGAAGGTGGGCACGGGCGGCGTCGGTCGGGCGGCCGTCGGCAGGGGCGGCATCGTGGCTTCGTCGACCGAAGGCGGGGGCGGCACGAATTGCGGAGCGGGACGCTCCGGCGCTTTCGGCGTCGCGACAACGGGCGCCGCCGTGGGCCAAGCGGTCGACGGCGGGGACGGAGCCGGAGCGGCTTCGTGGATCGGCGCCAAGGTGGCCGAGTCGGCTTCGACGATCGGAGGGGCCGTCGCTTCGCGGCCGGCCGCTTGGAACGTCGCCTTCGTCATTTCGTCGGTCAGGTTGCCCGACGTCGCGTCGAGGCTTTCGCGAATGGGCGACTTGAGGAGGGCGCTCAGCAGCGCGATGAGGACGTGCGCTTCGAAGGGTTTCCAGAGGCGACCGTCGGCCTGCACGCTTTGAAGTCGAGCTTCATCGATTTGATCGAAGCTGCCGCAAATCAAGACGACTTTCGTTCCCGCGAGCGAAGCGTCCTGGCGAATGCTGCGGCAGAGCTCGATCCCCGTGAGGCCCGGCATATCGAGGTCCGCGAGCACGATCGCGGGACGGTGTTCGAGGGTCAGGCGAAGCGCGTCTTGCCCGTTATCGCAGGTGATAAGCTCGAGGGGTTCTTTGCGCAGCGCGAGCGCGACCGCTCGGTGCATGAGGGGCGAGTCGTCCGCAAGCAAAACCTTCGCGATGGGACTCTCGGGTCCACGAGCCAACGGATTCCGCATGTTTAGCCGAGCACCCCTTTCTCAATCGAGTTTCGTCGCTTTTGCCCTTAAGCGCAACCCCGCGGGAGTGGTATACTTCAAGAAGGACGGGGATTTCTGTCTGGTGCGAGATCGGTGGGACACATCATTTTGTCCTATGTTTTTATTTTTTAGGGAGTCCTTCCTACCGTCGGTGTGCATGCCGGGCACTCTCTCTGAGAGCCGACCCGGAAGCCTTGAGGCGGTAAAGCGTCGGGGGAAACCCCTTCGCGAGGACACCCACCTCACTATGTGGGGTCAAAATGAACGCCCATCGGACGGCCAAGACGGTGCCCCGTCTGTTTTTACGCCTTGCGCAGCGTAAGGCGGCCCCCTAGACTTGAAATCATGTCAGGGAAGACAAGGGAGCCGGGGCGACTCAGAGATTTTCGCGTCGACGGAGGGAGCGTGCCCTCGGGCGTCGTGAATCCGAACTCCGCCGAAGTCCTTGGCGTTCGCGCGACGACGCGAGCGAACCCGCCCCAGCAAGAAGTCCGACCGCGCGCTTCCACGCTCGTGGAATCCCGCAACGGGGCCACCCGACAAGTTTCTCACCAAAGCGAAGCGCTTTGGCGCGAGTGGGACGCGGAGCTCGGCGCCGAGATCGATCTCGGTAAACCCGTGCCAAACGCCAAGCCGGCCGCGGCGCCCCGCGCGCCCTTGCCCCCTCTGCGCGCGCCGCACGTTCCGGCGCCGACGCAAGCCCTCTGGGGTTCGGCCAACGAGGCCCCGGCGACCCGCGAGCGTCGGCCCGAAGTCGAGCGCATTTCGACCTCGCGCGCGACGCCGTCGTTGGCGGCGCCCCGTGCGCCGGTGTCGGAGCGCGGGCCTTCCGCGCCCGAAACCATGTCCGCGACCCCGGCCGCCGTGACGGTGCCCGAAGCGGACTACCGCGGCCACCGCGCTTGGGCCGTCGAGCTCGCGCACGCCGAACTGAAAATGGAGCGTTCGGGCGAGGTCGACGTGTCGGCTCCGCAGCAGCGTCACGAGATCCTGCGCTCCCGCACGAACGAGTATTTGCTCAAGCTCTTCGAGTCTTTCCGTCGCGACGTGGAAGTCTTCAACGAAGCCCGTCGTTCACCCGGACAGTCGATTCATGTCTACCGCGTCTCGAACACGGAATCGGACTTCATGCTCTTCCGCAACGGGGTGAAACTCGTCGTGTCGGGCGCGAAAGCCGGCCGCGTCGTTTTCGCTTTTAACCAGTACCTCGGGCAGATCTTCGGGCCGAACCAGAGCCCGACCTTGGAGCTCGAAGCGAATTTCGGCGCCTTCGATCAGCTGACTTGGGCGTACCGCGGCGAGCGCGTCCAGATCGAAGACGTCTGCCGCTACTTCCTCGCCGAGTTCGTCCGCCAATCCTTCCGCTAGCGATCCATTTAGCCTCGGGTGCAAGGCTGCGCGCCTCGGGCCCGAGGGAGCGAAATGTACTCTTGTACATGAGTTGACCGAGTACGCCGCAGAGGAGGGCTTTAAAGCGCGTTCTAGGGCCAGTGGCTGGTTTGGCCGAGGCGCAGCCGCTCGGTGAGTTCGTGCACGCCGTCGACCGGCGACTGAAAATGGAAGCCGAAGCGCTCCGCGAACTTCTTCGAGTTGAGGCGGGCGTCGATGGGCCGCGCCGTCTTGCCTTTGACCGAGCTCCCGGGCTTGATGCGCGCGGCGTCCCATCCCAAGCGCGACGTCATTTCGAGGGCCAGATCGTAGGGTGAGCAGCCCGTGGGGCCGCCCCAGTGGTAAGCTTCCGTGGTCGAGCCGAGGGGGAAATCGCCGAGCAACTTGTGGGTCGCCCGCACGACGTCTCCCACGTAGACGGGAGTCCGCATCAAGTCGCGCGGTAGCGTGACGGTCTCGCCCTTCACGAGCTTGGTGCTCACGATGCCGACCCAATTCGCGCAAAGGTGCGAGCCCGGGCGAAAATCCTCGCCGTAGACGTCGCCTAAGCGGATGACCGCGCAGGAACGCACTTGGGAAAGCGTGGCGACCTCGCCCGCCGCCCGCGTCTTGGAGAGCACCGACGTGGGCATCGTGAGGTCTCTTTCGCCAAAGCCGGCCGGATTCGTGGGGCTCGAAAGTCCGAAGACTTCGTCGACGGAATAGTAAACGAATCGAAGCGGATACGGCGAGAGTTTGAGGAAAACGGTCGCGGCGCGAAAATGGATCGTATCCGCTTTTTGCGGATTTTCCTCGCAGCTCTCCGCGCTCCGCATCGAGACGGCGTAGAGCACGACGTCGGGACGGGTGCGTTTGAGCACTTCCACGATCTCGCCGCCGTTCGAGAGGTTCATCGGCAGGCAAGTGACGCCGTCGATTCGGCACGGGCGACTGAAGTAGGTCCCGAAGACCTCGAAGTGCTCGCGCAGATA
>DDRA01000049.1:11788-16264 GCA_002343545.1 Bacteriovoracaceae bacterium UBA2428
CTTCGCGCAGACCCGAAGCCAGCGCCGCGCCCAAGTAACTCGAAACGCCCACGACGAGCACGCGGCGGATCGGGCGTTCGAGGATCGACGGATCGACGGAAGGGCTCAAGCCGAAACCTCGGGGTCGAGTCCGAAGACCCGACAGGAATTGCGCCACAGGATTTCCGCGAGCGCTTCGGGTGCTTCGTCGCGGATGCCCCTCAAGACCTCGAAGACCGCCGGAACGAAGGCCGGCTCGTTTCGCTTGCCGCGATGGGGAATGGGAGCGAGCCAGGGCGAGTCCGTTTCGATGAGCAAGCGCTCCGAGGGGACGCGCTTGGCGACTGCGCGCAGGTCCTCGGCGTTGCGAAAACTCACGATGCCCGAGAAAGAAATATGGAAGCCCAAATCGAGGAGCCGATCGGCCACCTCGGCGTTCTCCGTGAAGCAGTGCAAGATGCCGGGGTTCGGGTGCCGGCGGATCGCGGGACGATCGAGCAGCGAAAGAACGTCGTCCGCGGCATTGCGGCAGTGGATGACGAGCGGCTTGGCGAGCTCGCACGCCATTTCGATGTGACGGTCGAAGGCCGCGCGTTGCGAAGCCCGGTCGGAGTGGTCGTAGTAGTAATCGAGGCCCGTTTCGCCCACCGCGACGGCGTCCGGCTCGCGCACGAGACGCTCCCATTCCGCCCAAGCTTCCGGACCCAAGGGTTCGACTTCATGGGGGTGGAGGCCGGCCGAATAGACGATGCGTTGCGCGGGATGCGAGGCACGCAGCTGACGGCTGAGCGTGGGGGCCGCGCGCAGGCTCGCGAGATCGGCGGAAATGATCGCGAGGCCACGGACGGAAGCGGCTTCCGCCCGGGATGCCAGCTCTTCGGAAGTCGGCAGGAGTTCCTCGCCGGCGAGATGGCAATGCGTATCGAAGAATCTCATTCGTCTTCGGCGTCGTTCTCGTTGGCCGCGCGGCCGCCCGATCCGGGACCGAACTTGCGGCGGACCTCGGCACCCTTGAAGGTCTCGTAGCTGCCCTCGACCGTGCGCACGGTCACGAGTCCCTTAAGGACGTCGAGCTTGACGACCTTCGCATCGCCTTGCGGCGTGATGACGGTCTTGCCGACCTTCGGCAGGCCCTGGCCCATCTCGACGTAGTTCTGGTGTTCGTAGCCCAGGCAGCAAAGCAAGCGCCCGCACTGGCCGCTGATGGATTCGGGTTCGAGCGAAAGGCCTTGGTCCTTGGCCATGCGGATCGAAACCTGTTCGAAGTCCGGCAGCCAGGTGCTGCAGCACATCGAGAGGCCGCACTTGCCGATGCCGCCCGCGAGGCGGGCCGCGTCGCGAATACCGACGCTGCGGAGATCGATGCGCATGCGGAAACGGTGACCGAGCTCGATCGAGAATTCGCGGGGGTCGAAGCGCTTGTTCTCGGAGAGCATGTAGATGATGAGCTTGCGGCCGCCGTCGGCCTTCTCGCAGTCGATCATGCGGACGCCCGAAAGCTCGCGCGCGCGGACGCGCGTCTCGAAGAAGCGCTTCACTTCGCTGCGGAAGTCGTCCGCCACCGTTTCGAGCGAAACGTCTTGGTCGGTCGCGAGCCGAAGAACCGAGGTCAGGTGGGAGTCTTCGCGGCGCTTGGCGCGGATACGAGGCTCGATCGCGACCGTGCCGACCATCGTGGCGCCTTGGCCCGTCTCGACGACGACGCGGTCTTTCTTTTTGAGGGCAATGCTGTCCGGGTTCTTGAACTCGAGGATCTTCCCCGGCCACAAGAATCGAACCCGAACGATTTCGACAGTTTCCATCAGAGCTTCAACCTAACATCAGAGCGGAAAGCTAGCCACTGGAGGGGGCCGTTTCCGTAACCCTCGATGCTACGCAGGCAGCTCTCCAGCCGTTCGAACACGAAAAGGACGCGGCGTTGGGCGTCGAGCGGCAGGCTTTCGCGGAAGGCCTGCCCTCGGCTCTTTTGCCAGGCGCGCGCGACGAGCGACTTGAGTTCCGTCACGGCCTGGCCCCGCTCTTTCCAGTAGGCTTCGTCGTCGCCCGGGGTCCGGCAGTTTTCGCCGGGCGGGGCGCCGCGACAGATCCATTCCTCGAGCGGGAGCCACTCGGCTTGGCCCGAGTCTTCGGAGTCGACGGCGACCGGGGCCGCGTCGAGCAAGGCCGGCGAGCGCAGGATCTGCACGCGGCTCCGAAGTGTCGCGGAAAGCCCCTCGAGACGGGAGCTGAGCAGGAGAAAACGTGAGTTTGGTCGGGGTTCTTCGAGGAGCTTCAGAAAGGCATGGCCCGCCGCGCCGGCCCCGACCGAAAGGCGATCGGCTTCGAGGAGGCAGGCGACGCGTTCCTGCCCGAGGGCACGTCCGAGCGCGAAGCGTTCGGAGAGGGCGCGGATCTGATCGACGGAGTAACCGCCGACGTCCGAGGCCGCGCGCAAGAAGAGAAAGTCGGGATGCGCGAGATTCTCGAGCTCCCGCCCTTCCCCGAAGACCTCGCAGGATTCGCAGCGTCCGCAGGCGCGCCCTTGCCCATCGCGGGCGAGGCACATGAGCGCGCGCGCGAAGTCCGCGACGAGGGCGGGAACGCGGGCTCCGTCGCTTACCGCGAAGAGGAGCGCGTGTCCGAGCCGATCCTCCCGGAGGGCACGATGCAGGCCTTCGGAAAGCTCCCTCATGGGCGTAGTCGTTCGATTTCTTGCCGAATCTGGACGGAGACCGCCTCGGGAGCCTGCGAGGCGTCCAAAACGCGGTAGCGACTCGGGTCAAGCGAAGCCGCGAAAAGGTAAGCTTCCCGGACCTTTTGGTGGAAATCGAGACCTTCTTGTTCGAGACGGTCGAGTTGACCCTGGGTGCGCAGGCGCACGCGATCGAGGCCCGACTTGGGGTCCAAATCGAAGAGAAAAACGCGATCCGGGAAGAGGGACTGCGTGGCCCACTCGTTGAGCCGGTCGATCGTGGCGAAGCCGAGGCCGCGGCCGAAACCTTGGTAGGCACGTGAGGCATCCCAGTAACGATCGCAGAGGACGATCGCTCCGCGTTCGAGGGCCGGGCGCACGACTTTGGCGACGTGCTCGGCGCGGGTCGCCGCATAAAGCAAGGCTTCGCAACGAGCGTCCATGGGGCCCGAGGCCGGATCCAGCAAGACCTTGCGAACCTTCTCGCCGAGCTCGGTGCCGCCCGGTTCCCAGGTCACAATGCAATCGCGCCCTTGAGACTTCAAATGAGTCTCAAGGGCGCGAATTTGAGTGCTCTTGCCGGTCCCCTCGCCCCCTTCAAAAACGATGAAGAGTCCAGGATAAGACCGCATGGAAACTGGCTTAGTTCTTCGCGAGCTCTTCGTCGATCATTTGCTTGAACTGTTCGAAGGGCAGCGCGCCGGCGACCTTCTTGCCGTTCACGAAGAAGGTCGGGGTCGAGTTGACGCCGATCTCTTCGGCCGCGGCCATATCGGAGTCGACGCGGCCCGAAGCCTTGCCGTCCGCGACGCAAGCGTCGAACTTGGCAACGTCGAGGCCGACTTCCTTCGCCCAAGCCTTGTAGTTCTCGGGGTTCAGCGACTTCGCGTTGGCGAAGAGCTTGTCGTGGAATTCCCAGAACTTGCCTTGCTCGTGCGCGCAGATCGAGGCGATCGCGGCCGGCTTCGCGTTCGGATGGAAGTTCAGCGGGAAGTGACGGAAGGCGATCTTCACTTTGTCGCCGTAGGCTTGGGCGATTTGATCGACGACCGCCTTACCGCGGGCGCAGAAGGGGCATTCGAAGTCGCTGAACTCATGAATGACGACCTTCGCCGAAGCGCCGCCTTTGAAGGGGGCGTCCGAGGGAAGCGCGAGTTCGACGCGGGGCTCCTGAAGCATGAGCTTCACGCCGGCCTTCGTGCGGATATCGCCGACGAGAGCCTGGACCTTGCCTTGGCGTTCTTGCTCGGTGAGGTAACCGCGGATCTGGTCGTCGGAGACCTTGACGGCCTTGCCTTGCGCGTCTTTTTGCTGCGCGAGCATGTCTTTGTTCTCGGCGCGGAACTTCTTGACCATTTCGTCGGAGACGGTGACCGACTGGGCCGTCTTGTCGATGAGGGCTTCGGCGCTTTGCAGGCCTTGCTTCTTGGCTTCGTCGTCGAGAAGGCGACGGATCACCATGTTCTCGGCCGAACGCTTGTAGGCTTCGGTCAGCTCTTCGCGAGCTTTCTTGATTTCGGCTTCGATGCCCTTGTTCACGTCTTTCGCGGTGATCTTGCCGCCGTTGAACTCGACGATGACGGTATCATCGGCCAGGGGGCGAACCATTCCGCCGATGTCTTTGGGGGCATTCGATCCGCCCGTGCTGCAGCCGACGACCGTGAAGGCGAGGACGGCAAGCATTCCGGATCCGAAACGTTTCGTAATTTCCATCTTCATGACGCTTTTGGGTCTCCCTACTTGAAAGTTCAGTCGAAACTCTACGACGCTTCCACCGAAAGCGCCACGCGGCGGCATAAGCGAAAAGGCGTCAGGCTCTTTTTGGT
>DDRA01000049.1:16394-24031 GCA_002343545.1 Bacteriovoracaceae bacterium UBA2428
ACCAAAAAGAGCCTGACGCCTTTTAGGGGTCTTCTTGGTCCTTGAGGAATTGTTCGATGAACTTGGTGTGCTCGTCTTTGTAGTCGAAGACGCGCGTGCCGCTCAGGAGATCGCCCACCCGCAGGCCGCTTTCGAGACGGAAAATGAAATAGGTTTCGAGCCCGATCCAGACGAGGCCCGGTACGAGCAGCAGCCAGATCCAGATTCCGCCGAAGGCGAAGCCAAGTTGGATCTGGAGGAACGGAAGGTTTCGCAGCCAAGCGCGCTTCCAGTCCGGTTTTTGTCCGCGCCGAAGCTCGATCGTATGCAGGCCGAGCAGCCATTTGCCCGGGGATTGACCCCGTCCGAGCGAATCGAGGGCCGTCCAGGCGACGATCACGAAGGCGACGCTCGCGAGCGGCGAAAAGAAAGAGATGGCCAAGGCGAAGAGCGCCACGAGCAGGGCATCGATCGCTTTGGCCCAGACGCGGTTCTCGGGGTTCACGCTGCCCGGGCTGCGGAGAAGCGGTTGACGGGCCAACTGAGGAAAACGAGCCATGTCCGTGATCCTATCAGGTATTTTCGTTTTCGAGCGAGCGCCGGTGCACCAAGACGTACGGGGCATCGGCTTTCAGGTCGGTGCCCGTGTCGCGGATCTCGAGTTTCTGGCCCGCGCCGACGCGAAGGCGCAGAAGCTGTTGGGGGCGGAGCGTCCAGCTTTCGCCCCCGCAGGTGACGCGAAGCGGGGCGCCCTGCCAGTGTTCCACGACGAACTCGCACTCCGTTTCGGCCGCGAGGTTTTCGATCGGCAGGGGAACGACGAGCCGAGACTCCCGCGCGGCGTCCGTGAAGAGCGGCGGCCGCGGGCCGGCCCGGCGGGCGTCGCGGTAGATCTCCGCGAGGTCCAGGATGCGGCTCCGTTCGTTGCCGGCGGGCCGCGGTTTCGCGCGCAAACCCCACACGATGAGTCCCACGGCGAGGGCGCAGACGATGGACGCCCCGAGCAAGATCCAGGCGGGCTGCAGCGTTTCGGGGGCGAGGCTGCCGCCGCGCCGCAGCCCGGCGACCCACCCCAGGCTGAACCCCAAGAAAATAAGCGCGAGCCCGAAAAGACCGCGAACGATTTGAAAGGGTTTCATGCGGAATCTATTGTATCGGGGCATGACGGGAAAGCTAGACGGCGCGTCGACCGAGCCTCGCTACACGATCGAGATCGACGAAGAAGGCTACCCGCTCTTCGACGGTTTGCGCGTGCAGGATGAGGCCTGGACGCGGGCGCTTCTCGCGAGCTTTCATCGCCGCGCGGATTCCCCGCGCCGCCTTCTCGCCGAATGCGAGGGCGAGGCTTGTTGGGTGAACGCCTTCGACGCGCCTTGGGTCGCGCGGCTTGCCGAGTCGGTCGCGGACGACGTCGCGCGCTTTCGCCTGGCGGGCGGCGGTCTCGTCGAGGTGCCGATCCAAGATCTTAAGGTCGACGAATGGGATCGACTTCACGCGATCGTCGGGCCCCACGCCATTCCCCTCGTGTGCTCCCGCACGGCGCAGGCGACCTTGTGGGAAGCCATGGACGAGGCCGCGCTCGCCGCGTTTCGGCCCGGGCGCTTTCGGCGCACGGACTTTCTCGTGAACGAGCGCGCGACCTGGGAAAAGGTCTACCGCGACGGCGAAGACGGCTGGGAACGCGGCGGGCCGCATCCGACTTTGGTCGAGGCCTGGCCCCGCCTGGAGCGCTCCCTGAAGGAGCTTTCCCCCTCGCCCGCGCTGCTCGTGCCGGCGGCCGGCCGCGCCCACGATGCCGTTCTTTTTGAGCGGAGCGGCTTTCGGGTGACGGCCCTGGACTTCGCCGAAGACGCCGAACGTGAGTTTCGCGCGCTCTACCCAACGTCGAAGCTTCGCTACGAACGCGCGGATCTCTTTGAATTTTTCTCGACGCATCCCGCGGCTTCGTTCGAGGGCGTCTTCGACGTGGCGGCCCTCTGTGCCATCGATCCCGAGCGTCGCGCCGAATACCTGCGCGGCCTCGTCCGCTTGCTCAAGCCGGGCGCCCTCTACTTCGGCGTCTTCTACTTGGGCACCCTTCCCGGCGGCCCTCCCTACGGCATGACGCAGTGGGAACTCCGCGAGTATGCGCGCGAGGGCTTCGATATCCTGGAGTGGAAGTGGCTCGCCCCGACGCGAGGCGCCGAGGGGCTCTGGGCCGTGCTCCGCCGTCGCTGACGTATTGCTGACGGCGCTCGGGCTCAAATCCGGGGCCACCACGTCCGATGAAGATTCCATGAAGACGTTCAGCCTTTGCTTTCTCGCCGTGCTCAGCGTGATCCGCCCCTCCTTCGCGAAGACCGAAGAGGAGCGTGACGCCGAACCCGAAGTCGCCGAGATTCCCCTGAAGGGCAACGTGAACCGGCCGCCGCCGCACGCCTCCTGGATCGCGGAGAGCAGCAAAGTTCCGCCGCGCGCGACGCCGGGCCAGGCGATGGTCCGCATCGAGGAGCGGCTCCAGAAACTGGAAGAAGCTTTCACGTCGCGCAAGACGACGATCCGCACGACGGAGTGGACCTGGACCGAGCTCGAGAGCTTTCAGAAGGCGCTCTGGCGCGCGATGGCGCTCGACCCCGCGCAGATGGACGACGCGCAGATTCCGCCCTACATCCATCCCCGCGCGCTCACGCAGCAGCTCGCCTCGGAACTCGTGCGGCTCGAGCGCTCGCGCCCCGTCGCCGTGAAGTACGGCGTCGAAGCCGAGTTCGACGACTACCTCGCGTTCTGCCGCCAGCTCATCCTCTGGCGCGACGAAGGTCTCTTCCGCCAGTCCCGTCTCGTCGCGAAACGCGGCGTGCTCGAGGAAAAATACGTGCGGCTCTCCGATCGCGTCGCGGCCCGGGCCGTGCGCGGCATCGAAGTCGGCCTCGTGTGGAACGACGCCGAGCAGAGCGAGCTTCTCCGCGCGCTCCACGACGTGAAACGCGAGTTCGCCTCGGTCAAGGCGGATCCCAAGCGCCAGCCCGCTTCGCTACTCGGCGGTCTCGAGTCCGTGGCGCCGCTCCGCTCGCTGCTCTGGATGCTCGCCCCGCTGCTCTTCCTGACGGGCTTCGTGGGCGGCCTGCTCTGGGCGCGCCGTTAAGGGTCGACGCCCCGGCCCGGCGAGGGCTCGCGCGCGCGACCCCGGCCGAGGCCTTTACTTCTTCTTAGCCAGCATGAAGGCGCCGCCGATCGCGGCCGCCAGTCCCACCCAGAAAGCCACCGTGAGCCAGTTGATGCCCTTCTTCTTGGGGGTCTCGGGGCTTTCCGCGGGTTCGCGGAAGTGCTCCGACCGGGGTTGGTAGTTCGCTTCGCTCTCGGTAAGCGCGGGTAGCGTGGGTTCCGCCAAGGGAGCCGGGGCCGGCGGTGCGGAAGGCGGCGGAGGCGGCGGCAAGGAGGCCGTCGTCTCGCGCTCGGTGGGTTCGGGCGAAGGTCTCGGGGCGGCCGACTCGGCAACCCGTGCCGGCGTCGGCGACGGGGACGTGACCGGCGCGGCCGGCGTCGGAGCCGACGGCGGCGTGGGTCGGAGGGCGTCGTCGATTCGCCGGACGACGGGTTCCGTCACGGAGGAATTCAGCGCCGTTTCCGTCGTCCTTTCGACGGCCTCGTGTCCGACCTTCCGGATGCTCTCGGGGACTTTGGGCGTAACGAGGGGGTTGTCGACGATCGGGCTCGTCGCGAGGCCCTCGGTGATGCCGTGTCCGACGACGCGAGCTTGGTTCAAGAGGGACGACGTGTCGGCCTTGGCGAGCGAAGCCGTCGGATCGATCGTATGGGCCTTTTCGAGTAGGGCGAAAGGATTGTAGGTCGTGTCGGAGCACGGAGCGTTGCCCCGATTTTGGAGATCTTTGACGGCGTAGCTTCGCTTCGGGATGCCGACGCCGCCCTCGGCGTTGAACTGGATCTGGTGCAGTTGGAGTTGCCATTCCGCTTTGCCGTCGTTGAGGACTTTGCCGGTGGCGTCGAAGGTCGGTTGCGCAAGGATGTTGCCGACGACCTGCTGCCCGCGCGAGAGCGTCCACGCGCTCGCGACGGCCGCGCGCGGATTCTCCTTCCGCGAAGTGAGATAACCGGACAGGAGGCGTCGTTCGAAGACGTCGTCCGGATTCGTCGGGCTCTTCAACCGAATGTAGCCGCCTTCGTTTTGGGTCGGGGCTTGGTAGCCCATCGTAAGCCAATGGCCCATCGCCATGCAGAAGTTCTCGTAGGCCTCGCGACTGCCGAGGCAGCTCGGTCCGTCGCGGCCCGCCAGATAAGTGCTGACCGTCGTGAAGTGCTGCTTGATGGTGTTCGCGGTGGGAGCCCTCTCGCGTTGGGCCGGAGGCATGCGGAGGATCGTCTGAAAAGTCAGGCCGGATTCCTTCGTGAAATCGAGGGCCTCGAGGGCGGCTTTCACCTTGTCGTTCCCCTCGAAGGCGGCCTTGCACGCGGGCCGCGAGTTCGCTTCGACGCCCGCGGGTGGCGTGGCCGGCGTGGGCGCGTTGTGGTTCGGGGCCGCGGCGTTCGGGCCCGTCGGAGGGGAAACGGTGAGGCCGGCCGGCTGGCTCGAGACGCTCGTCGCTTCCGCCGGGGGCGTCGCGAAGGTCGTCAGGATCCCCAGGTAAACGTGCTTTCGGAATAAGCCCACGTAAAGTCCTCCAGACCTCTTTATCGGACGAAGCGCGGGCGGAACCGATGAAGTTTTGATGAAGGGCGTCGTGAAAAGAGGCCGTCAAGAAATCTCGGCCCTTGGCGGGTCGGCCGCGAGTTCCCAGGCCGGCGGGCCTGCGTTAGCATGGAGGGATGCAATTGCCGTTTACGCTCAACCCCGTCGACCAACACCTCTTCGACCGTCGCATCGTGCACATGAGCGGCGGCGTGAATTCGCGGCTCGCGTACAAGGTTAATCGCCAGCTTCTCGCCCTCGAGAAGGTCGACGCGAAAAAGCCGATCTATCTTTTCATCGACTCGCCGGGCGGCGAGATCAATTCGGGCTTCTCGGTCTTCGACGTCGCGCGCTTCATCCAGCCGCCCGTCTACACGATCGTCGCGGGCCTCGCGGCGAGCATGGGCTCGCTCATCGCGCTCTGCGCGCCGAAGGAGCGCCGCTTCGCGCTGCCCAACGCGAAACTCCTCATCCACCAACCGCTCATTTCGGGCGTGCTGCAGGGCCAGGCTTCGGACCTCGAAATCCACGCGCGCGACATCGTGAAGACGAAGGAGAAGATCAATCGTCTTTACGCCCAAGAAACGGGCAAACCGCTCGAAGTCATCCAGAAGCTTACGGATCGCGACAAGTGGCTCGACCCCGACGAGGCACTGGAACTCGGGCTCATCTCGAAGATCATCAAGAATCGCTCGGAAATCGCGGGACTCGAATAAGGATCCGCGCGCCGCGCGTTTGGATCCCCATCGCGACGAGACGGCTCGAGAGGCCGGAAGGCGCCTCGAGCTCAAGGGTGACCGGAGACGCTTCCCGGTGGCTCCGTGCGCCTTCGGCGCAAAGCGCTTTTACGCCGTGACTATCGCCGATCCGCTCGATCGCTTCGAAGCGCGCGAGCGCGACCTCGCCGCGTCTCGCCCCCGTCTCGATGCGGTAAGCGACCTGGCCGTAGCGAAGAAGCTGGCTCGATTCGAGGGGTTGCTGCGCGCATTGAATCTGCAGGAGGATGGCGACGACGCTCAAGTGGGGCATGGGCGGGAAAATAACGCGTCCGTGCGCGTCCGCCAAGCCGTGGTCCCCGCAGCCAGAATCGAACTGGCACGCCGCTTGCGCAGCACGGGATTTTAAGTCCCGTGTGTCTACCGATTTCACCATGCGGGGAGACCCGCACTTTATAGGGCCGCCGTGCGAGTCGGTCAAAGGCGTCAAAATTTTCGTTCCCGCCAAAGCCCCTCCGCTCCGAAGAGAGAGGATGAGCGTTTTGCTTCGGAGCCTTGGCATCGTCGGCATGGCTTGGCTCGGCGGCTGCGCTTCGCTCGCCCCGGGTTTTCGCGCGTCACCCGACGTCTCGCGTCCCGCGCGCGATCCTGCGGGGCTCGAGCTCTCGCAGGAGGACTACCGCGTGACGCTCGAACGCTGGCCCTGGATCCGCGACGGTCGGCAGCTTCGCCGTCGCACGCTGATCCTCGCGTTGCGTCCGAGTTTCGCGCAGCTCGAAGCCCTCGATCGCAGCCGCGATCCGCGGCTCGAAGTCGAGATTCTTTCGCGGCTTTCCCCTTCCCTTTGATTTTGCGTCCTAAACCGCTGATGTCGCGGGTCTCGAAAGGGCCGTCGCCGCGTTTGGCTATGCTACACTGAATCCATGCCGAAGTTTCGCCGCGTTCACCCTCGGGGCTCTCGCCAAGGTTTCTCGCTGACGGCCGTGCTCGTCGCCGTGGGCTTCCTCGGTTTCCTCTCGATGATCTTCTCGAACATCATGTCGCAGACGATGAAGGGGCAAGCCTCCGTCGACATGAAGTCGAAGGCGCAGGACTTCGAGCTCACGCTTCGCTACATCCTCGGCGTGAGCGGGCAATGCCAAGCCTCGCTCAAGTTCGGCGCCATGGACTACCGCATCGCCAAATCCCTCCTTCCTTCCGTGGGCGCGCCCCCCACCCCGGTCCAGATTCCGGTGCCTTCGCTCAAGCTGCAGGGTCACCTCCTTTCGACGTGGGCGCAGCGCAATGGTTACTCGATGAGCGCCGCGGGCGTCGTAACGCCGACGACGATCAACGTGTCGAGCGCGACGCCGGCCTCGGGATCCGGGTCCGTCGCGAACGCGGCGAGCGCGAACTGGGATCGGCTTCAGCTCGAGCAGGCCGTGCTCGAGATCGACCAGGCACCCATCGCGGCGAACACTTGGATCGCGCGGCTGAAGGTCTGGATGAAGCCGCAGAGCGCGACTTCCGGATCGGCGGCCGGTTTTCAGCAGTCCATCCCGATTCGTCTCTCCTTCGAGGAAGCCGACGCTTCGAACCTCAAGATCGGGGACTGCACTTATTCGGCCGGCGCCGCGCCCGAGGAGCTTTGCGCCGAGATGGGCGGGACTTGGCTCGGCAACGAAACCGGGAAGATGGGCTTCCCCCGCTGCAATATGACCGCGGGGATCCGCCTCGGCGCGAACGAGTGGCCGAAGATGCGTTTTCGCGACGTCGCGACGGCCGGCATCGTGAGCGTGGACGCTCCGAAGGAAGGGATCCCGAACGCGGTCTACGGCTTTCGCGTGTCGAAATGCGTGAAGACGACCAACCTCGCGACGGGGGCCCGCTACGAGTACGATTGCGACGGCCGCGTCGGCACGGGCTACAAGTGCTGGTTCAACGGAACTTCCTGGGTGCAGCAGTACCGTTACTGGAACGCCTCGACGTCTTCCTTCACCAACCACCCGAACGTTTACCGTTACTGCGACGCGGGCGTCGTCGTGAACTTCGATCCCTCGACGGCTTCGCCCGAAAACAACGTTTACCAGGCGCTGGACTTCGCGACGCTCTCCGATAGCGTGGGGGAGAACGCGGGCTACGCCGACAATAGCATCGCGCGGCGTCTCCTCGAGCACGACAGCTCGCCGGCCTTCCTGAAATGCCAAACGGCGCCGAACGGCAAGGCGGCCGAGGGTACCGTGTGTTCGACGAACCAGACGGGGGGCGATGGCGCGGGAGCCGCGGCGGCGGGATCCTGT
>DDRA01000049.1:24106-26932 GCA_002343545.1 Bacteriovoracaceae bacterium UBA2428
GCCTATTCGTGCGCAGGCTCAAGAAGGCCCGCATCGGCGGGACGGCCGGCGCGACGAACAGCGAAGCCGAATGCAAGAACGTAACGCGTTCGACCTCCGCGGCGACGCTCTACGAACGATCCGTCTATTGCGCCGTCGACAAGGATCCCAACTTCTCGGGCTGGGGCCGAGTCGCGGCGGGTCGCACTTTCGCGATTTCCACCGCGGCGGCGACCCCCGGTTGGCTCCTGTCGAGCTCCGAAACCGTGGCGCCTTGTCATACGATCGAGCTCCTCCCTTCGTCCATCGCGACGGAGCCCGCGCTGACGCTCGTCACGGACGGCAATAGCGTGACGAACTTAACGTCTTACTCGGCGCGGCCGCTCGCGACGCTACCGGCTTCGGTGGGGAGCGGATTGCTTTCCGATACGTCTACCTCGGATCCCAAGATCGACCTCAGTCGGGTCAAACAATGCGTCGTCGTTTCGAAGGCCAACGACGCGCACTCCGAGCTGAATCACCTTTCGGTTCTCCGTTGTAACAATGACTCGCTCGAGAACGTCCCGATCTCGGGCCTCGCCGAGACCTACCCCTCGGGCGACGACCCCGGCAACCCGCCGCCGGTCGGGGCTTGCGTCTACCTCCAAAACATCCGCACCTCCGCCAACGCGCCCGTGCGAAACGGCTGGTACTACATCACGGCCGCCCTCTCCGCGCGCTTCTTCTATAACCTGAGCGCTTCGGGCAACCCGGTCGGGGCTAGCGCTTGGACGGGCGCGTTGACCTACCGGAAGAGCCTCACGGACGCCACGACGCCGCTCAACCTCGCGGCGGTCCGCCACTGCAACGCGGGCGTCCGCATCTCGGAGTAAGTTCTTTCGGCTTCGATCCGGAGCCTAGAGCGCTCCCCAATCGGGACCGATCGCGGCGTCCGCGCGCATCGGGACGCCGAACGCCGCCACGCCCAAAGGCGCGAGCAAGTCGGGGTCTTCGAGCGTCGCGACGAGCGCCTGCTTGAGGGTCTCGGCCTGGTCGGTCGGGATCTCCAGCAGAAGTTCGTCATGCACTTGCAGCAGAAGCCGGGCGTCGGGAAAGCGCGGCAGCACCCGCCGGTCGACCGCGATCATCGCGGCCTTCATGAGGTCGGCGGCCGTGCCCTGGATCGGCGAATTGATCGCGGTTCGTTCGGCGAATTGGCGGAGGGCCGGATTCTTGGAGTGGATATCGGGCATGGGGCGGCGACGGCCCGTGAGCGTGGTCACGGCGCCCTTCTCGCGGGCTTCCTCGACGACCCGGTCCATGTAGGCGCGGATCCGGGGGTACGTCGCGAAGTAGGCGTCGATGAACTTCTGCGCGGCGCCGCGCGGGATCCCGAGCGTTTTGGCCAAGCCGAAGGCCGACTGCCCGTAGATGATTCCGAAGTTGATCGTCTTCGCCATGCGGCGGTCGGCGTCGGTCACGAGCCCTTCCGCGACGTCGAGCACGAGCGCGGCCGTGCGACGGTGGATGTCGGCGTTCTCGCGGAAGGCGCGCAGGAGCTCGGGGTCTTCGCTCATCGCGGCGAGGATCCGCAGCTCGACCTGCGAGTAGTCGATGCCCACGAGCGAATAGCCCGGGGCCGCGCGGAAGGCGTCGCGTAGCTTGCGTCCGCGTTCCGTGCGGATCGGAATGTTCTGGAGGTTCGGGTTCGACGAGCTCAGCCGCCCCGTGACCGCGACGACCTGCGAGTAGTCGGTGTGCAGCCGGCCCGTGCGCGCGTCGACGAGGGTCGGCAGCACGTCGACGTAAGTCGACAGGAGCTTGGAAAGCTCGCGGATCTCGAGCAGCGTGCGCGGAAACGCGTGCACGGCGGCGAGTTCCTCGAGCACCGAGACGTCCGTCGAAGGCCCCGTCTTCGTCTTCTTGATGACGGGAAGCTTGAGCTTCTCGAAGAGCATGACGCCGATCTGCTTGGGGGATCCGAAATTGAAAGCCTCGGGAACCTCGACCCCGGAATCGCGCAGGCTTTCGAGGGCCTTGGCTTCGAGGCCTTCGAGCTCCCGGTGCAAGTCCTCGCTCGTGCGACGTAGCGGCTCGGCGTCGAGCCGGATGCCCGTCGCTTCCATGCGGCGCAGGATCGGCACCAAGGGGCGGTCCAGGAGGGCGTAAATCGCGTCGAGCTTGGCTTCGGCGAGGGCCGCGGCGAGCTTTTCGTGGAGGGCCCACGTCACGACGGCGTCTTCGGCCGCGTAGCGCGTCGCGAGGTCGACGGGCACCTGGCCGAAATGTTCGCGCTCGCCGAGGGCCGCTTCGAAGGCGAGGGGCTCGTAGTCGAGCCAGCGCTTGGCGAGGGCGTCCATGCCGTGCGCTTGGGTCGGATCGAGCACGAAGGATTCGACCATCGTGTCTTCGATGCGGATCGCGCCCGGAAGCTCGAAGCCGGCCGTCGCGAGCACGTGGAGATCGAACTTGGCGTTCTGGAAGACGACGGGGCGCTCCGGCCGTTGGGCGAGCGCCTCGCCCAGCGTTCGGAGGACTGGCGCCAAGGGAAGGTTCGCCGCGCCGTCGTGGCGCAGGGGCACGTAGTAGCCGGTCTCGGCGTCGAAGGCGAGGCTCAGGCCGACGAGGCCGTCCTCGGCCCGGGCGTCCAGACTCCGGGTTTCCGTGTCGAGCGCGACGTAAGGGGCGTGGACCTTCTCGGCGAAGAGCGCGGCGAGCGCCTCGACGCTTTCGATCGTGACGAAGCGGAAGCGGTCGCTCGCGGCGGGTGTCGGGTCAACGCTCGCGACTCCCGCGCCGTCCGTGGCGATCGTCTCGGCTTGGAGGGCGGGGATCATGCACTCGATGTTGCGGCCGAAGCCGAGGCCC
>DDRA01000049.1:27043-37779 GCA_002343545.1 Bacteriovoracaceae bacterium UBA2428
AAAGGCGTCCGCGTCGACGGGAGCCCGGCGAAGATCTTCGAGCCCCGCGTCGACCGGCGCGTCCCCGCGCAAGCCGACGAGCTTCAGCGAAAGTTCCGCGTTCGCGGCGTCGCGCACGAGCGCTTCGAGCTTCTTGCCCTTGAGCGGATCGCCCTTCTCGGCCGGCTTGAAGTCGGGATTCTCTTCGTAGCGGCGCTTGGCCTCCCGCAGGACGTTCTCGAGATTGCCGAATCGCACGATGAGCTCGGCGGCGCCCTTGGGGCCGATGCCGCTTACGCCCGGGATGTTGTCGACGGGATCGCCGCAGATCGCTTGCACCTGGTCGATGAGCCCCGGCTCGACGCCGAACTTCTCGATGGCTTCCTCGCGGTTCGACCATTTTTTCTTGAGCGTATCGAGGCACCAGACCCGCGGACCCACGAGTTGAAGGAGGTCTTTGTCGGCCGTGACGATGACGAATTCCTGCTCCGGAAAGCGGCGGACGAGCGTGGCGAGCACGTCGTCGGCCTCGAAGCCCGCGGCGTCGAGTTGCGGGAAGCCGAGGCGACGGGCGCCTTCCTTCGCATTCTCGAGCTGCAGCCCGAGATCGGGCGGCGGTTCCGAGCGGTTCGCTTTGTAAGCGGGGAAAATCTCGTCGCGGAAACCTTTGCCCCGGCGATCCCACACGAGGGCGCAACGCTCGACGCCGTGCAGGTCGAGCAGGGCCTGGATCATCTGCAAGAATCCGTAGGTCGCGTTCGTCGGCGTGCCGTCCGGCGCGCTCAGGGGGGCGACCGCGTAGTAAGCGCGGAAGATGTAGGAAGACGCATCGACGAGATAGATGGCTCGTTGGCGGAACTCAGGGGACGGGGTCGAACTCACGGCAAAACTCCACGCGGCTTTTCGACCGGGAGTCGGCCGAAGCTCCTACTCTCCAACCCATTTCCGAACGCTGTCAAACGGGACCGCGAGCGGGGCCGAAGGCGCGCACAGCGCGACGCCCCGCGCGAGGGGGCGGAAGGCCGTCGAAGGGTCGGCGTCGAAGAAACTTTCGTCCGTGTCGAAGGGGCTCAGCTCGACGCGTTCGACGCGCAGGGCGGGGCAAAGTTTCCAGAGAAAGCGATCCGGCCGATCCTCGGTCAGCTCGCGCACCGGTCGGGTCCGGCTCAGGCGCAAAACCTCCACCTGGAGCCAGCGTCGATCGCTCCGCGTCGAGTGCGGGCGCAGCGAGACGCGCGCGAGTGGGCCGCGCAGCATCCGGACGATGCGGGCATCCGGCGCGAGCGAATCGAGGATCCAAATCGAAAAAGCCGGCAGGCCGGCGACCGAACGGGCCGACACCTCGCCCGCGTAAAGTTCCCAGTGCGAAGAGTCGCCCAGCGCTTCGGCCCATTCGGGCCCGTCTTCGCCTTCCTCCGCGCCGGGGGTCCGCGCGCGACTCGTCCAGACGACCAAATCCGTCTGGCAAAAGCCGAAGGGCGCGTTCTGCGTGAGCTGCGGGCCCGCCCCGCGCTGGGCCCGGCGAAGCCCCATGACGACCTGGTTTTCCTTGGCGAGGGTGACGCCGCGCTCGAGCGCGAGGCGCTCCGTTTCCGCGAGATAGTCCTCGCGGGGGACGATCCACGGCGGATCCGTGGAATCCGAAGCGAGGCTCTTGGGTTTGCGGCCGAACCAGGCCGGGTCCGGAATCCAGACGTCTTTGCCGAGGCGCTTCCAGGGATCCGGCGTCGCGTCGTTCCACAGGCCGAGCGCGAGGATACGGTGGCGAATGGCGGGAGGCAGCTCGCTCAGGACGGGCCAACGGCCCTTGCCTTCGAGAAAAACCGAGACGGGGCAACGGCGGTCGCCATCGAAGAACAATGTCCCTTCGTCGATTCGCTGGGCCGACGCGGTCGGCGCCTCGGCGGCCACCGTCACGAACGAGGCGGGGCTTTCCCGCAAAGAGGGGTCGTGGGGCGTTTGCAGCCAAGTCCACTCGATGGGCCGCGCCCGGGGCGCCGGCGCGCTCGCGAAGGCCTCGCGCAGGATCTTCGCCGCCGCGACGGTGCGGCCGACGAGCGTCACGCGACGAGGGGCCAGAGCTTGCCGAACTTCGACCATGCTCCGAATTTAGCCCGCTTTTGGCGCGAAGGCCGCTAGCGCCCGCTTTCAAAATTGCGCTCGGAGCGGCTCCCTGTTATGCCGAGTGTCAATTCGCGGCGCGCTTCCTCTCGGACAATTCTTCGCGTTCTGTGTCGTGAACCATGAATAGCCGCCATGATTTTCGACGACAAGAAATCCCGTGCCCCTTACTCACCGAAGGCCATGATCGTCCCCTCGGATTATCGCGCTTGGCTGAAATCGATCTTCGACCAAAGGGCTCGGGAGAACCCCCGTTACTCTTTGCGGGCGTTCGCGCGCGACGCCGGCATCACGCCTTCCCGTTTGAGCCAGATCTTGCGCGGCCGCCAGGGGTTGTCGCCGGCGAAGGCCGACGTCATCGCGAAGGGCCTCGGACTCGGGAAAGCGGAAACGGAGCATTTCCGTCTTTTGGTCACGGCCAAGGACTCTCGCTCGCGCTTGGCGCGCCGCCGGGCCGAAGAAGCGCTGGCGAACGCCGGATCCCCGCCGGATTCCTTCACGACGCTGAAGGACGAACAATTCCAGCTCATCGCCGATTGGCATCACCTCGCGATCCTCGAGGTCCTCACGCTCGCCTCGCCTCCCGGCGATACCGCCGGAATCGCGCGTAAGCTCGGGCTCGACGAAGCGCGAACGCAGGAAGCGCTCGATCGACTGAGCCGCTTGGGCTTCGTCAAGCTCAAGTCCGGGCGCTGGGTCGCCGTGCCGGCCCGTCTCCGGACGCCTTCGAACACGCCTTCCGAGGCCATCCGACGCTTCCACGGCCAGATCCTCGACAAGGCGAAGGCGGCCATCGAAGGGCAGAGCCTCGAAGAACGCGAGTTCTCGACGCTCATCTTTCGCGTGGACTCCCGCCAGATGGAGACGCTCAAATCCGAGCTCGGCGCCCTCCGGCGCCGTTTCCGCGACGAAGCGATCGCGTCGTCCGCCAACGCCAAGCACCGCCCCGATCAGGTTTACGCCTTTTCGTTTCAGCTTTTCCGGCTCAGCGCCAAAGGAAATCCCCTATGACTTCGTTAAGATCGCTCCCGATCCTGATCGCTTTTCTCGCGCTTTCGCCGCGACCCGCCCGGGCCGAACACGAAGTCCTGAACGGCGGGCAGATCCTGAGAATCTCCGATTCGGAGGAATATTACCTCGCCGACCTGAGGTTCCGACCGATCGATTCCCATCGCGTCACCTTCGACGCCGACCTCGTCGCCAAGCTCCGCTCGCTGCGCGACTTGCTGGAGAAGTCGCTCGCGTTGCGTCTGGTCTCTCGCCACGGGGTCGATCTTTTCGAGGACGAAATCTTCGGCGAGCTCGTGGACTACCGTTTCGTGTCCGAGTTTCCGAAGGGTTGCGCTTTCACCGAAAGCGCCCGCTTCTCGGCGGACCCGCGCGTCCGCGACCTTTCGAACGTCGGATGCACCCAGGGCAGTATTACCTACTTGCAGCCCTCCGCTTTCCGCCGCCTCGACTTGGACCAGAAGGCGCTCCTCATCATCCACGAACGGCTCCACGCCTACGCTCCCCTCGAAGCGATCGAAGTGAAGGCGGAGTTCACGCTCGCGCTCGCCTACTTTGATCTCGTTTTCTTTCCGGGCTTCTACGAGGTTCCCCGCCGGGCCCTCGCCCGCGGCAACGTGCCGGACGAGCGCTATTGCCGACTGAACTTCATCGAGGATCACCCTTTTCGCGTCCTGAACGAGATGTCCCGGCGGGTGCGACAGCTGAACGGGACGCGGGTCGCCCGCTCGCGCGGCACCGACCTGCGCGTGACGCGGAGCGGAGCTCTCCTCATCACGACGGGCGTGGCCGCCGGGTCGGAACCCGAATGGACGTTCAAGGGGGATGCGCAGCCGCTGTGTCTCGGCGCTCGCATCGTCGTGGATCAATCCGGGGCTCCGGCCTCGGAACGCTGGACGCACACGATCGAAAGCGATGACTTGCGACTGGTCGCGACCCAGATCTTCGCCCGCTCGCCTTTGCGCATCAAGGGTCGCGACGCCTTGGTCGGCGCCTGGGACTTCCACTTCGCGTCGACGCAAGCCGCCGCGCTCGAGTTCGAGCACCTCGATTTTTGGCGCGAGCATTCCTTGCGCCTCGCGGAGGGGGTCGAGTCCGTGAAATTCGTCGGCGTCGACGCCGAGCACGTCCCGGTCGAACGGCGTCTCGTGACGGCATCCTCCTTCGGGGGCGCTTCGGAGCTGCGGGCGTCCGAAGGGACCTCGGCGCTCGTCTTTCCGTTTTTCTAGGGTCGGCTTCGCGCGGCGTAGATGTCCCAGCGGGTGCTGCGGCCGAGTTTGGCTTGCGGCGCCCTTCCCTCCACGACGAGCGTCTCGGCGTGGAGCGGACGCTTCAGCAGAACTTTTTTGGTGGCGAAGCTCATCGCGCGCGCGACGAGATCGTTCTCTTCGCCGACGGGCGCGTTCCCCACGACTCCCTTCACGACGCGCAGCTCTTTCGTGCCGAGCGCGGCTTTCTTCCGATCGGGGTACATCGGGTCGAGGTAGATGATCTCGGGGCGTCGGGCGACGTCGAGACTCGCGTCGAAGTGCGAGCGGACGTCGCCGAAGCGGAGCTCCCATTTCAGGGGCGGCGCGGCGGCATCCGCGCGGTAGGCGGCGAGCGCACGGTCCACCAAAAAAAAGAGGAGCGGGTTACGCTCGAAGCTGACGACCTCGCAACCCCAGCTGGCCATGAGGAAGGAATCTTCGCCGAGCCCCAGGGTGCCGTCCCAAACGCGCGGCGCTTGTTTGGCGAGCGCCGGGCCTTGGCCTTGGAGCAGGTCACGCAGGGGTTCGTGCATGACGGGACTACGCTCGCGGCGAACGGCCAGCGGGCCCTTTCGAAAGTCGATGCGCAGCGGTTTCCACCCGCTCCCGTCCAGGACCTCGAGCTCCCAGCCGCCGTCCGTTTTGCGGAGGCGGAAACCTTCCTCGGGTTCGGCCGTTTCGGCGCGGAACTCGAACGAAGCTTCCCAAACCGCGCGGGGCAAGCGCGCCTCGAGTTCGGCGCGGAGGTCGGCGTCGGCGTAAAGCAATGGCAGCTCGCTCACTCGTCTCAGGCTAAGGCTTCGCGCCCGGGCTGGCAACGCGAAGCTCCTCTGTTTTCGGACGTTTGCAAGTGGCATGATTCTTCCAGGGTTTTGTCCTAGGATGACTTCTTCGATGCCGAACCTGAACGCTTCCGCGACCGTCTCCCGCCCGCTTCGGGGCCTCCTTAAGGAGCGCTTCGGTTTCGAGGCTTTCCGTCCTTACCAGGAAGAGGTTTGCGAAGCCGTCTACGGCGGTCAAAGCGCCCTGCTCGTCATGCCGACGGGCGCCGGCAAGTCCCTTTGCTACCAGGTGCCGGGTCTCGCGCGGGGCGGCACGACGCTCGTCGTGAGTCCGCTCGTCGCGCTCATGGAAGACCAGGTGCAGAAACTGAAGGCCCTCGGCTTCCGCGCCGAGCGCATCCACTCCGGGCGGGAACGCGCGGAATCGCGGGCCGTTTGCGAGGCTTACTTGGCGGGCGCGCTCGACTACCTTTTTATCGCGCCCGAACGTCTGGCCGTGCCGGGCTTCCCCGAGATGCTCGCCAAACGCCGTCTCGCGCTCATCGCCATCGACGAAGCCCATTGCATCTCGCAGTGGGGCCACGACTTTCGTCCGGAATATCGCATGCTCGGCGCGCGCCTTCCCACCTTGCGCCAGGGCGAAGCGGAGTCGCCTTGTCCGATCTTGGCGCTCACCGCGACGGCGACGCCCACCGTGCAGCGGGACATTCTGAGCCAGCTTCAACTCGACGCCGGCAAGTGCTTCATCCACGGCTTTCGGCGCACGAACATCGGCGTCTCCGTGCTGGAGCTCGCGACGGCGGAGCGTCTGGATCGCGTCCGGAACCTGCTCGCTTCGAAGGAGCGCCGACCGGCAATCGTCTACGCGTCGACCCGCAAGAACGCGGAGCTCATCGCGGAAGGACTCAAGGGCGATTACCGCGTGGGCTTCTACCACGGCGGCATGGGCAAGGAAGAACGCGAGCGCACGCAGCTGGCCTTCCTCGAAGACCGGACGGAAGTCATGGTCGCGACGCTCGCCTTCGGAATGGGGATCGACAAACCCGACGTGCGCACGGTCGTCCACGCGGCCTTGCCCTCCAGCCTCGAAAGCTACTACCAAGAAATCGGCCGCGCGGGTCGCGACGGGCTCGATTCGAAAGCTTACCTCATGTGGTCCTTCGCGGATCGCAAGATGCAGGAGTTCCTCCACGAGAAGAACTATCCGGCCCTCGAAGAGCTCGACAAGGTTTTCGCGGTCGTCGCCCAAGGCGATCGTTCGCGGGAGGGTCTCGCCGAGGAACTCAAGCTCGACGGCGATCTCGTCGACGCGGCCATCCAGAAACTCTGGATCCACGGCGGTCTGAAGGTCGAGCCGGACGATACCCTGCGCGCGACCAAGGTGGATTGGCGTCCGAGTTACGCGCGTCAATCGCGCCACCGTCTCGATCAGATCCAGCGCATGGTGTCTTTCGCCGAAGGCACGCGTTGCCGCATGCTCGCGCTGATCCAGCACTTCGGCGACGAACAGGATTCCGGGCGCGGCTGCGGCCACTGCGACATCTGCGCGCCGGACGAGAGCGCCTTCCGCGCCCCCGACGAAGCCGAGATGGCGATGTTGAAGGGACTCGTGTTGGCTTTGCGCGCGCGCGAAGGGCAGTCCCTCGGCCGGATCCACCGCGAGGCCGCGGGCAAACTCGATCGCTCCCGCTTCGAGACTTGCATCCAAGCGCTTTCGAAGTCCGGACTCGTGCGCGTCCTCGATCGCAGCTTCGAGAAAGACGGCGAGACGATCCGCTACCGTTCGGTCGAGGTCGACGACTTTGATGACGACGACGCGCGCTGGGGAAGCTTGCGGGTCCCCGCCGAAGCCCCCAAGGCTCCGCGGGCCACGACGAAGCGCAAAGCGGCCGCGGCCCGTTCCGCGCCCAACGCGACGAGCTTCGGCGACGAGATCGACGAGGCGACGAAGGGACGCATCGAACGCCTCAAGGCCTGGCGCCTCGAGGAAGCCCGCCGGCGCAAAGCACCCGCCTTTACGATCCTTTCCGACAAGACCCTGATGGCGGTCGCCGCTTCGGGCGCTTCGAGCGCCGAGCAGCTGCAAGCCGTGCACGGGATGGGACCGAAGCTCGTCGAGAAACACGGCGAATCGATTCTGCGCCTTCTTGCGTCGCGCTGAGCCGGACATATCGAGCCCAAGGGTTGCGGGAGACCCTTACCTGCACTAGACGAATTTGAGAATCGTTATCAAAGGAGTCTTTCCCATGAACAAAATTCTTTCGACCTCGTTGGCCGCGATCGTCGGCCTCGTCGCCGCTTCCGCTTCGGCGCAAGGCGCGTTGAACGCCCGCGCCGAATACTCGCAGCTCGCTTGCCTTTCGGCTTCCGAGTTGGCCTCCCTCAAAACCCGCTACGACGGCCTCAAGCTCGACCTGCCGGGATCCCTTTGCGAAGCTGCGAGCCCCCTCGCGAAGCTGGGCAAGGTTCTCAAGGCCCTCGACTCGATCGCGCTCGGCCCCACGGCCACGCTCGTCGGTCAGAACGCGGCCGTCCACAAGGCGCTCAAGTCGCCGCGCGACTATCTCCTGAGCCAGCTCCGCACCTTCAAGATCTCCGAAGGCCAGCTCGTCGAAGCGCACAAGGTTCGCGGCTTCCGCGACGCCACGCTCTCGCCGACCTTCTTCCGCTTGTCCCCGATCGAGGCGGCCGTCGAGCTCCTCGCGCTCGTCGCGGATTCCTCGCGCGAAACCTATTCCGTCTGCTGGCAAGGACGCTACGTCAACGCGAAAGCCTGCGAGCACGTCTTCAAGACGGGCCCGCAAGCGGGTTTCGGATCGGCGCGCTTGCTGCTCTTCCTGAACCTCGCGCGCCAAGGTGGTCCGCAGCACGCCGAATACCGCCGCCTCGTGACGAAGGCCGCCACGCTCGTGAGCTACATCGAGTCGGCCGACGGCTTCCCCGTCGAGAATCTCTACGTTCTCGGCTCGAACGGCCTCGTTTACCTCGTCGACCCCTTCTTCGGCACGCTCGAACGCGTCGCCCTGCCCTACGAGGGGATCGGTCGCATCGTGAAGATGAAGCATAACCGCAAGAGCGGCGGCCTCTACCTCTTCACGCAGGCGGGCCAGCTTTGGGAACTCGATGCGCTCCGTCCCGCCGGCGAAAAGCCCGGCGTCCGTCGGGTCGACATCCCCTTCGCCGTGAAGGACTACGAGCCGCTCACGACTTTCGAGTTCGTGCCCGAGATCTTCAACAACGTCTTTTTCCCGATCGACGTTGTCGTCGATACGGAGAACCGTCCGTGGATCGTGAATGATCGAGTCCTGGGCGACAAGGTCGACTTCGATTCGAAGCCGCCCCTTCCCTTCGACCTCAAGGTCCTCGCGGGCTGCTGGGTCGGCGCGCAGTGTTTGCTCGACGCCAACGGCGATCAGTGGAGCTACACCTACCAGATGGGCGGCTTGCGCAAGTACGATACGACGCGCCACCCGGAGGGCCTGAAGTGGCGCTTCATGACGGGCGGCCGCGACTACCGCGAAATCTACGCGCTCGACACGCAAGGCGCGCTCTACATGCGCGAAGGTTACGACACGGATAACTTCAAGCTCGTCTGGCAGTTCCAGACGGGATCGCCGACGGCCTTCAAGTTCGTCGAAGGCCTGAACTTCCGCGCGGTCCTCGACGGCGAGAACCGTCTCTTCGTCCACCGCGGCAGCACGGCCTTCCGCGTCGCCCGCGACGCGACGACGACCTACGCGCTCGAAGCGGGCGAAGGCGTTCGCATCGTGGACTTCGATTACACGCGCCACGTTCGCTTCTCGAAGGCCCTCGATCCGTGGATCGGCGACGACTCGGCCTTCCGCGCGAAGTGCGGCCTCGAACGCACGATGACGAACCCCTGGACGGAGCGCCGCGTGGGCCTTTCGGCCCAGGGCGAGCTCGTCTTCGAAGGCGCCGCGGACCAAGCGCCTTGCCAAGCGTTGCCGGGCAAACGCTTCGAAGCCGGATCGGAACTCTGGGTTCGCGCCGACATGTCGGTGAAGGTGCCGAGCGAAGCCGCCCTTTGGGTGGTCAAGCCGAACGGCGCGGGCGAAGAGTTCGTCGTGCCGTTCTTCCGTAACTAGCTCGACTTCGGATCCCGATCGCGAATCCCCGGGCTCCCGCGCGGAGCCCGGGATTTTTTTTGCCTTTTTTCCGAAAGTTCCCGTACAATGGGAAGGTCCTTTCGGGGACACCGCATGGAAAATCTCGGCGCATAATCCCACTCCCGATTTTACTTCTCGACGGCGAAGCCTCGTGCGCGGCGAACTTGCGCGCGTGGATCGCGGGAAGGCGCCTTATGACTTCACGATCTCCGTTGCGGGCCCAAGCCCTTTCTTTTTCCTTCGTTTCGGCGGAACCCCTCTTCGAAGGGCTCGATCTGCAGTTGCCTTGCGCCGGGTCCGTCGCGCTCGTCGGTCCGAACGGCGGCGGCAAGAGCACTTTGCTGCGGCTACTCGCCGGGCGATTAGAGCCGGAGCAAGGTTGCGTGTCGGGCGCGAGGCCCGTGCTCGTCGAGCAGATTTCGCCGCGCGAAGCGCGGAGCGGCGGCGAGACCCGCCTCGCCCGTCTGCGCGAAGCCTTCCGTGACGAGGAAGCGACGCTGCTCCTGGACGAACCGACGAACGACCTGGATGAAGGGGCGCGCGCCGAGTTTTGGCGTCTCTTCCACGGCCACCGCGGAACGCGGCTCGTCGTGTCGCACGATCCGCAACTGCTCGACCGCGTCGACGCGATCTGGGAGCTGAAGCACGGGCGCCTCCAACGACATCCGCCGGGCTTCGACGCTTACGTGGCCCGGGTCGGCGCGGAAGAAGAGGAATTGCGCGGCGAGCTCGAGCGTCTTCGTCGGGAACGCCGGGCGTCCGAAGCGCTCGCGCGCGACGTCGACGAACGGCAGCGCAAACGCATGGAGCGCGGGCGCAAGGCGAGCGAGAAGGCCGGACTCCCGCGCATCCTGCGCGGCGCCCTCAAGCGTCGCGCCGAGACGACGCTCGCGCGCCTGAACGCGACCCACGACGCGCAGATCGAAGGACGGCGTGAGCGAGAGCGAAAGCTCCGGACGCGGCTTCGCGGCCTTTCGGACTTCGTCTGGGAAGCCTCGCGCGTCGCGACGCCGAACGCGAAGAGCCTCCTGCGGCTCCAAGCCGCGGGCCTACGGATTCGGCCGGACATCGTTCTGAGCGCCGAGCTCCGTGGCCCCCGCCGAATCTGGCTTCGCGGCGGCAACGGCAGCGGCAAGAGCACCTTGTTGCGGGCCCTGAGCGGAGACGAGGCGGCCGCGGGCCGACTCCGCGGCGAATTCCGGGCGACGGCGCGGACCTTTCTCTTCGACCAGTCGCTGGCGGATTACCGCGACTCGGTTCCGCTCTGGCGGGCCTTCGCCGACCGCACTCGTCTCGGCATCGCGGAGGCGCGCGCGGTATTGGGACGCTTGGGCTTCGAGCAAGGGGAACAAGCGCGACCGCTCGGGGGCCTGAGCGGCGGCGAGCGCGTTCGCGTCGAGCTCGCCGCGGCCATGACGTCGTCCCCGGAACTGCTGCTGCTCGACGAGCCGCTCAACGGGCTGGACCTG
>DDRA01000049.1:37899-43144 GCA_002343545.1 Bacteriovoracaceae bacterium UBA2428
GCTCGACGAGCCGACGAATCACCTGGACGTCGAAAGCCGGCGCATCCTGGGCAAGTTCCTGGCGGACTACCCGGGCGCCTTCGTCTTGGTCACGCACGACGCGCGCTTCGCCGAGACCTTACGGATCGACGAGCGGTGGGAACTCAGGGTTTCAGGGCGTTGACGAGCCGCGCTTCGGCGACGTCGAGGTCGGTGGCTTCGACCCGGATGGGGTCGCCCACGACGATCCGGAGCGACGAGAACGGAAGCGGCACCTTCTTGCGGTCCCAGCTCGCGAGGCGCGGGCAAGGGCGCAGCTCGAATCGGAGCGGGACGACGGGGCGCTGCGCCTTGGCCGCGACGTGTAGGATGCCTCGCTTCAGCTCGCGGGGCGGGCCGGCGGGCCCGTCGGGGGAAAGCGTCGTGGTCGCGCCCGCGACGAGCTCGCGCGCGAGCTCATCCGCGGCGCGGCGTCCTTCGTCGCCCGAGGAGCCAAGCAGGAGGCGGTCAAGCCCGAGCTTCCGCAGCAGGACGTGGATCTGGATCATGCTCGCCGCGGGGTGGTTGATCATGACGTGACGGCCCGGCAGGCGCCCGAAGGCCACGAAGAAGGGCATCCAGTCCTCGTGCCAAAGCGCGAAGATGACGGGCGAATCGGGCAAGCGTCCTTCGAAGCTCAATCGCGCGGTCCGTCGACAGAGCGCGAAATAAAGAAAGAGCATCGAGCCGAGAATTTCCCCCGCTAGGCGATAGGGTCCTCGCCAAGGCCGGGGGATGTTGTCGACTCGGTAAGCCACGCTCAGTCGTTCGGGCTCGCCGCCCGTTCGCCCGCCGCGGCGCGGGCTTCTTCCGCGGCGCGGTCCTGCGCGTTTTGGATGATGAGCTTGATCTGTTCCTCGAAAGCTCCGGGCTTCAGGAGGGGATCGGTCGGATTTCGACGCTCGACCAGATCCTGGACCTGCTCGTTGATGGGTTGCAGGCGTTGAGCGACGATGTCACCGAAGTCTCCCTCGAGGGAGTCCGGTCCGTAGCCGCGGGCCTGCGGGACGAAGCGCAGCACGTTCTGGCGCGAGTTGATGTTCTCGTCGAGACGGTTCCATTCCGCCATGAGCTTGTCTTGCAACAATCCAAGCGCTTCCTCGGTCGCCTCTTCCCCGAGGCCCTCCATCTTGGCTTTGAGCTCGTCGTAGTCCTTGCGGAACTTCGGTACGAGCAGCTCCGCTTCGTAGACCATGTCGAGCGTCTCGCGGAGCAAGGCTTCGAGCGTGTAGTCTTTCGCCCTTCCGCTCAGGTCTTTGGCCATGAACTTGGCGCCCAGGATCGAGGAATAACGGCTTTGCAGGTAACCCTTCTCGGCCTTCGGCGCGAGCATCCGGTCGCGGAACTTCTTGGCCGTGGTGACGCCGGCGCGTTTTTCCTCTTCGCTGAGCGAGGGACCGAGGATGAGCAGGCCGCGGAACGCTTCGGAGAGCGGATCCTCCTTGGCGGCGATGCGGATGATCTTCGCGTCACGCGCCTTCTGCGCCGCGCGGCGCGCGCCTTCGAGCTCGCGCAAGCGGAAAATCTCTTTGATCTCGGCCTCGAGGCGAGGGTCTTCTTCCTGCTTCGCGAGCTCTTCGAGCGTCATGCGCCCTTCGCGCAGCTCGCGGAAAGGAAACTTCATGGTGAGGTAGGCACGGCAGTTCTCCCGGAAGGCCTGGTCGTCGACGGACTCGATGCAGAGGATCTTGGCTTTCCGCTCCGCGAAGACGACGTCGATGACCTGCGTGGGATCGATCTTCGATCGCTCGTCGTCCGAGAAGAGCGCCCAGCTCCCGCCGGCGATCGTCGCCACGATCGGAACGGCCCAGGTGAAAACGCGCATGACCTGCCAGGACCGCAAGGATCGGTAGTCGCGGTAAAGCTGCACGAGACCGAGTTCCTTGGCCTGGGTGTCGCCGAGCTCGTCGAGGAGGGCGAGGAACTGCTTGAGGTTCTCGAAGCGACGCTGCACCCGCTCCGAGACGAGACGATCCTTCAGACGCCCGCGCGCGGTCTTGAAGAAGTTCTCGAACTCCTGGCCGAACTGCGAGCGGTAGTACTTGCTCCAGGTCCAGGCCGGCGGCAGGAAGTCGGACTTGAAGTTCTCCCGCGTGCCGCCACGGGGATCGGGCAGCGTCTCGCGCAGGGATCGGTAGTCGCTCAGCATATGCGCGATTTCGGGCGGCAGCCGGAAGTCGCCGCCGAAGCGCGAGCGTGCGAGCGCGGCCTCCGCCGACAGGATATTGAAGAAGCTCTCGAGGCGTTTGGCGAGGACCGCTTGCGTCAAGGCGCGTTCGTTGGATTCCTTCCAGAGCTTGCGGATCTCGCCCTCGAGAACGGACTTGAGCCCCGGCACGCGGGTCTCGCTCGCGTAGATCTTCTCGATCCTCGGCGCGGAACCGAAGGCCGGGATTTCGTGGGGGATGACCCGACCGCGAAAATCCTTCTCGAGGGAGTTCAGCACGTCGATCTCGTAGAGTTTTTGCGCGACCTGATCGGCGAGGGCCTTTTGGTCGGCCTGGTAGGCTTTGAACTTGGCGAAGACTTGGGCGACTTCGCTCTGCATCACGCTTCCGCTTTGCTTGTCGCTTTCTTCGATGACCTTGCGGGCCTGCGTGAGCAGGGCCTTTTCCTTGTCGTTCAACAGGGCTTCGCGCTCGCCCCAGGTCGCCACGCGCGCGAAGGCGAAGGCATCCGCGTTCGTTTCGACGACCGCGACCGGCTCAACGTAGCCGTTCATGCGCTGGAGGATACGACGGGCGTCCCGGACCCGACGGCCGGTCCACTCCCGCTAGAAGGCCGGGTTCTCGTGCGAGAGCATGCGCGTGGTGAGTTTTTCGCGCGCGGCGTTCGCGCGGCCGCGGGCCACGTCGTCGGCGTCGCCCAAGAGGCGGCGGAGCGTCTCCCCGCATTCGCCCGGGTCGGCGAGAGCGGAAGTCGTAGGAATTAAAGCGGAGATGAGCACGGTCAAGCCGACGAGGGATCGCATAGATCGCGTATCGGCCGTTCCGGGCTTCTTCTTTACGCGGAAAGCTCAAGTCGGATCGCCCCTCGCGCCGATGAAGGACTCCATGAAGAAGTCATTGTTTTCGTTCGGCACCCTTCTTTGCTCCATCGCCTTCTCGGGAAGCGCGCTCGCGGCCCCGGTTTCGGGCGACTGGCACGACATCCGTTTCCAGGCGGCCATGAAGGGGCTGCGCGTGCTCGACGCGCACCGCACGGCCAAGGAGGCGCTGGAATACCTGAAGGCGAACCTTTACGACTCGCGCCAGGCCGCCTTCCAGCTCCAGGGCGTCGTGCGGCTCTACGAAAAATTCGGCGACGACAAGAAGCAAAAAGACGCGCTCGACAAGATCCGCCAGGACGTCAAGCGTTTCGAGGACGCCCTCGGGCTCGTCGACAAATGGCAGGCCGTCGCGGACGCGGCCACGGAGCGGGGACGCAGCGCGCTCCCGGCGCAGCGCGAGGTTCGCGCCGCCGAAGCCGAGCTCGAAAAAATGCTTCGCGCCGAGGGTTGGCTTGGCGGCAAGCGCGTCGGCGAGATCGAGCGCTTCGTGCGCACGATGAAGCGCCCCGATCCGTCGGAGGACTTCAAGATGGTCCTGAAGCGTCTCACCAAGACTTTGGGGGCCGCCGTCGAGGGCGACTACAACATGAAGGTCCTGGGCGACGCCGACAAGGCGAACGAGAGCGATCCGGACGTGCTCGGCTTGCACGAGCTTCGTCGTAAGATCCGCTGGTTCTTGATCGAGGCGCGGGTCAGCGCGGGCTCGGTCGTCTTCAAACCCGGCAGCTCATGCCCCGTCGCTTCCGAAGCTCCTCTCCTGAACGTGGAAGCGCTCACGAAGTCGGCCCTTTTGAACTACCAAGTCGCGAGCCCGCGCATGCGGAGCTGCGAGGTTTCCAAGTGCCTCGTCCTCTCGCTAGCGAAGACGGTCGAAGCCTTGGGCAAGATCAAAGACGAAGTCGAGCTCGAGAACTTGATGTCGGGCCGTCACGACGACAACGTCCCGGCGAAATTCTCGGCGTCGGCCGACAAGGTCTACGCCGACTTCAAGCGCGCGAACGCGGGCGGAATCCTCCTCAAGCAACTCGAAAGCTGCGAGAAATAACGTGAGAGCCTTTCGACGCCTTTCCATCGCCGGCCTCGTCTTCACGCAGGTCGGAGTCGTGGCCGCTCCGAAGCCCGTCCGGGCCCCGGCCCAGGCCGCCGTCACGAGCCAGGACAAGTCGATTCCCGACTTCGAGGATCGCCTCAAGGCCGCCTACGGCCTCGACGCGAATCAGCGCGACTCGATCGATCCCCAGGCGCTGCTCAAAGCGCTCGACGCCGAACGCGCCAAGCATGAGGGCAAGGATCACCGCACGCAACGCGAGCTGCTGACGCAGGCTTCGGAGATCGTGAAAGCCGCGGTCGCCTCGGAATCCACGGCCAAGCGTAGTTCCGGCGTCCTCGTCGGACTCCGCATCCTCTACGGAGTCTGGGCCATCGATCTCGAGGATGGCACCGGCCTCGCCCCCGAGGCGCGCGAGGAGAGCGGCGAAAGCCGCGTGGATCGGCTCCGCAAGCGAACCCATCAACTTCGTAACTCGCTGCTCCGGGCGAAGCGCCTCTTCTTGAGCGAGCGCGTCTCGAGCCTTCCCTTCGTCGATAAGGTGGACGCCCTCCTCGATGCGACGCAGGCCAAGGCGGAGGCGCAGAACCTCGTCGACGAAAGCGGAACCCGCCACCTCTCGCCGGAGGATTTTGTCGGCAAGAGCCACGAATGGGTCTCCGATCAAGACATCGGCGAAGGGCACCCCGTCTGGCACACCGAAAGGTACCGCCAGGAACATCCGGACGGATTCAAAGATTGGGAAGACTTCGTCGGCCGTCGATTGACCGAAGAGCTGCGCGGGAAGAATGTCCTCGGCGCGACCGAGAGCTACGCCCCTTCGGAAGCCCGCCGCGTCCTTGTCCTGGACGCCATCAAAAATTCGGCGACTTCACCGAAGGTACGCGCCAAAGACGTCTACGGCCAAAGCTGGAGCCTCAAGTGGGGCGACGAGATCCAGACCGAACCCGTCGTGAACCGTCTCTGGATGAAACTCGGCGGCAAGACGACGGACCTCGTTTACGTGAGCGGCCGCGGGGCCGAAGAACTCGTGCTCGTGCTGCCGAAGGCCGGCGGTACGGGTTGCGAAACGCCTTCCACGCTGGACGCCTTCGAGAAGTGCCTCATGGAGTCGAAGTTCACCTTCAACG
>DDRA01000143.1:0-3442 GCA_002343545.1 Bacteriovoracaceae bacterium UBA2428
CGAGACGTCGCCGTCGCCGATGAGCTTGATGCGCACGCCGCTCGCGCGGCATTCCGCGATGAGTTTTTCGTGGCGGGGACGGTCGAGCACGACGACGGTCACGTCGGAAAGGGGCTTCTGCTTGCATTCCGCGACGGCCTTCAGCTTCTCCGCGGTCGGCATCTCGTACTTCAGGCGCCCGCGACAGTCCGAGCCAACGGCGACCTTGTCCATGTAGGTGTCGGGCGCGTGCAGGAAGGAGCCGTTCTCGGCCGCCGCGATGACCGTGATCGAGTCGTAGTGGCCGAGCGCGCAGAGGTTCGTGCCTTCGAGCGGATCGAGCGCGAGGTCGATCTTGGGGGCGCCCGGGCCGCGGGCGCCGACCTTCTCGCCGATGTAGAGCATCGGGGCCTCGTCGCGCTCGCCTTCGCCGATGACGACCGTGCCTTCGAAGTGGATCTTGTCGAGGGCCTTCCGCATCGCGTCCACGGCGGCTTGGTCGGCCGCGTTGCGGTCGCCGAGGCCCATCCAGCGGGCGCTCGCGATGGCGGCGGCTTCGGTCACGCGGGCGAATTCAAGCGCAAGGTTACGATCCATTTCAAACTCCTCTTCCGCCCCCCGGGGCGGGATGGCGATCCTGAGCCCGTTCTAGGCGCGAACGCCGCGCGCTTCGAGACCGGCCGCGGGAAATTTTTAAAAGGCGTCAGGTTCCTTTTGGTTCAGCGGGCGCGTCAAATGACGCAGCCGCTGAACCAAAAGGAACCTGACGCCTTTCTAACGCCTTTCTAGCGCGCGCGTTCGACGAGGGTGACGCCGTCGCCGCCCTCGCCCGGCCATTGGCCCGAGCGGTACTGCAGGTCCCCGCGTTCTTTCGCGAGGTAGGTGCGGATCGTATCCTTGAGACGCTCGGAGCCGTGGCCGTGCACGATCGTCACGACGGCCCCGTCGTCGCGTGCGAGCTCGTTCAACGCGGTCACGACTTTGCGCATGGCTTCCTCGACCCGCTGGCCGCGCACGTCGCAGATGAACGACGACGAGCCCTTGCCCGCCGGCGTAAGCGGCGCGCCGCCCGTCTGGATTTTGCGGTCGCGCACTTGGAGCGCGCTCTTCGAGGCCTGGAGGCCGCGGATCTGCTCGTGGTTGGCGCGTTTGAGGCGCGAACGCGCGACCCGCGACTTGATCTCGCCGACCTGCACGAGCACGAGCGAGCGGTCGTTCATCTGCGGCGGCACCTCGAGCACGGTGCCAAGGCCGAGGCCCTCGACGTGGACGACGGCGTCGGGATGGATGTCGTCGCCCGCGAGCGGGACCGTGGACGGCGTCGCGCGCTCGATCTCGCCGGCCGCGCTCCGCACTTTCTCGGCGCCCTCGGCGACCTTCTGGAAGAGGTTCAAACCGCCCGCCTTAAGCTCCTCGCTCGAGGCGCGGCGCACGGCCTGCGAAAGTTCCTCGCGCAGCGCCGAGAAGGAACGGAGAATCTCCTTGGATTCCTCCGAGAGTCCCGCGCGCTGCTTGGCCTCGTACTCGAGGACCCGGGCCTGCGCGCTCGCTTCGCGGGCCTTCGCCTTCTCGAGTGCGTCCTCGAGCTCGTTCTCGCGGTCCTGAAAGCGTCGCCGCGCTTCTTCGAGTCGCTTGACCGCGACGCTCAGGTCCTCGTTCACCTCGCCGCGCAAAGCCCGCGCGCGCTGGATCACGGCGGACGGCAAGCCCAGTTGCGCGGCCGTGTCGAAGGCCGAGCTCTCACCGGGGATATCGAGGTGGATCTCGTAGGTCGGCTTGGAGCGACGGATCTCGAAGCCCATGGCGGCGATGCGGAGCCGCTCGTCCGTCATGGCGAAGTGCTTGAGATTCGCGTAGTGCGTCGTCACGAGCAGGCGCGCGCCGCGTTCGAGCAGGCTTTCGATGACGGCCTGCGCGAGGGGCTGGCCTTCTTCGGGCGAGGTTCCCGTCGCGATCTCGTCGAGCAGCACGAGGTCGCCCGCGCGGGATTCCTCGATCATCTCCTTCAGCACGGCGAGATGCCCCGAGAAGGTCGAGAGGTTCATCGAGAGATCCTGGTCGTCGCCGATATCGGCGAAGAGACCGCCCAGGTTCGTCGGGATGACGGCGTCCTGCGCGGGCACCGGCGCGCCGGCCCACGCGAGACAGACGCCCAGGCCGATCGTCTTGAGCAAGACCGTCTTGCCGCCCGTGTTGGGGCCCGTGAGCACGATGCCCTGTTTCCACGACAACGAGCTCGGCACGACCTCGCGCGCGAGGCCGAGCAAGGGGTGCGACACGAGCCCGAAGCGCAGGTCCGCGTCGTCGCGCCACGCCGCCGCCACGCGGTGCTTGGACCATTCCGCGGTGACTTCCTCGAGGCCCGCGCAAAGGTCGGCGCGGGCGAAGACGTGCGCGTTGACCGAGAACTGCTCGGCGAGCGGCTCCGTGCGCGAGACGACCTCGGCCAGGATGCGCTCGATCTCTTCCTCGATCTCTTTCTCGACGACCTTCAGCTGGTTGTTCCACTCGACGACTTCCTGAGGCTCGATGAAGAGCGTCTGCTCGGAATTCGAGATGTCGTGGATGATGCCGGGCACGCGGCCCTTGAAGTTCGTCTTGATCGGCAGCACGAAGCGGCCGTCGCGGATCGTGATGTAGGAATCCTGCAGCAGCTCCCGCGACTTGGGATTGTGCAGGTAGTCCTCGAGCCTCGCCTCGATCTTCGCGGCGAGGTCCTTCGAGTAGGCCCGCAGCGCCCGCAGATCCTCGCTCGCGGAATCCGCGATCTGCCCTTGGGCGTCGAGCAGCGGTGCGTGCCGCTTGCCCCACGCCTCGAGCGGATCGAGGCCGGCGAGCCACGTGCGCAGGGCGCGCGCCTGTTCCCGCAAGCGATTCAGGTAGAGCTCGAGGCCCGCGCTCGCGCGCTGGAAGCGCAGCAGCGCGCCGAATTCCTCGACCGTGATGCGGCCTTGGCGCGAGATGCGCTTGAGCGGGGCCCGCACGTCGGGAAGGTCCGAGATCGGCAGGCCGGGCAGACCGCCCTGCTTGGCGGCCGCGACTTCGAGCACGGCGCGCGCCGAGGTCTCGGCCTCGAAACGAGAGAAGATCCCGGGCTGCCAACGCGCGAGCAGATCCTGGCCGTAGGGGCTCTTGATCTTCTCGCCGACCGCGGCGCGCACGCGCGCCCACTCCAAAACGGAGAGGGTTCGGGAACTCAATCGAAATTCGGGCACGCTTTGTACTTCGCTCACGGGGCGAGGCTACTTTTTCAGGATACGTTTTTCAAAGGCCTCATCGAGGTGCGTCGAACGCGTCTCCGAGCGCTGGATCGTAACGCCCCCCGCTTGGCCGGCGATCTTCTTGAGGGAGCGTCGTTCGGTGAAATCGACCACGGCGAAGCCCGAACGCGCGGCGTCCGAGTTGACGAGCGCAAGCTGGCAGCCGGCCTGGACGAGGTGCTCCGGCGGGGCGGCCTTGGCGC
>DDRA01000143.1:3616-9132 GCA_002343545.1 Bacteriovoracaceae bacterium UBA2428
GCCGAAGCCCTTCTGTCCGCGCGGGATCCAGACGTGGCAGCCCGACTGGCCGCGCACGTGAAACCAAAGGTCGCGGTCCCGCGCCTGTCGAAAGAGTTCGTCGTTCTCTTCGGCGCTGCGTCCGACCCGCGCCCAGAGCCCCGCCAAAATCTCGACCCAGACGCCCGGGCGACGGGACGGGCGGGTCGACGCTTCGGGGGACGCCACGGGCCCCTCGGGAAGACGCTTTCTTCCGGGAACGAGGGGACGCGCGCGACCGGCCGCCCCCGACTCCAACTCGCGCAGGCGTTTGCGGGCGCCTTCCACCCGACGCTCGACCCGGCGTTTGCGATCGAAGACTTTGCGCGAAGCCGGCCCGACCGACGCCGCCCCCCAACTGGGCAACTCGCCCCGAGACTGCGCCGCCACGACGACGCCAAGCGGGCCTTCCGGCCAACCCCGTTCCGACTCGAAAGCCCGCGGGTGGAGGCGCAGGTGTTCCCAAAGCTCCGCCCACTCGCGGGCTTCGGATTCGGCGCGCTCGAGGTCTCCCCGCACGTTGCCGAGGAGTTTTTCGCGCTTCCGTTCCTCCTGGGAACGCCGTTGGACTTCGCCGAGGGTCGACGCGGGGGAGGCCTCGCCTTCGGGCGGCGAAGACGCGCCCTCGACCGGGTCCGGCGACGCCACTTCGACCCACTTCGCGAGCGGCAGCTCGACCTCGAAGTCCCGCTTCGGACGCTTCTTGACGTCGGCCCGTTCCCCCAGGACGACCGTGACCTTGAGCTTGGCCCCCTCCAGGACCCAATGGACCTTCGTCCCGCTCGGTTCCAGGGTCCAAGCCCAGACGTGGTCGGTCAGGCGCTCCCACGCGGAAACCCTTTGGTTAAGGCCGTGGGCCTTGAGGTAAAGCTCGAGGGGATGGGCGCGGGGCTGGCCGGGCCAGGCCTTGCGGGGACGCTCCAAAAGCGTGAGCCCCTTGCCCGGCGTTTGGGCGAGGACCCAGTTTTCGGGGTCCGCGGGGTAAAACTCGAAGCCCAGCAGCCAGTCGCCCACGGCGTCCTGAAGCGCTTGAATACGTTGAAGTCTGAACGGCGGGGAGAGCTCTGGAATGATTCTCTTGACCATTTGCGTTAAATTCTATAAAGCCGTGAAGTTAGCCTTAGTACACCTTCTATGAGATAGGAAGTAGCGATGGCCGCTAAGACCAAGAAAACCGCCAAGCCCGCGAAGACCGTCAAAAAGGCCGCTCCGGCGAAGCCCGCGAAAGTCGCGAAACACGCCAAGGCCGCCGCGCCTAAGCCGGCCGCACCTCGGCCGGCCACGACCAAGTCGAAGCCCGTCGCGAAAGAGACCAAGGCGAAGGAAGCCTCGAAGCCCGCGAAGGCGGTCGCGGCGGCTCCCGTGACGGTCGTCGACAAGCGCAAGGCGCAGGCGGCCGCGGCCCTCAAGGCGGCGCTCGAAGACAGCGCGAAGGAATCCAGCGCCGAGGAAGAATTCGATCCCGCGGCCTTCTTCGCGGCGAGCGGCGGCAAGGGGATCTTCCGCGCGCACGTCATGCGGAAAGAGCGCGTCGACTTCAACCTCGCGGTTCGTTACCGCTTCTTGAGCGGCCCCATCGTGTTCAACGCGGAACTGCTGAACCTCTCGAAGGGCGGCCTTTGCTTGAAGACCCCCGAGGTCGTCAAAGGCAAGACCGTCGTGCGCGTCGAGATTCCGCTCCCCCACACTTCGGAGCTCTTCGCGATCCAAGCCGAAGTCGTTTGGAGCGACTACGTCGCCGGCACCAAAGGCAAGGATCGCCCGATCCACACCGGCCTGCGCTTCCTGCCGATGTCGCTCGTCAAGTCGGCCGTGATCAACACCTTCATCCAGCAGCGCCGCGACGAAATCATCATGTCCAAGATCGGCCTCGACAAGTTCAAGGACTCCGTCCCCGTCGCCGGCCTCGACTAAAGTCCCTCGACTCTCTCACCCGGGTGACCTCGTCGCCCGGGCTTCCCATTTCCCCGCCCGCAGGAGATCGCATGAAGGAACTCGTTCTTTTCGGCCTTCTTTTCCTTGGCCCCGCGCCCTTCCGCGAGGCCAACGCCGCGGGCGGCGGCGGCGACATCGTGAACAACGGCGGCGGGCTCGCCGAATCCAATCTCGCCTACGCCTTGGGCCACCTGCCCCGCTACTTGGAGCGCGCGGCCACGCACGCGCTCTTCGCGGACGCCGAGCTCCAACGCGACCTCGGGGCCATCCGCGCCGTCGCGGAAGCCGAAGCGCGCCGGCTCGATCGCGTGCGCATCGTCGACGATCGGGCGCTCTTCGCGGGGGCCGAGTTTCTCTTGCCCACCGAGGCGAGCGGCTTCACCCGCGTCAACCTGCACGCGCTCTACCCGAACGACGCGACGGGCGCGACGCGGCCGCTGAACGTGCCCCAGGCGCTCGGTTTCGCCGTCCGCCTGTGGAGCGCGAAGGCCGGCCTCGCGTCCACGCGCGGGCGCGATCTCTCCGACCGGATCGTCCGCTACGCCTCGTACCGCAGCGAGACTTCGGCCTTCGATTACCTCGGGAACTGCTCGGGACTCGTGAGTTTGCTGAGCGATCCCGCCACCCGGGAAAGCCTGGGTTTCCTCGTCACGAACGACAAGCAAGTCGTGGATCTCCTGCCGCAGTTCCGCGCGGCGCTTCGCTGCCCGAACGGCCGGCCGGCGGAAAGCCTGGCCCTCGCGCAACTCCGCACGACCATGATTCCGAGCTCCCATTACCAGGTGCGTTCGAGTCAACGTTGCGAAGGGAGCTGGCGCGCGGCCGAGGACGTCTTCTTCGCGCTTCGCTGCAAGACGGACAGGACCCTCGACCTCGAGCAGCTCGAGATTCGTCGGAGCGCGCGATGAACGCGCTCTCGGCCTCGCTCCTCGGCGCGACGCTCGGTTTCGCGTCGATCGTTTCGGCGCAACCCCGTTTCGGCATCGGCCCGGCTCCCGTGGGCGGCCCCTGGACGGCGGCCGAACTCAAGGGTCGAGCCGCCACGACCGCGCTCGAGGAAGCGCGCGCGAGCTTCGAGTTCTTGAACCGCTACGCCTCGCAGCTTCTCGCGTGGCGCCTCGATCGGGCCTACCGCGACAACTTCAACGTGCGAGATTCCGAGATCGCGCGCCACGCGCTCTGGGGACCCTGGACCCGTCTCCGACGCGACCTCGAGCGCCGCCCCTCGAAACTGGTCTTCGGGTCGGAACGACGCGAACCCGGCTCCTTCCAAATCGACGGCCAAGTGCGCGTCGCCAAAACGGGAAGCCAAGCCGGCAGCCCCATCCACGTGAACGAGGACCTCATCGTGCGCGAAGGGCCCGACGGTCAGCCCGAGCCCATCGGCTGGCTCGAGATCGCCGCCATCCTCGTGCACGAACATGGCCATCACCTCGAGGCCTACGGGCTCAAGCCCACGCACGCCGAGCTCGACGCGCACGGGGCCGAAGTCCGCAACTTCCTGGAAGGCGGCACGCGCGTCTACGAATACGGTGCCCTGCCGCCCGAGCCGGACCTGCCGCGCGCGCAACGCCCCACCGTCATCGTGACCGGCCACCGCCTCATGGCGCCCGCGCGTTTTTGCGACACGCGCCTGCTCTTCGTGCGCGACGCCGAGTTTCTCTACGATCTCTCGAAGCTCGTCGATACGCCCTCGAACTGCCGCGAGGACGGCGGATTTGATCCTTTCGCGCCCCGCCACTTCGCGGGATTCCTGACGACGCTCAAGGGCTTCGTCGCGGCCGGCGCCGGCCTCAAGGCCGAGATCAACGGGATGCATTCCTACAGTCCCTACAGCCGGCTCGGGCTGAACTTCGCGCCCCGCGCGGGAGGCGGCTTCCTCCTGAAGGACGTGCAGTGAAGACGCGGCTCCTGCTGGCGGTGCTGCTGGGATTGGCCGTCGCTTGGCTCTTGGGCCCACGTTCTCCCGTCGCTCGCTTCGGCCTTCCGGCCGCCTCCCTCGACGGCTTCGAAGCCAAGCTCGCGAAGCCGGGGGCCGCGCCCGAGTCGCCGCCCCCTTCGGCTTCCACTCCCACCCCAGCGACTTCCCCCACGTCCGTCCCCGCCGCGCGCGAAACGAACGACGACGAGCGAGGATCCGCGCGCGGAGCTTCGCGATCGGCGCGGGCGGCGGATCCGGCCGAAGCTCCCGCGACCCGCCGGAGCGGGGACGAAGTCCAGGCGGCCTTTCTCGCGGGTCTGGACGCGGGCGGAAACGCCGTCGCGATCGAAGCCGGACGACTCGCGCAGCGACGCCTGCAGATCGTCACCGACATCGTGCGGATCGAGGGCCAAGATCGCCAGTACGCGTTTCGCTTCGATCCGACCACGCTGCAGTTCGTCTTTCAGTCTTGTGACCCCAACGACCCGGACCGACTCATCGCGGACGCGCAGAGCCAGAACTCGAGCGGCATCGCCGTGCTCGCGGACCGCGCACTTCGCACGCTGCTGCCTTCGTCGACTTACCGGGTGGACCGCTTCTTCGGTTGGGCCGAGGCGGATTGGGGCCTCGAGTTCAACGTCGAGGAGCTCCTGCGCCAAGGCGCGCCCCACGTCGGCCAAGCCGGACTCTACCGGCGCACGGGCGGCCGCAGCTGGTCCCGCGCGCGTTCCTTACGCTATTGGCGTTTGGAGCGTCATGCGGAAGGGGAACGCCCGCCGCGCTTGCCGTTCCGGAGCGGGCGTTGCCACTTGCTTGAGAACTAGGAATCTTCGTGGAGTTCTCCATCGAAGAGCGTCGTCTAGTCGTTAAAACTCTCGACGAGATTCTCCAATTGCCTTCGCTTCGCAGGCGAAAGACTTCGCATTTTGGCGGCGTTAACGTCCTTCGTTAGATCACGTAACTCGGCATCCGTGTAGGTGGCGAAGCCGAAGTCGTCCAAAGCCAACTGCCAGTTCCACTGGGGAGCCAGGACTCCACGCGCGCCATCGTCCGTTCGGAATCTCGAATGCTTTGCGAGTTCTCGCACCTTCGCCGCGAGCACCTCGTCGGCATCGGGCACCGGCGCGGCCGGCTGAGGCGCGACCGGCGGAGGAGGCGCATCAGCATCAAAAAAGCCACCGCCGACACCGGGCGTGCCGGTCTGAGCGGCCGGCTGAGGCGCGGCCGGCTGAGGCGTGGCCGGCGGAGCCGCGCCCGAAGGCTCGGGCGATTCCGTCTGTCGCTTGGCCCAAGCTTCTTCGGCCGCGGGCAGAACCGCCTCGGCGGCGAGTTTCGCGGGAAGCTTGAAAGGCCCCAGCGGAGCCAAATCCACGACCGCGCTAATGAGCGCCTTCTTGGCGACCTCGGGGGAAGGCGCGGTACCAATCTTTACCTCGTTCGGAGCGGAAGGCTCGGGCTTCGCGGCCGCCGGGGGCGAAGAAGACGCCGCGGACGCCGAGGCCGTGGGCTCCGTCGACGGCTTCGGCTCTTTCGCGGTTTCCGAGCTCGGAGTCTCGGCATCGCTCACCGCGAGGCGCTCGCGTTTGGAGGAATCCTCGTAGAGACGATGATCGGCCTTACAGACCTTCGCACGCGTCGTCGG
>DDRA01000143.1:9281-12168 GCA_002343545.1 Bacteriovoracaceae bacterium UBA2428
TAAGTTGCGTAGGTGCCTTCGAAGCTCGACCGGTAGCCCTTCCAAGCGGAGTTCCACGCCTCCACGAGCGACTCGGCCCCGGGAGCCTGGCATGAGGCCAAATAATCCTTGATCGAGTGCGCGCTCGCATTGCCCTTGCCGCCACAAGCTTCGACAGCCTTCATGTTGACCGAAGCGAGCATGTTCAAGCTGCCGACGAGTCGGTCATAGGCACCATTGCTGTCGTTCTTGGCGATGTCGGCTTTGAAGCCATTCGTCTTCTGCACGAAGGTCGACGCAAAGAGCGGCTGCGCGCTCGCGGCCGAATAACTTCCGGCCTTGATCAGCCCCTGACGCCAGGCTCGAAAGACGGCCCCCATTTCGGCGATTTGAACGTCGGGATTGAGGCCATTCTTGAAGGCCTTCGGCGAAAGGCACGCGACGAAGTTCGCAATCTCCTCACCGAAACTGTTGTTGAGTTTGGTGTAGCGACCCTTGTCCGTGACGTCGTCGGGCACGGACGGCCCCGAGGGCGCGGTCTCGGACCCGGCGCTCGGCTGCGCGGCGCCGGAATGTCCCGCCTGCTCGGCGTAAGCGGCGGCCGCTTCGGCCCCGTCGTGCGCCAACGCGCGAGGATGCCAAAACCCAACGACCAAGGTGGCGAACGTCAAAACGCGGGCGCGCTTCCATCCCATGCCTATATCTTAACCAAGGACGCCACGACGAAGCGTGAAGCTTTCGTGAAGCGGAGCGGGTCCAAGCGCCGTCGAGGGCCGGTCCGGCGTCAGCGATTCGCCCCGGCCCGGGCCTTCAAGAGCGACTGCTTCAGCATCGGAAAAAAGCGATCCGAGCGCAACGCCTCGACGGGGCGCCCTTGCGCCTTGAGCTCGTCCAGCACGGCGTTCACGTAACTATGGTCCTTTTGCCAAGACTCGACGGTCAGCGAAACGAAGAGCGGCTGCGTGCCGGCGTCGAACTCTTTCAGCAAGGGGGCGAGCACCGCGCGGAACTCCTCGGCGTTCGTGAAGCGCTGCTCGAGCGAGCTCACGGGTAACTCGCCGTCGATCAGGTAGGCGCGATCGGCCTTGTCCGGCATCCCCACGGCGTCGTTCGCGATCCCGAGCAGTTCGGGGCAGTTTCGACGGATGACGGCCCCGATCTCGTCGGTCAAACGTTTGCGGTCGTTGACGACGTTCACGACCCGCAAGTTCGTCTTGCGCAGGTAATCGCCCGTCATGCGCCAGTAGGCGTCGAACTCGCGACGGTCCCGGATGGGCTCCTTCGGCGGCGCTTCGCGCTCGCCCCAGGCCGCGGGATGAAAGTACCCGAGGCCCGAAGGGCCCGCCACGAAGTCGTCGTTCTTCGTCGCGCCCTTGATGAAGTGATTGAAGAGGGCCGGCCCCGAGTCGGCCAGTCCGGGCGCGATCGTCCAGTTCAGCGCGTACTTGCCCCGCCCGCGCCAGTTATCGAAAACCGTCTTGAGGTGATGCTGCACGTAGCTCGTGTTGTCGCCGTCGCCGACGAGCAGGTTCAGGTAAAGCTTCTTCTCGACGTTCATCGGCCGGGCCGAGTTCGGGCGCGCGTTGTTTTGCTTGCGCAGGGGCTCCCGCAACGAGCTCCAGATCGAGTAGTTCGCGAAGGAAGTCCCCACGACCGTCGGCATCTTGTGCTGCGACATGTTCCGGATCGAGCGGACCTCGCCCTCGTAGAAGCCCATCGCGAGAGTGTTCGGCGCGAGGCTCCGCGCGAAGGTCGCCATCTGCGCGACCTCTTTGGCGTCCGTGAAGCCCTGCGCCGTCGTCCTCCAGAACTTCTCGATGAGACCGATGTAGTAGGCGAAGGGGTCCTTGGGATTCCCGTGCGAAGGGTCGAGGGGCCACTTCGGTTTGCGCGGCCCCTCGTCGCCGACGAAGGACATGTAGAACACGAAGGCCTCTTCGTTGAGCGCGAAAGCGAGCTCACGGATCCCGTCCGCGATGCGCGGGGTGAGCGAGAGCAGAATACGGGGCGGTCGATTCTTCTGCTTCTCGACCTCTTCGATGACGCGATTGTTGACGGCGTACTTGGTCGGGTACTTGCCGATGAGGCCGGCGTTGACGTCGAGGCTCGGCTTGCGCGCCTTCAGCGCTTGCCCGAGCGCGGTGTCCACGACGACGCAACCGCGCCGGGCCGCGAGGTGCGTGGCCAGGTTCACGGTCAACGGAAGGGCTTCGTCGTAGACCAACGCGCAGCGGATGAGCGGCAGGTACTCGTCCAGGATCTCGTCGTAGGTCTTGTTCTGGTAAGGGATGCGCAAGGTCTCGAGCCAGTTGTACTTACCCTCGGTCACGCTCTTCGTGAGGTAGAGGCTTCGACGTTCCGTCGTTCGGCACTCCGTCGCCGTCGCGGCGTTGAAGCGTCCCTGGATCGAGGCGAGGAGCACCGTCTGCGCGTAGCTCAGGTTCTCCGTATCGACGACGTGCAAGGGCAGACAAGCCTTCGGAAAGTGCGGCAGCGCCTGCCCCGCGGGCCACGAAAGCGTCTGCGCCGAAGCGCCGAAAGCGCCGAGCAGAGCCCCGATCAGCAGCGTTTTCGATCCGCCCAACCCCATCGTCGTCGTCCCTCCCCAGAGACCTCGGCGTGCGAAACGTTTTTAGGCGCGGGACTCCGTGAGGCCCGCTTCGCGCAAGACCTTCGGGATGCCGGCCGGGATCGCGCCGAGCAGCTTCTTCGTATAGTCGTGCTGCGGCTTCGTGTAGATCGACACCGCGTCCGACATCTCAACGATCTTGCCGGCGTTCATGACGGCGACTTCGTCCGAGATGAACTTCACGACCGCGAGATCGTGCGAGATGAAGATGTACGTGAGTCCGAGTTCCTCTTGCAGGTCGAGCAGCAGGTTCAGGATCTGCGCCTGGATCGACACGTC
>DDRA01000051.1 GCA_002343545.1 Bacteriovoracaceae bacterium UBA2428
GTCGTTGAAGTCGCCCGCCACGATGAGCGGGGCATCGCTCGGGATCTCGCGCTCGACGTAGTCGCAAAGCCGTCGAGTCTGCGCGCGACGCTCGGTCTCGACGAGTCCGATGTGCACGCTCAGCGCGTGGATCGGCGCGCGTCCGGGCGGGTTCACCCGCACGTGCAGGGCGCCGCGGGGCGCGCGTTTGAAGTGGGTCAGGTCGACGTTGCGCTCGAAATCCACGGGGTAGCGGCTGATGAGCGCGTTGCCGTGGTGACCGGCCGGGTAGCTGACGTTCTTGCCGTAGCGCGCGTGGCAAAGGTCACCCGCGCAAAAGTATTCGTGCTGCGCGAGCTCGGGCCATTCCTTGAAGCGGGCCTTGTGCTTGGCGTTCTCGCCGACGACTTCCTGCAGGAAGATGAGGTCGGGATGCGCGGAATGGATAGCTTCCTTGATGGGGGCCGCGACAAGCGACTTGGCCGTCCACCCGAAGCCCTTGTGGATGTTGTACGAAAAGACTCGGATCATGCGCGTCGTTCCTTTCCGGGGGTGAGCCCGCGCAGGGCGAGAATCCCCGCGAGCGAGAACAAGAGGATCGAAGCCCGTTCGCGGCCGCCCTGGGCGTAGAGAGCTTCCGTCGCGATCTGGAGGAGGACGAACGCACCCACGATCGAGAGCGTGCTGCACGCACTGTAGAGCATGAAGGGCACGATCGGCATGCGCGTGGCGCCCGAAACGAGGTTCAAAATCGTGAGCGGAGCCATCGAGAGCGCGCGCCGGAGACCACGCGGCAAGACGCGGGCGCGTAAGATCCCGACGAAGAGCTTGGGGCGGCGTCCGCGCAGGGACGCGCGGATGCGCTCGAACGAAAAAAACATGCCGATGCCGTACTGGATGAGGCAAGCCGCCACGAGTCCCGGCCAACCGAAGACGAGTCCGCGTTCGGGCCCCCAGAGGAAAATCGCGGCGCCGAGGAGCAAGAGCGGGGTCGCCATGAAGAACCCGCCCACGCCAAAAAGCAGCGCGGCGTAGGGAAGGGTTTCCGCGAAGGGCAGCAGCCGCAGGGGCGCGAGCGTCGGCGGACGCCATTCCCAAAGCAGGGCGAGCGTCGCGAAGAAGGCGGCGAGCAGGAGTGAGCCGACGCGAAAGCGCGGGCGCGGCAGGGCCCGCTCGATGCGGAACCAGTCGCTCACGAGTTGTTCGCGCGCCGTCGCGCGGTCCGGGTCGAAAATGGGCTTGGCCCAAGTCATCCAGCGCAAAAAGAGGGAGGGGCGTTTTTTGAGCGGCCGGAGCGTACGCGGATGCTCGGCCCGGAGACGGATAAGCCCGTGCAAGGGGCGCGCGGCGTCGAGCTCGGACTCGACGGTTTCGGGCCGCATGCCAAGGTGCTCGCCGAGCAGCCGCGCGCGGAAAGCGCGGATGGCCGCGCGCACGTCTTCGCGACCTTCGGCGGCCAGGCTCAGGTCGCATTCCGTGTCGAGGCCCATCGAGCGGTTGTTGAGGTTCGCGGAGCCGATGCGCAGGAACTCGTCGTCCACGACAAGGACCTTCGAGTGCACGATGATACGTTCCTTGCCCAAGTTCGGCGCGGCGGGAAAGTAGGCGCCGAAGCGCCCGTGGCGGTCGGCGCGCCGGAGTTTCTTGAGCAGTCGGAACTGAAGCCCCCCCGTCGTGCTTTCTTCCAACACCGAGGCCGAGCGCTCGGGCAGCACGCAGGCGATCTGGGGACCCTGGCCTTCGCGTAGCGAAGCGAGCAAGGCTTGCCCGATGCTTTTCGAGGTGAGGAACTGGTTCTCGATGTACACGAGCGATCGTGCCCGCCGCAGGGCGAGTTTCGTCTGCGCTTCGATCTCGCGGACTTCGGGCCCTTCCGCGAAGGCGGGGAAGGTGCGCGAGATCGCGACCGGGACGTTCTCGAGGTCGACGGGCACGCGGGCCGGCCACTCGAGATCGGAGCGGGGAGGGGCGGCCTCGAGCGACTCGCCCGTGGCGCGGCGCCAGCGTTCCCGCGCGAGTTCCGCGAGCGAGGCCGCGACGGGCCCCTGGACCATCATCTGGACGTCGTGGAAGGGCGAGTAAGGGTCGCCCGCGAGATCCCGCCTCCGCGGGTCGTCCGCAAGGTGTTCGCAGGTATCCCAACGTCCGTGGCAAACGTCGAAGCCCCCGCTGAACGCAAGGTCCTCGTCCACGACGATAATCTTTTGGTGGTGGGAGGCGCCGACGGGATGGACGTCGTCGCGATGAACCACGAGCCGATCGCTCGTCTCCCACTCGCCGTTCAAGAAGGGGGATTCGCGCCCCGGCGCGTAGACGAGCGGGGAGTCCCACACGAGCACGCGCACCGTGAGCTCGGGGTGCGCACGCACGAGTTCGGCGAGCAGCTCGCCCAATCGCGTGGGCGTGTCGCCTTTTTCGAGCTCGACTTTGGCGCCGATGTCCCAGGCGAGGATAAAGATGGATCGTCGCGCTCGGCGAAAGGCCTCGGCGAGCGCGGCGAAGTAGGTCTCGCCGTCGATGAGAAAGGCGACCTTGCGCGCATCTTCCCGACGCCAGTAGGTGCCCGGCTCGAAAAAGGAAGTTTCGGACTCCGGCGCGCGCATACGATGCTTTTAGTCGACGGGCGTGCCTTCGCGGAAGTACCAGCGTCGATTCAATCGTCGAAAGACGGAATGTTCGTGGTGGACTTGCACGAGGCCCTTGCTCTCGAAGGTCGCCTTGAATTCGACCTCGCCGCGGGTGCCTTGTTCGCTCGAGTCCAGAATCTCGAGCTTGAGGAATTTTGCCTCAAGCGCCCATTCCCGATTGGCGTCGTGGTCGATTTTGGCCCGACGTTCGGGGTCCGTGCTGCGGACGAGATAGTCGAAGTCGTGACGGCGGTAGGCCGTATAGCGCGAACGCATGAGGGCTTCGGGGCCGGAGGCTTCGCTTCGGCCCGAAAGGATCGCTCCGCAGCACGCCGCGAAGTCCGCGCCCGATCCGCAATCACAAGGGTTCATGGGGCGACTAGGCCTGGATCGAGAGGGCCTTCACGACGTCGAGGGTGTGCCCCTTGAGCTTGCGAAGTCCCACGATGAGGTCGGTGAAGATCATGCCCGCGATCGGCGTGCAGTTGCGCGTCTCGAGGCGCTGGCGGTGTTGATCGCGTAGGCGATTGCCTTCGTGGGCGAGCGCCTCTTTCTCGCGTTCGAAGTGACGCTGGTCGAGCGGCTCGCCCTTCTGGAGCGCGGCGAGTAGCTCGCGGTAGTTCCCCATGACGGCGCGCGTGTAGCTGTGCAGATCGGCCAGGGCGGGTTCCGTGAACGCTTCGCCGCCCTGGTTCAGCCGCGAGAGGGCGCGCGCGAGCCCGGCGCAGTAATCCGCCACGCTCTCGAGCTCATCGGCGGCCTGGATGATGGAGTGGGCGAGCAGCGTCTGGTCGGGGGCGAGCGGGGCCTGCTGAATGCGACAGAGGAACACGGTGATCTCTTTTTGGATCGCGTCGGTGACCTCTTCGTAGTGGTGAATCTTGTCGTAGGCCTTCTGGTCGAAGTGCTTGGCGAGGAGGAGCTTCTCGGTCGCGTCGACCGCGCGGCCCGTGATGTCGGCCAGGTTCAAGAGTTCCCGCTCGGCCATCGCGAGGCCGAGCGCCGGCGCTTGCAGGTCCACCGAGGGCGTGAGGTAGAGCAAGTGGGGCGTTTCCTTGACCGGCGCGTCCGGCGTGATCCAGATCACGAAGCGCTCCAGGGTCTTGAGGAAGGGCAAGAAGACGATCGTCGCGATGACGTTGAAGAAGGTCTGCGACGCGGCGATGTGCGCGGCCATCCACGGGCGCTCGTGCGCGTCGTTGAAGGCGTTCGGGTCGCCGCCCACGATCTTGTCGATGAAATCCACGTAGAGCCAAAAGCAGGAGGCCAGCAGCAGCACGCCGACGATATTGAAGACGGCGTGGGCGCGCGCCGCGCGCTTGGCGTTCGTGCTCGTGCCGATGCTCGCCATGATGGCCGTGATCGTCGTGCCGATCTCGCCGCCCAGCATGAGCGCGACCGAGGTTTGGAAGCTGATGTTGCCCGCCATCGCGAGGGCCATCGTGATGGCCACGACGGCGGCGCTCGAGTGGATGAGCATCGTGAGCACGGCGCCCGTGCCGATGCACGCGAGGAGCGAAAGCCAGTCGTTCGCCGCGAAGTGCGAGAGGATCTGCGCGAAGCCCTCGGATTCGCGCAGCGGCTTGAAGGCGCCCGTCATGATCTGGATGCCCATGAAGACGAGACCCAGCGACAGGATGAGGTGACCGATCTGCTTGATGACCCGGTGCTTGGCCATGAGCAGCGGCAGCACGCCCACGCCGATGAAGAGCAGGCCGTAGCTTCCCACCTTGATCGCGATGAGCCAGCCCGTGACCGTCGTGCCGATGTTCGCGCCGAAGATGATGCCGATGGCCTGCGCGAGGCTCATGAGCTGCGCGTTGACGAGGCTCACGATCATGACCGTCGTGAGCGTACTGGACTGCAGGAGCGCCGTGATCGCGATCCCCACGAGCACGCCCATGATGCGGTTGTCCGTGACGGAGCGGATGACCCGGCGGACGAAGTCGCCCGAGATGGATTGCAAAGCCTCGGAGAGGATCTTCATCCCGTAGAAGAAGAGTCCCATGCCGCCCAGGAAGGTGTAGGTCAGCTCAAACCACATGTTTCGCGCTTATAGGGAGGCTCGGGGCGGGATGGCGACGCCGAATTCGGGGACAGCTTCCGAATTGGCTCGCTGAGTCATTGACGCGTTTCCCCCCTGCTTTCCTTTGGCGGCCTTCCGGGGTCTGCAATAGGCTTTGGAACATGTCGAAACTCCTCGAGCCCCTTCGCGTCGGTGATCTCCTGCTTCCCAATCGCGTCGTCATGGCGCCGCTGACCCGGTGTCGGGCGGACGGCGGCGGCCGGGTGCCGAACGCGCTCATGCGGGAGTACTACGTGCAGCGCGCGACGGCCGGGATGATCCTGACCGAAGCGACCTCGATCAATCCGCAAGGCGTCGGCTATCCCGACACGCCGGGAATCTGGTCCGAGGCGCAGGTCGCGGGTTGGCGCCAGGTGACCGAAGGCGTGCACGAGGCGGGGGGGCGCATCTTGCTGCAGCTCTGGCACGTGGGCCGGATCTCCGATCCCTCTTATCACGACGGCGCTTTGCCCGTGGCGCCGAGCGCGATCGCGGCCAAGGGCCATGTCAGTCTCTTGCGCCCGATGCGCGACTACGTCGTCCCGCGCGCCCTCGCGCTCGAAGAGATGCCGGGCGTCGTCGAGGCCTATCGTTTCGCCGCGGAGAACGCCAAGCGCGCGGGCTTCGACGGGGTCGAGATCCAC
>DDRA01000010.1:0-653 GCA_002343545.1 Bacteriovoracaceae bacterium UBA2428
CCTCCAACGAAGGGGATAAGCCCAAGATCTGGCGAGGAATAACGAAGCTTCCCGCGCTCGTCCGATCGCGAGCGATGCCATAATCATTTCCGGAGGGTTCAAAATGACCGCAAAATTTTCTTCGATGCTTCTTTTGGGTTTCTTGGTCGGCTGCGCTTCGCGGGAGGCCCCTTCGGGCGGCCACGAGGCCGCCGACCGCGAGGTCGCGCGCGCGCGAACGCCGGACTGCCTCTTCGAGATCGATCCGTCCGAGGCGCGGGACTACGGCCTCTCCTGCCGCAAGGGCTTCAGCTATAGCTCCGGGGACACCGAAGAGGCGCTCAAGATGCCGGAGCCCTACCGCGGCTACGTCCAGCATTTCATGTCGGAGAAACCGGGCGGCCGTTACGCGCGTTACGATCGTCGCCTCGTGGACGCCTGGCTACAAGGAGACGGCGCTTACGTCCACCGGATCATCTGGGGCAAAGGCCCCGCCCGCCGCGTCTTCGTGGACGTTTCCCATTACCCGGGCGACAACCACTACGGCGTCATCTACGAAATCAACGGCAACCAGCTGACTCCAGTCGCTTCGATCGAAGATAGCGAAATCGTCGGTTGCAAAGTGCGCCCGGGCCCGCGCCGTCTCTAAATCCCGAAGCATTTCCGTGGGGCGC
>DDRA01000010.1:827-3434 GCA_002343545.1 Bacteriovoracaceae bacterium UBA2428
CCAAGCCGGGCCTCCGCCGAGCGCGCCCAAATGAAAGACCGTCTCGCCCGCGAGACGCTCGGCGCACCGAATCCCGGCGTGAAATCATTTAATCGAGCGCACGAGATCATCAAAGTAAGACAGCCTTCTCGAGCGTTTTAGCCAGACGAGAGCAAGCGCATCCTCGAAGACCCGCCCCTCGTTCAACGCGACGATGTCTTTTCGCGCAAGAAAAGGAAGCGCGACGGATTCCGCTAGCGTAGCGATCCCGACGCCCGCCTTCAGATACCGGATCAGCGCTTCGTTTTCGTTCACGAAGATTCTTGTCTTTCCGACATGCCTTTCCAGACGAAACTTAGCGAGGTAAGCGGACGTCATTCGATCGCCCTCGGAGAAATCCAGGATTCGCTCGGCCTTCAACACTTCGCGGAACGGGCGGCCCTTAAGGGAGGGAGCACCTACCAAGATATAGCGATCGGGTCGCAGCATTTTGCTTTCCATTCCGTTAGGAACGACGGAAGGCGACACCACCGCCAAATCCCCCTCGCCCCGACGAAGCATCTCGACGAGATTGGAGTGATCGTCTGATCTCAAGTGTAAACGCAAAAACGGATAGCGCCCGTAGAGGGGAGCGCAATCCGAAGCGATCCGAGTCGAAATCGCGGTCGTCGGCCCCAGGATGCTGAGCGATACCTCGGCGCGGCTTTCGCCCCTGATGTTTTGAAAAAACTGGCCTTCGAGATCCTGCGCCTGTTGGCACAGACTCAAGAGCGCCCCGCCCTCTTCCGTCAGGGCCATTCCCCGGCGCGAACGGACAAAGAGAGAAACGCCCAGCGAAGACTCCAGGGCCTGCAATCTCTTGGTGGCAGCTGCCTGAGTGATCTTTAGTTCAATGGCCGCGGCGTGCACCGTTTTCAGCCGATGGATCGCCAAGAACGCCATGAGATTGGGATGAGAGCTGATAACCATAGATTATCGTTATATCAAAACAATGAATTTTACGACTCTAGGAGGCGCAGGTACCTTGGCCCCCACAGAAGGAGCCCACAAATGAGTAACTTTAGATTTCACGTGACTTTCGTCCTCGCCTTCTCCGGCGCGCCGGCCCTTGCGTTTCAGCCCACCCACTGGGGAGAATGCTCGAACTCGGAAGTCCAGGCGGGCTGCGAGACCGTCGTCATGCAACGAGGCAACCCCAATGCCGACCGGTGGTTATCGGCCTGCGCCTGCGAGCAGACCTTAGAACGGGAGGCGTCGACGCCGGGATTCATCGGGAGAAAACCTCCGTCGGTCCAATGCGGTCCGGGCCTGTGCTACTACGGAAAACTCGGCGGTGGTTGCGGACCCTGCTAAGAACTCGGCACGGACTTTGCGAGCATGGTAAGTTGTGACTATAAAAGCGGACGTGATCCGGGTTTATGAGATCTTTGAGAATAAGGCCGAACTTTGCAATCATGTTTTGAGAAGCTTGCCCGCCTGGTTCGGTATCGAGAGCGCCATCGTGGACTACGTAAACGACATTGCGCCCATGCCGATGTTGGCCGCCGATTTCGGCGACAATCTCAAGGTTGCCCTCCGGACGGAGATGATTTCGAGCGAGCCTCCAAGATTAATTAATTAGCTTGCAGGCTAATGAACTAGAAACTACTTGCCTTATAGGCTAAATGAAAAGAACGAGCAGAGCCGAGAGGGATCTCCAGGATTTCGAGGATATCTTTTGGGCGCTGTCGCATGCTTCTCGCCGTCATGCGCTGGTCGTTCTCAATGCCAGGGGCGGACGCATGACGGCCGGCGATATCGCGAAGAGGTTCTCGTGCAGTTGGCCCACGATGACCCGCCATCTGAAGGTCTTGGAGAAGGCGGGGCTTGTCTCTTTAAGGAAAGAGGGCCGCGAGATTCATTACCGGCTCGACCATGCCCGGCTCCGTCGAGTTCAGGATTGGCTTCAGTGGTTCCATAAGGAAGGAAAACGAGAATGACGCAAATCGTCTGTGCCCTTTACAAAGCAAAACTCGGCAAGGAAGCCGAGTTGGAATCTTTGATCCAAAAGCACGTCCCCGTGCTTAGGGACTTGGAGCTCATCACGAATCGCCCGAGACTGACTCTGAAAAGCCGTGACGGAACCTACATCGAGATCATCGAGTGGGTAGACGCCGAAGCGGCGGAGAAGGCCCATGAACACCCCGCGGTGGCCCAAGTCTGGGAGGCGATGGGGGTCATCAGCGAATTCAAGAAGCTGGGGGACCTACCCGAATCCCAAAAAAGCTTCTCTCACTTTGCCGTCGTTCCTGGGTTGTCGGAAGCATTCGCATGACCGATTCCCCCCAGGATTGCCCCCAATTCGTGAGATAGCTCGCGCGAAACTAAAGTCCGACCGGCAATAGGATCGGGAGGCCCCGCCCTTGGGCGACGACCTCCGCAATGCCATTGTGATTCAAGATGGTGGACACGATCGGGATCGAACGGGCCCTGGGCTTATCCCCTTCGTTGGAGGAAGTGGGACCTCGCGGTTGATGGGCTACGCGGTTAACAGCTGCGCGTAGTTGTTTGCAAACTGAATCGGTGTCTTCTTTCCAAGTCTCTTCTGCGTTCGCTCCTCGTTGTATTCCCTTCTCCACGCCTCGATGA
>DDRA01000009.1:0-506 GCA_002343545.1 Bacteriovoracaceae bacterium UBA2428
ACGCCGTTGCCGCAGCCCAGGGAACCCGGACCATGCCGAGTCGTAGCGCAAGTAAACCGAGAAAGGATCGCCGTTCACGATGCGATCGAAATTCGGTTTATGCAGGAACCACTGCGCGGCCACGACGTAGGCGACTTCCAAAAACAAGAGCGTGACCATGAGAACGACGAGACCGCGACGCCACGCCCGATGATTCGCCAAAAAAGCGGACAGTTTCCCCACCCCTCACGACATACCAGCTTCGGATCCGCAAGGCGCGCTCGGGAGAGCGACTTTACCGAAACGTCACACAAAAAACGTCGAGACGCTCCGACGCGAACACCGAATTATTGACGGCGCGGCCGAAGGTCCGCGGGAGACACTATCCCTTGGGGGAGCCGCGCCAATGAAACAACGCCTGCAATCACGACGCGAATTCATCGGAACTTCGGTCGCCACGGCCGTGACCGCGGTCACGGTGGTCGCCGCCGGATCGTCTTTGATCGGAAGCGCCACCGCGTTGGCCT
>DDRA01000009.1:589-7553 GCA_002343545.1 Bacteriovoracaceae bacterium UBA2428
CCGCGTTGGCCGCCGGCGCGGTGCCGACGTGCGCGCCGCCGCTGAAGGCAAACGCCGCCGACGAAATCATCAACAACCTTCGCCAGCTCAAGAATGTCTGGCACGGATTTCCCGTCGACCAGCTCACCCACGGGCTGCAAACGGCCACCTTGGCCATGCGCGCGGGCGAAAGCCCGGAAATCATCGTGGCTTCGCTTTGCCACGACATGGCCAAGACGGTCTCGGCGCTCAACCACGAAGAAATGGCCGCCGAAATGCTCAAGCCCTACCTTAGCTCCGATACCTACAACATGCTCAAGTATCACGGCATCTTCCAAGGGCGCTTCTTTTGGGACGAGATCGACCGCGATCCGAACTACTACCTCAAGTTCCGCGGCGAGCGTTGGTACGACTTGGCCATGAAGTTCACCGAAGTCTACGACAAACCGGCCTTCAAGAAGGACGCCAACTTCGAACCGCTGGAGACCTTCATTCCGATCATCCGCCGGGTCGTGGGGGTTTAAATGAGCGACACTCCGCTAAACCGCCGCGAATTCTTTCAATCCCTCTTCTCGTCGTCCGACTCGACGGCCTGCAAACCCATCAAGTATCCCAAGAAAAGTCTGACGATGGGCATCGAAGACATCGGCGAGATCGGCAAAGTCGACTCGCTCATCCTCGAATACCAAGTCATGGAAGCCCAGAACGCCTTCATGGCCGACGAGATCGTCAACCAGGTCATTCGCCTGCAAGGCCTCCCGGGCCCCGACCGTTTGCTGCGAGCCCGCAAGGCCGCCACGATCGCCTACCACGAAGCCCCCAAGTCGCTCCGCGATCAATGGGTCCTGGTCGCGTTCTGCAAAGACATCGGCCTCATCAAATCGCCGTCCAATCCGTCGGCCTACACCGCCTCGGCCCTTCGTCCCTACATCGACGATTCGATCTACCGAGTGCTCAAGGCCTACGCCACCTTCGAAGACGATCCCGACGCCTTCCGCCGCCAACCGTGGTACGCGCAGGGTTTGCAGTTCCTGAACTGGAACCGACGGGCCGCGTCGCAGAACTTCACGCCTGGCACCGTGGAAACTTTCGCCTACATTATTCGCGAGCTCGTGAAGGTGGGACTCTTCAAGCAACCGGACGACACCAAAGTCATCCCCGAGCTGGAAGACTAAGGATTTGGGAGCCGGCGAACGGCTCCGGGCACGAATCCAAGGGCGACCGTTTTCTCGACGCGCAGATCTGTAGTCGCCAAAGCGTGACACGATCTGCGCATGAAATTTTTCCCCTTCTCCTCACCGCGATGTCCCTCTCGGCTTGTAGTTACAAAATCAAAACGTAACAACACTGACGAATGAAGAGGACGACGAGACGGGTCCCTGGCAAGTGGACGACGTCATTCTTGGATCCGGTACGGCCGTCACCGTGACCGCGACCCCGAAGACGGGTTACGCATTAACGGACATGACTCTCGGCGGCGCGTGTGCCGCCGCCGCCCTTTAGAGGGCTCATGGCTTGGTCCGGAGGCGATCCGTGGCCGATTCGATCAAGCTCAGAAGCTCAGGCCCTTGTAGCCGCGCGAGCTCTTTGAGACTTCGATCGGCCCGTAGCTCCTTAGCTATCAAGTAACCCAGGTAGTATCCCGCTCGACGCGGCACAACTCGGTCCGTCGAGGAGAGCAAGAACCACTTTTCGTAGACGTCCTCGGACTCGGAAAGCAGATCCCTTCGCATCTCCGACCAAAGCTCGGGTAAGCGCCCTTCGCAGGCCGCTACGAGCCCGACGGGCATATCCAACATCATATCCTGGGGCGTGGCCCCGGGATTCAGCTCATCCGAGACGAGGGTCGCCAGGCCCTCGCCCCAAAGCGCGCGCCATAGGCTCCCGCCCGAGAAGGCATGTTGGGAGTGATAAAAATGGAATAACTCGTGATGATAGAAAGGCACGTCGCTTTGGCCATGGTGATACTTCACGATGCCGTCCACCCCGAAGATGAAGACGAGCTCACCGTTGATCCGCCTCGCACCGCCGTCCATTTCTCCCAGGCTATGCACGACGTAAATGTCGAAGTCGGTTCTAAAATCATCGAAGGTCGAGCGGAAACTTTTGAGCGCGGACGCGATCTCGGACGAGATCACCCGAGCCTTTGTCGCAAAGCGCGACTCAATCGATGGGAACGCACCCAGCTCTTTCCCAATCTCTTGGCCGGGATCCTTGCCTTGTCGTCGCCACTTCTCGATCTTGAAATCATAAAACGCCGGGAAAGCCGCGCCGACCTCAGCCTTGAAGTGACTAATCTGATCGTCCAAACCTCGGCTCCGATTGTTCGCCCAGAACTCCAAAAACACGGGGGTAAAATCGTGAACCCTCGGAGTGAGTTCCATAGTTGAAGCACAGCCAACCGTAAAAAAACTAACCCAAAGCATGCCAAGCCGAGCCATCGTCCTCATCCGAAACATCGCGTTCCTCCGTGTAGACGCACCAAACAGAACTCAATACTCTGTGTAAATCTGATTGATAAAAGTATTTATTATCGATACTTTTACCCCGCCATGAGATCGCCCGCGCGCCCCCAGGAATTCGAGAGACTCCTGTCGACCTTAAAGAAGATCATGAAGGCGCAACGCGTGACCTATGCCACGTTGGCCGGGCGAATTGGATTGTCCGAGCCGAGCATCAAGAGAATCTTCACGTCCAGCGATGCCTCTTTCGCGCGGATTATCGACATCTGTAGTGCACTCGGAATCGCCTTCGCGGACTTGGTTCAACAGTCCGCCGAGCCAAAGGAAAGCGTCTTTACGCTCACCCACGAACAAGAGGCCTTCTTCGCCGCCCAGCCCGCCTACTACGCATTTTTGAGAGGCCTACTGGAAACGTCGTCCGACCCCGCGATGCTTCGCAAGCGTTACAAGCTAAGCGATTCTTCGCTGAGAAAGTACCTCAAGAAACTAGAACAACTGCGTCTCTTGGAGAGACTTCCCAAGGACCAAATCCGCCTGAACGTTCAGGGCACGCACAACTGGCTTGAAGGCGGCCCCTTCCAAAAGAAGTTCCTCAAAACTGATAGTCGGGAATTCGTCGAATACCTCACCGGCACCTTCCACTTGCCGAGACACTTCATGAGCACCAGCGATCGAAGAATTCATCCCGACACGTTTGCGTCCATGATCTCCGACCTGAAGGGACTCGCGTCGACTTACCGGAAGCGCGCCTACCGCGACGAGCTCTACTACCCGGCCAACGAGCTCACGCAGGTAAAGTGGCTGCTCGGCGCTAGCCCGTACCAGCGAAAGTGGGACGACCTGATCGAGGATCTCTGAAACGCGATCCGCACGCGAGAAGCCAAGCTTCGCCGCCGGCGCAAGCGGGCCTCCGCCGCTTGGGAGCCTTCCGCTAAACCCGTTGACCGAAAATGAACCCAGCCGGATACTGGGTTTCCATGCCCAGCATTGAAGACTTCCAGCGCGTAGCCATCGAAGAAGCGAAGCTCGCTCTTGCCAAGGGAAACATGCCCATCGGCTGCGTGATCGTCTGCGACGGCGAGATCGTTGGTCGAGCGCACAACACCGTGGACTCCGACCGAAGTGATCTGGGGCACGCGGAGATGAATGCGCTCCGAAAAGTCGAACATCTCCTTTTCGGCGAGCTCAAAGGTCGCTGCGAGATCTACTGCACATTAGAGCCCTGCCTGATGTGCTACGGGGCGCTCGCGAACTACCGCATCAAGCGGCTCGTCTATTCAGTGTCCGATCTTCACGCGGGTTATTCGCGGGCTGCCCAGCTTCCGGCGTACTACGCCGCTCGAAAGTTCGAAGTCGTCACGGGAGTCCTTAAGGAAGAGGTCCTGGGATTGCTCAAGAGCTACGTCGCAAAGACGGGACATCGCGCACATCTCTTGGCGTCGTTGATCTGAACGGCACTTGGACCACGACTGATTCTGATCAATCGATCTTTACGAACTGAAGGTAGTACTTCAGTTCCGCGATGCTTTCGCGGATGTCGTCCAGGGCGCGGTGCTGGTCGCCCTTTTTGTGTTCGCGATTGAATTTGTCTTTGAACAGGATTTTCCAGCTCGTCACGTCGAGCATGCGATAGTGCAGTTTGCTCGCGAAGCGCTTGAAGTAGCGGTTGATGAACAAGCGGTCCTGGCCGATGGAGTTGCCGGCGAGGACGGGAAAGTCCCCGCGATTCTTGGCGGGAAAATGCCGCTCCACCAGGGCGATGAGCTGATCTTCCACGAGCGAAGGCGCCACGCCGTTCGGGACGAGGGCCGTCAGCCCCGAAGCCCCGTGGTGGGCGCGGTTCCAGTCGTCCATGTTGTCCAAATAGGATTGCGGCTGTTGGACGACCGCGTGATAAGTTTCCCGTTCATTGAAGTCGAGGTCGGTCACGATCGCCGCGATCTCGATGACGACTTCCTTCTCGACGTCGAGCCCCGTCATTTCCAGATCGACCCACAGCAAGTTTTTCATGGTGCCATTGTATCCTGGAAACTCAGGACGGGAATGGATGCGAGTGAAGCCCATGTTTGCGCCCACGCGCCCGGAGCAGAGCACGCTCCTTTTAAAAGAGAAGCCATAGGACGTGCCTATGGCAATTTTTTGGGACCCCTAAACTCTTTTCCCATGAACCTCAAAACCCTCCTCTCTATCTCATGCCTTATCGCAACTACGGCCATCGCCGACGGAGACGTTTCGTCTTCCCCGCCCGTTCTGTACGAGGCCTCGGGAGCCGCGAACATCATCTTGTCCTTTCCTTTCGCCGAGGGCTCGGACTCGCTCTATAGCTTTAACGCCGGCCTTGCCCGTCAGGTCCTGAACGACGATTGGCAGATCGCCACAACAACCCGCTTCGCAAAGTCGGGATCTTTCACCCGGTTCTCCCTCGCCGTCGGCTCCGTTTTCAATTTTGGCTCAGATGAGTTTGAACAGCGCTTCTATGCCCAAGCGCTCGGCGGTCTCGCTTACCCAGAAGTCCGACCTCGGTTCCTACTCGCGCTTTGAATACACCGTCGGATTTGGAAAGCGCTTTCGTATTGCCGAGAATGTCCTTTGGAAACCCGAGATCGGCTTGACCGGGATCGGAAGCGCCCGCCCCAATTTCCAAATCATCCCCGCGCAAATCAGCTTTCGTTTTTGAGGCCATCACCTATGTCGAAACGCATGAGAAGCTCTCGCGCACTGATCCTCGTTCTACCGATTCTCGCGGCAGCCTGCGGGAGTGTCGCCGAAAACGCCGTTGTTCAGGGGATCACGGCCACTTCACCGGCTAATGATGGCACCTTCGGCGCCAGCTCGCCCCCAGCACAGATCAATGTCCAATTCGGAAATGAATCGGTTCCTTATTATTGGGTTACGGGAGAGACCACCGACGAGGCGATCCGAGTTCCTTCGGTCACCACGACTTGCACGGGGACAGCCTACTTCATGAGTTACTCCGGTTACCGATCCGGACTCTCCGTACAGTTTGGCTACAGACGGTAGCGGCTACGGCCTCATTTCGAATGCCGAATGGCAAACCATTGCTCGCAACATCGAGCAGGTTTCTTCGAACTGGTCCTCGGGCACGGTGGGCACCGGAGCGCTGAACTACGGTCACTCCGATGGCTCGCCCAATAACGCGATCGCCGCGTCGAGCGACGACGCGGACCCTTGCTTCGAAACCGGGCAAAGTTGCAGCTCCACGACCTGGGACAGACAGCGTCGCACCTTCACCTTGAGCAATGGTGAGGTCATCTGGGATTTTGCGGGCAATGTTTGGCAGTGGACCGCCGATGCGAACTCCACCGTTTTTGGCGCCGACGCCTACATGTACGCCGTGACCACAGCCACCCACACCGCTACGGGCACGATCGGCAGCGTTACGGGGAACGCCAAAACCGTCTTTGGCCCCCATGGCGACTACACTTCCCTTTCGAGCACCCCTTCCGGTGGATTGGGTCGAGGCTACCTGAACGCGTCGGCCGGCGGAATCGCGCGCGGCGGCGCCATTTTCCAACGGTACCGACGCCGGAGCCTTTGCGGTCATCCTTTCAAGAGCCGACACGTACACCGGCGACCGTTACGGATTCCGCTGCGTCTACCGCCCCTAATCGAGAGTCGACAGGATAGCGCCGGCTATCATCGCGCGTCCTGTCGACCGCCCATCTTATCGGAGCGAGTGCGCTTAGACCAAAAAGCTCGAGCTAAGTCGAACGACTTCAAGGTCGAGGTGGTCAGGGGAGTCTTCAAGGAGGAAGCCCTGGGCTTGCTAAGTAGCTACGTCGCCAAGACGGGATATCGTGCGCACCTCTTGGACTCGTTAAATCTCGCGGAAGAAAATGCCAAACGATCCGTTCGCGAGAAGAAGCGTTACTACAAAGTGGTTGAAAAATGCCCCAAGACGGCAGCTTTCCGGCAACGTTTATTGACCTTAATTTAAGGTTATATTACCTTGTTTTAAGGTATGATACTTTCGGGACTTTTCGGAAACGAAACCGCAGCCAAGGTACTTCTCTACCTGGAGAACCATTCCACGGGATACCCCAGCGGAATATCGTCTACGTTTGATATTCCCGTTAGCCAAATCCAAAGACAGCTTGAAAAATTCGAACGAGAGGGACTCTTGGCCAGCAAGCTTATAGGGAAAACTCGAAACTACACCTGGAACCCAAGGTGTTTCTATGTCCACGAGCTTCGAAGCATCCTCAAGAAAGCCACGGCCGCTCTGCCCGATTCCGAAATCGAAAAGTACTTTAGACATCGCAGTCGACCGCGACGCGCCGGCAAGCCGCTACCTAAATGAAGATTACTGCGAAGACCTCAATTGAAGATTTAGGTGCGTATGTCTGGGCTTATCCCCTTCGTTGGAGGAAGTGGGACCTCGCGGTTGATGGGCTACGCGGTTAACAGCTGCGCGTAGTTGTTTGCAAACTGAATCGGTGTCTTCTTTCCAAGTCTCTTCTGCGTTCGCTCCTCGTTGCATTCCCTTCTCCACGCCTCGATGA
>DDRA01000096.1:0-4990 GCA_002343545.1 Bacteriovoracaceae bacterium UBA2428
CGACGCAGCCGGATCGCCCGACGCAACCGGATCGTCCCACGCGTCCTGACCGTCCGACCCAACCGGATCGCCCGACGACTCCTCCGAGCCGTCCGAACCCGCCCGAGCGCCCGACGACTCCCCCGAGCCGTCCGGAACGCCCGACTCCTCCGAGTCGCCCGACGCAGCCTGAGCGTCCGACGACCCCTCCGAGCCGTCCGGAGCGTCCGACTCCGCCCGAGCGTCCTTCGACGCCGCCCCCGAGCCGCCCCTCGCAGCCTGACCGTCCCGGTCGTGGTGGCGGCGGCGGTGGTGGTGACGACGAGCGTCCCGGCCGCGGAGGTCGTCGCTAAGCCGAGCTAGCTATCGTTCCTTGTTCTTTGGAAAAGAGGAGTTCCCGTAAAAGGGAACTCCTCTTTTTGTTTTTCGCGTTCGATGAACGAATCGCTCGATCGTTCAGTCGGCCTTGAACGGGATGGGCTGGCCGCGTCGCTGGGCCATCGTACGGTCGACGAGCTCGATAGAGCGTAGGATGCGTTCGACGTAGAAGCGCAGCGCACCCAGGTCTTCGAAGGTGGGCGTGTGGATCTTGGCGAGCAGCGGGCGCAGGGAACTCAAATCGGGCTCCGCGCTCGAGAGGATCGTCGCCGCGACCTCGTAGTTTCGGCGAGACTCTTCCATGAATTCGCGAATGCGCTCGAGATTTGGGTCTCCGCGCTCGAACTCGAGTCCGCAGCCCGGCGTCTCCTCGGGGTTGGCGGAAGGAACGACGACGCGTCTCACGATCCCGTCGATCACCATGGGCGACTCGTCTCTTTGCAGGGAGAAGAGGCAACGCACCGGCGTGTCCCGCGGAAAGGGATTCAAGGCCATGATGAAGATCCCGCCGGCCGATACGTTCAGGGCGTTGCCCGTCGCCACGCGATCTTCGGTCGCGAACACGAACTTCGAACGGAACGGGATCCGGTAATCCTTCCGGTTCTCGATCATAGGAGGTTCGAGGCGAGCTCCGCGAGCGGTGAACGTTCACCCTTCACGAGCGACACGTGTCCCGAGATCTCTTCGCTCTTCATGCGCTCCACGACGTGGGCCAGGCCGTTCGAGGCGCTGTCCACGTAGGGGTTGTCGATCTGGTAGCAGTCCCCGGTGAGCACGACTTTCGTGTTCTCGCCGGCGCGCGTGAGGATCGTCTTGATCTCGTGGGGCGTCAGGTTCTGCGCCTCGTCCACGATGAGGAACTGGTTCGGGATGCTGCGGCCGCGGATGTAGGTCAGCGGTTCGATGTTGAGCATGCCCTGGTTGATGAGCTCCTGGATGCTGCGGGCCGCGCCGCGACGATGACGAGCGTCTCCGCCCGTGCCACCGGCCATGAGGAACTCGATGTTGTCGAAGATCGGCTGCATCCAGGGGTTCAGCTTCTGCTCGAGATCGCCCGGGAGGAAGCCCACGTCTTTGCCCATCGGAAAGATGGGGCGCGAGACGAGCAAACGCTGAAAGCGCCCTTCGTCGAGGGTCTTCTGCAGGCCCGCGGCGATCGCGAGGAGCGTCTTGCCCGTACCGGCCTTGCCGACGAGCGAAACGAGCTGGACGTCGTCGTTCAAGAGAAGGTCGAGCGCGAAGCTTTGCTCCACGTTCTTGGGATGCAAACCCCACACGCCTTCGGCCGCGCGCACGAGCGGGACGACGGCGCCCAGACGGATGTCGTAGCGTCCGATCGCCGAGTGGCTCGGGTTCGTTTGGTCGCGCAGGATGACGAACTGGTTCGGGTAAAGGTTCTTGTCGTCGATCGGAAGCTTCCGGTCGGCGTAGAACGTCGTGATGGATTCGGGGGGAACCTCGAAGACGCCGACGCCCGAGTAGAGCTCCTCGGCCGAGACGTTGGACATCTCGTAGTCGTCGGCGGGGATGCCGAGGGCATCGGCCTTGATCCGCAGGTTCGTGTCCTTCGTGACGAAGGAAACCTTCTCGGCGCCGTGCTTTTTGAGCTCGATGTAGGCGATCGAAAGGATGTGGTTATCGGCTTTGTCGGAGAAGAGCTCGACCGGCATCGCGCTCGAGTCGGCGACCATCTCGACGCGCAGGAGGCCCGAGTTGTTGATCTTGACGCCTTCGGCGAGGTGACCCTGGGCGCGAAGGCTGTCCATCATCCGACTGAACTGACGCGCGTTGCGCCCGTTCTCGTTGAGGTCCTTCTTAAACCGATCGATCTCCTCGATGACGGTGATCGGGATGACGACCTGATGATCCCCGAACTTGTAGATCGCTTGGGGATCGAACAGGAGAACGTTCGTGTCGAGGACGAAGATCTTCTGCATCAAGGTCGACTTTAGCAGGCGTCCGGGGGCACCGGAAGCCCCCTACTGGAATCCGTGCGGGGGAAGGCCAAGTTGCTCGCAAACCCAGTGCCATTGCTGACCGACGTGGGCTTGGGAACGGATCTCCTCGAGTGCGGTCTTGATGGCGTGACTGACCGTCGACGCGTCTTTTTCGATGAGCGCGGAGATCGAGGCGTTCGTCAGGCCGGCGTAGCGGGAAAGCGCGAGGCAAACGAAACGGCGGGACATGCTCAAGTCGTGTCGCTTGGCGCGGCCCTGGATCGCCGGGAGCGATACGCCCGTCAGGCGGCAAATCGCTTCGGCGAGCTCGCGCGGCGAACGACACTGCGCGGAAGTGTCGCGTGTGACGAAGCTCCGGATGCCGTGCCGGTTCTGGATCTCGGCCAAGTCCTCGGGCGTGAGTTCCTTGCGGCAAGAGATCCGCCCGATCGCGTTGATGAAGAGCGCTTGCGCGTTCCGCGCGGTCGAGACTTCGACGCCGAGCAAGCGTTCCTGAAGCACGAGATCCAAGCTGTTCGTGCGGAGGCCATGCTGTTCCAGCAGGTGGCGCCAGAGTTGTTCGCGGAAGGCGCGGTCGGGCGCGCCCATGAAGGCGACCATACCCGAGAAGAGGCGGCTGAAGAGGGCGGGGCCCAAAAGCTCGCGAAGGGCCTGGGGCTCGAGCGCGCTCGAAACGGCGATCGAAGCGCCGCGATCGAGAAGGGCGTTCACCGTAAAGAGGATCTCCTCGATCGTCTTCGTCTTGCCTTGCAGCTCGTCGAGATTCTCGAGGACGAAGACGTCCGTCTCGTAACGGTACTTGCGGTTGAACGCGAAGGTGTCTTTATTTCGGATCGCGGTGACCCATTCGCGGAAGAAATCCTGCGCGCTGACGAACGTGAGGCGCTTGCCGAGCGAGATCCACTCGCTGAGTTGGCGGAGCAGCCAGGTTTTGCCCGAACCGCTTTCGCCGTGGACCCAGAGCGATCCGCCGCGACGGCCGGTATTGACCGATTCCGCCCAAAGTCGCACGAGCTCGACCGGCTGTTCGTAGCAGGGGGCTGCCACGAACACGGGGGGCGCAAGGCGCCGGTCGAGCTCGGCTTTCAGGGGATCGGCCTCCACGGCTTGGGGCCGTGGGCTCGCGAACGACATGGCCAGTTGGTCCGGACCCGTTGTGGTGGGGGGGGAGGATCCGGCTGGCGCAGCCGAACGTACGAGATGCATTTGGGGGCGCCCCTGCGAGGCGACGCCCGGAGTCGCGGCGGCGAGGGCGCTATCGGTCGGCCGCTTGACCTGGATCGAGGAGATCGGACCGTGCAGAACGCTTTCGAGGCTCGCGTGGAAACGCTGCAGGCGTTCGGCCTGCATGTTGGTGGGGGTGTAGATGACGTGGCGACCGTCGCGTAGGCATTCCCAAGAGGCGTTGCTCAGAAGACGGTCGTAGACGGCGGAAAGCTCCGGGCATGAGGACACGGCTTCACGCGAAAACGAGCCGCGTTCGACTTGTGCCTCCAACTCCAAGAACCGATCCCCCCAACAACAAGAAACAGAATGATTGGAAGGGACGTTTAATACGGGATCCGAAACGAAGAGCGGCGAGGGAAGCAATTGCGGCTCGGCGTTAGACGCAACGCGTGTCGCATCATGATCCACGGGTTATCCACAGTTTTGGGGCTCAGACCCCATTTGAAGCGCGTCAGGACTTTGTCAGGCCTGCCATCCAAAAGTTGTCCACAGGTCATGGTGGAAAGCTGTGGAACTGTGTTTTTGCCTGTTTTTGCCTGTTTTTAGCTATTTTTGCCTATTTTTCTGGGCTCGAGGGTGTTCCACATCTCGCGGATTTAGCAGCTTTTCCGATCTACATATGGATTTCGATTGCCCCGATCAGTGAAGTCGCCTCAAGGACAGGCGAGTTCGGCCCGAAGGGCGGCCTGCCGTTTGGCATCGACGGCCTGTTCAAGAAGTCGTTCGGCGGCTTCTCGCTCGCTCGAAGTCGGCGCGAACTGCCGGATCCAAAGGGCGTGCTCGACGGCAAGTCCCCAGTCCTCCCGGCACGCGTGACTTCTCGCCAGGCGGAGTTTCACGCCGGGATCCTGCGGCCTTTCGAATTCGAGTCGCTCGAGCCCTTCGAGCCCCAGCGTTTCCGAGGCGCCCGCGCGGGGAGCCGGATCGGGTCGCGAACTCGGAAGGGAGGCGCACGCCGCGAGGCCGAGGAGCAAGGCGATCGGCGCCGGCTTGGGGCTAGGTCTCACGGGTGAAGATCTCGTAGTCTTCGAGGTGGAAGTTCGGATCGATCTTCACGGAAAGACGGCGGTCGAGGCGCTTCTCGAGGTCCTCGACGGCGGCGCGTTCTTCTTCGGCGAAGAACTCGGCGATGGCCGGGTTGCAGTAAACGGCGAGGGCGCTGGGACCGGGGTTCTGCGCCGATTCCTTTTCGCAGGCCCGGAGGATTTCGTACGCCATGGTCTCGCGGGACTTCAGGTAACCCCGCCCTTCGCAGTACTGGCAGGGCGCCGTGAGTTTTTGGCGCAGGCTTTCCTGGGTGCGTTTGCGCGTCATCTCGACGAGCCCGATTTCGCTGATCGGCATGACGTTCGTCCGGACGGGATCGCGTTTGAGCTCCTCGAGAAGGGCCTGATGGACGCGTTCGCGATTCTGCGGATTCTCCATGTCGATGAAGTCGAGCACGATGA
>DDRA01000096.1:5106-11301 GCA_002343545.1 Bacteriovoracaceae bacterium UBA2428
TGTCGATGAAGTCGAGCACGATGATCCCGCCCAGGTTGCGCAGCCGGATCTGGTAGGCGATTTCGCGGACGGCCTCGAGGTTCGTTTGGACGATCGTGTCCTCGAGGTTGCGGCGGCCCACGAAGCGGCCCGTGTTCACGTCGATCGCGGTCAGGGCTTCGGTCTCGTCGACGATGATGTAGCCGCCCGACTTGAGCCAGACCTTGCGGGCGATGGCCCGGTTCAGCTCGCTTTCGATGCCGTAGTGCTCGAAGAGGCCGACTTTCTCGGCGTGGAGTTCGATCCGCTTCTTGAAGCGGGGCAGGAAATTCTGCACGAACTTCTGGATCGCTTTGTACGTGGCGAGGTCGTCGACCACGATCCGCTCGACGTCTTCCGTGACGCGGTCGCGGATGATCCGCAGCGAGAGGTCCAGGTCGGAATGGACCAGTCCAGGTTGGGGCTGCTTGTCGGCGCCCTTCTTCACGGAGCCCCAAAGCTTGATGAGGTAATCCATGTCGTCTTTGAGGTTCTTCTCGCTCGCGCCCTCGGCCACGGTGCGCACGATGAAGCCGCCCGTCGCCGGCCGGTGCTTCTCGATGATCTGCTTGAGGCGCGTGCGTTCGTCGGCGCTTTCGATCCGGCGCGAAACCCCCGTCTGGCGGCTATCCGGAAGGTAGACGAGGTAGCGGCCGGGAATGCTCACGTAGCCGGTGAGCCGCGCTCCCTTCGTGCCGAGAGGTTCCTTGATGACTTGCACGAGGAGCTTCTCGCCCTCGTGGATGAGCTCGGAAATGTTCTTGGTCTCGGCGGGGCGTCGATCGTGCTCGGATCCCTCGTCCTCGGCGGCCGCCTCGGTCGTTTCGTCGGGATCCTCGGCCTCGTCGGCGACCTGGCGGCTCGGGTCCACGATGTGCGAGACGTAAAGGAAGGCCGTCCGGGAAAGTCCGACTTCGAGAAAGGCGGCCTGCATCCCGGGGAGGACGCGGGCGACGCGTCCACGGTAGATGTTCCCCACGAGCCCGCGGTCGCGGTTCCGTTCGGTATGGACTTCGACGAGTTGCCCGTTCTCGAGGCGAGCGACGCGGGTTTCGCGCAGGGACCGATTGATGAGGATCTCGGCGGACATGGCCCCATTTTAACCGGAAGCGCCCGCTTGCCGACGTCGGGGGGTGTCACAAAGCCGTGCCTGGCCCCGTGGGGGGCGCTCAAGTCGAAGGCCGAAACGGTCGATAAAGCTCCCATGACGGCCGCACCCGCGCGTACGCCCTTGGCCCAGTTCCTGGGGCTCATGGTCAAACAGAAGGCTTCGGACCTTCACGTGTCCGCGGGGACCCAACCCATGCTGCGGATCCACGGCGATCTGAACCGCATCGACACGCCGCCGCTCAAACCGGCCGACGTGGAAGCCATGATCGCGGAATTCCTGAGCGCGCACCAGAAAAACGAGCTCGTCCAGAAGCGGACCCTGGATACGGCGATCAAGGTCGGGGGGCTCGGGGTCTTCCGCGTCAACGTCTTCTACCAGCGCCATGGTTTGGCCGCGGTGTTCCGCGCCCTTCCCGAGGAGCCGCCGTCCTTAGACGATCTGCGGCTGCCGCCGATCTGCCGCTCCGTCTGCTCGTACCCGAACGGGCTCGTGCTCGTGACGGGCCCCACCGGAAGCGGAAAGTCGACGACCCTCGCCGCCATGCTCAAGCACATCAACCACAACCAGAAGGGGCATATCCTCACGCTCGAGGACCCCATCGAGTTCTACCACGAGGCCGCGCGCGGCATGGTGAACCAGCGCCAGCTCGGCACGCACTTCACGAGCTTCTCCTCGGCGTTGAAGTCCGCGCTGCGCGAAGACCCCGACGTCATCCTCGTGGGGGAAATGCGAGACCACGAGACGATCTCGCTCGCGATCACGGCAGCCGAAACGGGGCACCTCGTCTTCGCGACCCTGCACACGAACACGGCGGCCAAGTCCGTCGACCGGATCATCGACTCTTTTCCGGCGGACCAGCAGAACCAGATCCGCTCGATGCTGTCCGAGAGCCTTCGCGCCGTGATCTGCCAGAAGCTCGTGCCGACGGCGGACAAGAAGGGGCGTCTGGCCGTTCACGACGTACTCGTGAACACTTCGGCCGTGGCGAACCTCATCCGCGAAGGCAAAACCTTCCAGATTCCCTCGGCCATGCAAACGGGCAAGCGCGAAGGGATGCAGGTCATGGACCAAGTTCTGCTCGACGCCGTTCGGGCGAATCTCGTCTCGGGGCCCGACGGCTGGGAGAACGCGAACGACAAGAACCTTTTCGCCCAATGGGCGCCGCGCGACGCGACCTTCGGCACCGCCGTGGGGACGAGCGTGGGAAGCCCCACGGGCGCGGGCATGCCCCCGCACCCCACGAACGTCAAGAAGATCGCCTGAGGAGGGCTACTCGGTATCCGTCGTCGGGGCCGGTGCCGCCGGGGCGACGGGCTTCGGCCGGGGCCGGATCACGACGGGCGCCGTGCGCACTTTCAATTCGCCGAGCTGATCGGGAAGGACGAGCGACTTGACGTCGCCGCGGAAGCCGGGGGACTCGTACCAGGTCCCGTCCCACTTGATCTCGACGACGCCGGCGTTGCTGAAGTTGATCTGCGCGCGACGCTGAATTCCCGTCGTGAACGGAGCGCCGGCACGAAGGGTCATCGACTGCCAGGAGGACTCGTCCACCCGGACGCTCAACCACGTCGTCTCGAGCGCGCGCAGCTCGACTTGGTGCTTGGGGGCCGCGACGTCGACGACGCCCGCCGGGTTGGTGGCGGTCGCGGCGCTAGGCGCTTTCGCGGCGGTCGTGGCCGCGGCCGTTCCGGTCGCCGGGAGCGCCGCGGTCGGTGCGGCGGGCGACGGGTTCGCCGGCGGGGCCATGGCGGGACTTGTGGGGGCCGGGGCCGTCGTCGCGACTTCGTCGGTCTTGACGCCTTCCGTCTCGGCCTGGGCCTTGCGCCGGGCTTCCTTGCCGAGCGAAACGAGAATCGCGATCGTGGCGATCAGCGTGAGGACGACCGCGCCGATGAGCAGGACGCGAGGACGCAGCCATTTGGAAGGTTCTTCTTCGACGCCTTTGGCGCCGGGCGCGTTCTGGAAGCTCGGGGTGTGAACGACCTTCACTTTGGGATTCGTGGGGGCCTGCGCGGCCTTGGAATTTCGGGCGACGCCGAGCTCCTTTTGGATATCGGGCGCGAGCGATTGGCGGTAGCGGCGAAGGACTTCGCTTTCTTCCATGCCGATATGGCGCGCGTAGTTGATCAGGAAACCGCGAACGAAAGCCGAGGCCGGAAGGTCCGCGTTCTTGCCGTTCTCGATGTTCTGCAGCTGACTGATGTGGACCTTCGTGACCGCCGCGATTTCTTCGAGGCTGATCTTCTTTTTCTCGCGCTGCTCTCGAAGCCAGGCGCCGAACGCCGGTTCCTCGGTGGACGGGGCGGCGTTGTCTCCGGGCTTCTCGTTGTTTTCCATGTGTTACGTTTTTCGCCGAAGTGCCGCCGAGGATCAACCCTCGGGCCACGAGAAAACTACAGGGGCGGTTCCTCGACGGGGCGCCGGAGCGAAAGCGCGTCTAAGGCCCTTTGGGAGTATTCCGCGTATTGCGACCCCGAGAAGCGTTCCACGATGCCGGTGAAGCGCTGTTTCGCGACGCGGTGCTGGCCAATCTGGTAACGCGCGTATCCCTCCCAGGCGAGCGAACGGGGATCGAAGGGGCATTTGCGGGCCGCCCAACGCGCTTGGAAGAGAGCCTCTTCGTAATCCTTGCGGAGGACGAGGACGTGGGTTCGCACGCAGCGCACGAGGCAGTCCTCCGGATTTCTCTCGACGGATTTCTGCGCGGCCGCGTCGGCTTCGTCGAGCCGCTTCTGGGCGGCCAACGCGCGCGCCAAAGTCGCGTAGGCTTTCTCGGGTTCCGAGAAGGTGTCGAAGGAGAGCGCGCGTCGCGCGGCCTTCTCGGCGGCGGCGGGATCGCCTTTCTCGAACTCGAAAAGCGCCAAGTTGTTCCAGCAGCCGGGGACTTCGGGGCGCGTCCCCTCGCAGGCCTCGCGGGTCCAGCGCGCGGCTTCCGCGGGACGGCTCAGCGCGTGGTAGGCGCGGCCGATGTCGAACTTGATCGACACCTCGCTCGGGGCCTTCGCGAGCGCTTCCTGGAAGCGGGCGAGGGCGTCGGCCGGTCGCCCGTCCTCCAGCAAACCCTCCGCGATCTCGCGGAGCCCCTCGGCTTCGCGAAGCGCTTCTTGTTGGGGCATGCCCGCGCAGGCCGCGAGCAAAAGCGAAACGATGGCGAGCGACGAAGAGAAGGGTCTCACCGGAACGATCTTAAACGCGTTCTTCGCTTTGACCAAAGCCCGACGGGCCCGGGACGCGGTTTTGACTTTGGGGAAAATTGCCGTCATACCAAACGGAAGTCCGGAGGAGGTAGCACTTGATGCCGAAGGTTCCCGTCGTTGGTCTCGCTCTCGTCGCTTCGCTTTGCGCGCAAGCCCGCGCCCCTCGCCCGAGCGGGGAAGCCCCGCGCGCCCCCGCCCGTCCCGCGAATTGGTCCTCGGGAGCGAAACAGTATTTCGGAACCTCCTACGAAGCCTACGATTCCCGCAACGGGTATTCGGACGCCTCTCCGACCGCGCCGCTCTCGAAAGTTTGGTTTACGGGGGCGCAGAACGTCCTGACGGAAGTTTTCTGGCCCACCATCGATCGTCCCCAGGTGCGGGACAGCCAGTTTCTCGTGACGGACGGACGGAGCTTCCTCTTCGAAGAGCGCCTGCAGGCGCAAAGCACCGTCCGCTGGCTGAAGCGCGGCGTTCCGGCCTTCGAGATCGTCAACCAGGATCCGCAACGCCGTTTTCGCATCGAGCGACTCGTCTACTCGGATCCGACGAGCCCGGTCGTGCTCCAACGCGTTCGGATCGTTCGGAACGTCCCGGGGCTCCGTTTCTACGTCTTGCACAATCCTTCCGTGGCGAACAGCCCGAACAAAGACACGGGAACGATTGTGTGGAGCGACAACGGCGAGCAGGCGCTCGTCGCCTCGGAAGGTCGCGAAGCCCAGGCCCTCTTGACGAGCGTGCGTTGGAAGCAGGCTTCCGCGGGCTTCGAGGGCGTGAGCGACGGTTACCACGATCTCTCGTCGGACTTCGTGCTCGACTCGAACTTCGAACGCGCGCGCGACGGCAACGTCGTCCTGACGGCCTGGCTCGATCTGCCCGAAGACGAAGGCACGACGGAGTTTCTTTGGGCGCTCGGCTTCGGCGAGACCGAAGTCGAAGCGCGTCGCCGCGCCCGGGATTCCATGGCCAAAGCGAACTCGCTCCTCGATCGTTACGTCGGCGAGTGGCAAGGCTATCAGAGCTCGGTGCGCGACCTCGGCGACGCCTCGCGGGATTTCGGCGAGCTCTTCCGCGCGTCGGTCGCGATGCTCAAGGCCATGGAAGACAAGACTTACGCGGGCGCCTTCGTCGCGAGTCCTTCTAAGCCTTGGGGGCAGTTTATCGAAGACGCCGGCGCGACTTCGCTCCGCCCGAACGCGCGCCGCTTGGGCGGCAACGAGGGCCGCGCCCTGTTCCCTTCGCTGCTACGCTCGCGCTTCGCCACGAACGTCTCGACGCTTGCCTCGGGCGACGCCGCGCACGGTCTCTACGGCGGCTACCATCTCGTGTGGTCGCGTGACCTCTACCAGATGGCGACGAGCTTCTTGGCCATCGGCGACAAACGTTCGGCCATCGCGAGCCTCGATTACCTTCGCGCGCGTCAGTTGACGGCTTCGCGCGGCGAGTGGCGTTACGGCTCACGCCGGCGCTCGATGGACGGCAGCTTCAGCCAGAACATGTGGATGGACGGCACGCCTTACTGGGGCGCGCTTCAAATGGACCAGGTCGGATTCCCGGTCGTGCTGGCCTACCGACTCTGGCGGGCCGGTCACGTGCGCCCGACCGAGATCTGGGATCTCGTCCGGCGCGCCTCGGATTTCATCGCGGACTTCGGCCCGTGGACGGCGCAGGAGCGTTGGGAAGAAGCCATGGGCGTTTCCCCCTCGACCGTGGCGGCGCAGATCGCGGCGCTTTGGTCGGCGGGATCGATCGCCGAGGCGGTCGGAGATACGGCCCGCGCGCGACGTTACTGGGACACTGCCGGCGCCTGGAGTGTCAATGCAGGGGGTGACCTCGAAGCCGTGAACTTCACCACTCGCCAGACAGAAGTCA
>DDRA01000171.1:0-5773 GCA_002343545.1 Bacteriovoracaceae bacterium UBA2428
GAGCTGCTCCATGAGGAGGTAAGAAAGATAGGGGTGAAGCTGCGCGGCAAGGTTCGATGCCATAAGTCGCACCTCCATCTTAACAAGGTATTCCTGCCGCCCGGTATGGACACCTCAGCCAAAGTTTTGTTCAGTGGAGAAATCCAAGTACGGTCCCATAGTTAAATGGATATAACGCCTCTTTCCTAAAGAGGAGTTGTAGGTTCGATTCCTGCTGGGACTGCCAACGTCGCGATCAAAATTCCGACACGTCTTCGCGATGAGATTCACTCTCAGCGACGAAAGCGCTTGTCTTAGTTTCGCGGCCGTGTCATCTATGTTTCATCCCTATCGAAAGGAGGACGATCGCAAATGCAAAACATTCAACTTTTCTCGAACACGAAGATGGTAACCATCATCACGGCTGGCGTCGCCTCCCTCGATTGCCTCGACCTCGGGCCCGATTCGTCGCCCGAGGGAGGCGCGCCTCGTTTCCGGCATTAACGCCGAAACTCTCCGTTCCAATCGTCGTTTGAATTAAATTTTATCGCGCGTCGTCGCGTGCGCCTTCGGGCCACCGACTTCGCGTGCGCTGGGAGTCTCGCCTCGCGAGACCCGCGGGTCGATCGCCTTGCGTTCGCTCCACGGGTCCGCGGCGCGCTACTCCTCGGAAAGGTCACCATGAAAGCCCTTGTGGGTTGGCGGCGCCTCGCGTTTTGGCGCGTGCCGATCAAATTAAGCGTTCCGAAAGCGGAACGCCGCCGGAAGAAAGTTCCGGCCAACGAGTTCTGGGTCGCGGCCGAACTCGTGCGTCGGGAATGTCCCGAAAAGAAACCCCTCGCGCGATACGAATGGGAATCCGTTCGTTGGGATGCCCCGCGCTTCTAATCAAAGCGCGAGGACGAAAGGAACGTCATGTCCACGATGAATAGTCTCGAAGAATTCAGCGGCGAAGCCGCGCGAATCCCTTCGACCCTGCGCAGAGAGCTCGAGGCCGAAGCCGGCGTCCCCTTGGAGGCTTACGCCCGTCTCGACCTCGATGCCGATCTGAAGTCCTACGACGCGTGGCTCGCCGTCGCGGGGCCCTGGCTCCTCGAAGCTCGACCGAGCTCGACGCGAAAGTGGCCACTCGCCGACTTCCGCAAAGCGGAAGAGAGCGAGGCGCCGAGCCTCGTGCGCTTGCTGCTGAGCGACGCGGAAGGTCCGCGGATTGGCTTTCGCGCGACGAAGCGGCATCGCGGCGCCCTCGCGCGGGTCCGCTCGCTCATCGAAGCGCGCATCGAGGATCCGCGTTTCGTGCCGTCGGCCAAGATGAAGGACGCCGACGCGGGCTACCGCGAGGCGCTGCTGAAGCCGGTACTCGAGGTGCAGTCCCTCTCGAAGGGGGAGCGCGGCGGCGTACTGTCGCGCTTGCTCAAGTACGTGAAGCCCTACCGTCGACGCCTCCTCTTGGGGGGCGTCGCGGCCTTCGGCTTCACGGGTCTGAGCCTGCTGCCTTCGTGGTACACGGGCGTGCTTCTCGACCGCATCCTGAAGCCGCTGCAGGAAAATCGGCTCGGGATCGAGGAAGCCACGCGTTTCGGCGCTTGGCTCGTCGGCGCGCTCGCGGCGACCTTCCTCGCGCGCGAGCTTCTCGCGTGGCTGAAGCTCGTCTCGATTGCGATGGTCGGCGAATACGTGGTGCGCGACTTGCGCCGCGACGTCTACGCCCATCTGCACAAGCTCGGACTCGCGTTCTTCAGCAAGAAGCCGACGGGCGGGCTCGTCTCGCGCGTGACTTCCGACACGGACCGCATCTGGGACTTCATCGGGTACGGCGTCGTGGAAGTGAGCGTGTCTTGCCTCATGCTCGTGGCGATGTCGGTCATGCTGCTGTGCTTGGATTGGCGACTCGGGCTCGTGATGATCCTGCCGGTGCCGTTCCTGCTCTACGCGCTCTTCTGGCATAGCCGTCGAATGGAGCGGCTCTTCAGCCGCGCCTGGCGCCGATGGTCGCGCCTGACCGCGCTCGTTTCGGACGCGCTGCCGGGGATCCGGGTCATCAAGGCGTTCAACCGCAGCGAGCACGAGGTCGCGCGTTTCGGCGCCGCGAACGATGCCGCGATCGAAGAATTCGGCAGGATCCACGACGCGTGGACGCGCTTCTGGCCGTTGCTCATGATGAGCCTGCACCTGACCGTGCTCGCCGTCTGGGCCTTCGGATTGCCGCGCCTGATCGGCACGAGTCCTTGGGGCACGCTCACGCCGGGAACCTTCGTGAGCTTCCTCATGTACACGGGTCTCTTCGTACAGCCGCTCGAGACCATCGGGCAGATCTCGCGGGTCATGAACCGGGCCACGAGCTCGGCGCAGCGGATCTTCGAGATCCTCGACACGGACGTGGGATCGGACCTCGGCACGGGTCGCCGTACGGCGCCGCCGCTGCAAGGCCACATCCGCTTCGAGAACGTCTCGTTCAGCTACGACGGCATCCGACGCGTCCTGCACGGGATCGACCTCGAGATCCGCCCCGGCGAACTCATCGGGCTCGTGGGTCCGTCGGGATCGGGCAAGAGCACGCTCGTGAATCTGCTCGCGCGCTTCTACGAAGCCGATGCGGGTCGCATCCTCGTCGACGGCCAACCGATCGACGAGCTCGAGGTGGGAAGCTACCGGACGCAGATCGGCATGGTGCTCCAGGAGCCGTACCTCTTCCACGGCACGCTCCTCGAGAACATCCGCTACGGACGTCCCGAGGCGCCGCTCGCCGAAGTCTTCGCCGCGGCCAAGGCCGCGCGCGTGCACGACTTCGTCATGCGGCTGCCGATGGGCTACGAAACGGTGATCGGCGAGCGCGGCCACACGCTTTCGGGCGGCGAGCGCCAGCGCGTCTCGATCGCGCGGGCGATCCTGCAGAACCCGCGCATCCTCATCCTCGACGAGGCCACGAGCAGCGTCGACGTCGAGACGGAGAAGGCCATCCAGGACGCGCTCAACGAGCTCGTTCGGGGACGGAGCGTGGTCGCGATCGCGCACCGGCTTTCGACGCTCGACCGCGCCGACCGTCTCGTCGTGCTCAAGAACGGCCGACTCGTGGAAGTCGGCACCCACCGCGAACTCCTCGCCAAGGAAGGCGGCGAGTTCAAGAAACTGCACGATCTGCAGCGCCGGCAGGCGGAGATCGTCGGGGTCTGACCCCGACAGGAGGAACTTATGGACGTTTCATACCGATGGAACGCGATCGGCTACCTTGAGAGGCTCGTCGGCGACGAGCGGCAGACCGTGCGGGCAAAAGCCTGCTTACCGGGTCGGGAGGACTCGCCGCTTTCGATCCGAGATTCGAAAGACGAAGAAATCGAGCTCGTCTCGGCCGAGAGCACGTTGGACCCGGAATCCCGGAGCGCCCTTGCCCGGGACCTCCGGGAGCAACGCTTCTCAATTCGCGTCGAACGTATCGTCGAGATCCACCCCGAAAACGACCTGCGGATCTGGCACGTGATGGGGCTCGAAGGGCCGAGACGCTTCGTGACGGCCTTGGAAGAGTGGCCCTTGCCGCGCGGGGACGGGTATTCCCTGCGCGACGCCTGGGGCGACCTCTACGAGATTCCCGCCTGGGACCGGCTCGACGAGCGAAGCCAAAAACTGCTTTGGCCCCTGCTCGGCTAAGCCGTCATCGACTTAGGTCTCAGGCGTGCGGAATCGTGCCTTCGATCGTGACGACGAGCTTGTCGAAGCGGTAACGCTCGCGCAAGAGGTCGAGATTCGCGATTTGGACTTCGTTGAAGTCCAAATCGACGATCTCGCCGCTGCCCTTGTCGATGAGGTGATGGTGCGGATCGAGATTTCCGTCGTAGTGCAGGCTTTCGTCGTGCGGGACGCGCACTTCACGCAGAAGCCCGACTTCGACGAGTCGGCCCAGCGTGTTGTAGATCGTCGCGCGCGAGATCATCGGCAAACGCGTTCGAACCGCGTTGGCGACTTCTTCGGCCGTGGGATGATCCCCCTCGCACATCACGTATTGCGCGACGGCGATACGTTGCGCGGTCGGCGCGACGCCCGCATCCATGAGTCGGCGAATGAGCTCGTCCCTCGTAAGGGCCGGAAGCTTGTTCCCCATCGAAGAGGTCTCCCTTCTGGTCATAGTCCCAGACGCTCCTATTTCCTTTGCGTCTAAATATCCTTGAACTCAGAACTTCGATCTCGAGGGCAAAAGCTCGTAAAGAGCCTCAGCCTTCTCGATAAGCGCCATCCTACGGGTGTTTTTCTAGAGCGCCAAGTCAGCGTTTCAGAAAAGTGATTCCGTTGCAATGTTGATTCTCCCGGGGAAATGGAGGAATTTTTATTCCTGTTCCGCGTGAAAGATTTTGAAAGGATGAAATCCGAATGAAGTTCCTTAGCTATCGCACTCCCGAAGGCACGGACTCCTGGGGCGTTTTAGGTACAAACGGAAAAGTTTTAGATCTCCGTTCCGCAGCCCCCAGCCTGTTGGATTTTCTCCGTTCCGACTGGGAAAAGTCGCTTCCCAAGCTCCAAGCCCGCGTCGCCGAAGCGGATTTATCCCTGGAATCCCTACAAGTTAAAGCTTGCTTACCCAATCCCCCCTCCATGCGGGACGGCTACGCCTTCCGGCAGCACGTCGAGGCCGCCCGCCGCAATCGCGGCGTCGAGATGATCCCCGAGTTCGACCTTTTCCCGATCTTCTACTTCACGAACCATTACGCCGTGACGGGCCCCGGCCCGGTCAGCGTGCCCCCGCGCCAGCTCGACCAGCTCGATTTCGAGCTCGAGGCGGCGATCGTCGTCGGCAAGCAGGGCCGCAACGTGAAGGCCAAGGACGCCGACGCCCACATCTTCGGCTATACGATCATGAACGACTGGTCGGCACGCCGGGTTCAGATGGACGAGATGAAGCTGAGCCTGGGCCCCGCCAAGGGCAAAGACTTCGCGACCTCGCTCGGCGCCTGGCTCGTCACCCCCGACGAGCTCGCGCCCTTCCGCCGCCCCTCCCCCGAAGGCGACCGCTACGCGCTCGAGATGAGCTGCGACGTGAACGGCCAGCCCATCTCGAAGGGCAACCTGGCCGACATGACCTGGTCCTTCGCCCAGATCCTCGAGCGCGTTTCGTACGGCGCCACGATTTACCCGGGCGACGTCATCGGATCGGGCACGGTCGGCACGGGCTGCTTCCTGGAGCTGAACGGGTCGAAGATCACCAACCAATGGCTCAAGCCGGGCGACAAGGTCGTCTTGCGCATCAACGGCCTGGGCGAGCTCGAGAACGTCATCCAAGTCGAAGACATCCCGGAATACCCGTTCCGCAGCTAAGCGAGGAGCACCCGAAATGAGCACGAGCCCGCGTCTCTACGGCTACTGGAGATCTTCCGCGACCTGGCGAGTGCGCTGGGCTTTCGCCCTCAAGGAACTCCCCTACGAATACGTGCCCGTGAACATCCTCAAGGGCGAAACCCAAGCGCCGGCGCACTTGGCGCGCCATCCGCTGGGGATGCTGCCGGTGCTCGAAACGGCGCCGGGTGCGATGCTCGTGGAAAGCTTGGCCATGCTGGAGTGGCTGGACGAGCGTTACCCCGAGACTTACGCCCTTTACCCGGGTTGCGCGGACGATCGGGCCACGGTCCGGGCCCTTTGCGAGATCATCAACAGCGGCACGGCCCCGCTGCAAACGCCCCGGGCGCAGAAGCATCACAGCGACGATCCCGAAAAGCGCGCCGAGTGGGGCACCCACTTCACCCGCGAGGGGCTACGTACTTTCGATCGACTGCGCGAAAACGTATTGGCCCGCCCCTTCCACGACGAG
>DDRA01000171.1:5829-6392 GCA_002343545.1 Bacteriovoracaceae bacterium UBA2428
TCCACGACGAGAAGATCGACGTCGAGTCGGCCCCCTTCAGCTTGGGCGCGCGCGTGACCGCCGCGGATCTTTGCCTGGTGCCGCAGATCTACAACGCGCTTCGTTTCAAGATCGACGTCGCGAACGAATTCCCGCGCCTCTGGCGGATCTACGAGAACTCGCTGCGCACGCGGGCTTGTTCGGACGCCTCGCCCGAACGGCAAAGCGACGCCCCCGCGACCTGATTCCCGCAAAAAAAACGCCGGGTCCCTCGCGGGGCCCGGCGTCGTTCAAGCTCGCTCGGCGAGGGCCTACGCCTTGCGGACGATCTCGCGCAGGACGTACGGCAAGATGCCGCCGTGCTGGTAGTACTCGACCTCGATACCCGTATCGATCCGCAACGTGAGCGGAACGTGGCGGACTTGGTCGCCCTTCTTGATCTCGAGAGTGACGTCTTGGCGGGGCTTGATGACGTCGGAGAGTCCCAGGATCGAGAACTCTTCGCTGCCGTCCAGGCCGAGCGTCTGGGCGTTCGTACCTTCCTTGAAGCAGAGGGGGAGGACGCCCATGCCGACGAGGTTCGA
>DDRA01000171.1:6487-8016 GCA_002343545.1 Bacteriovoracaceae bacterium UBA2428
ACGCCCATGCCGACGAGGTTCGAGCGGTGAATACGCTCGAAGCTTTCCGTCACGACGGCTTTCACGCCGAGGAGGCTCGTGCCCTTAGCGGCCCAGTCGCGCGAGCTGCCCGTGCCGTATTCCTTGCCGCCGAAGACGATGAGCGGAACGCCGGCCTTCTTGTAGGCTTCCGCCGCGTCGAAGATCGGGACGACTTCTTGGGTCGGCGAGAGGAAGTTCTTCGTGAAACCGCCTTCCACGCCGCCGAGCATGAGGTTCTTGATACGGACGTTCGCGAAGGTTCCGCGGGTCATGATCCGGTCGTTGCCGCGACGCGAACCGTAGGAGTTGAAGTCACGAACTTCGACGCCCTTGGCGGTGAGGAACTTACCGGCCGGGGTTTCCTTCTTGAAAGAGCCCGCGGGCGAGATGTGGTCCGTCGTGACCGAATCGCCGAAGATCCCGAGGGCGCGCGCGCCCTTGAGTTCTTTGATCGAACCCGACTCCATGCTGAAGTTTTGGAAGAAGGGCGGCTGCTGGATGTACGTCGAGTCGTCGTTCCACGCGTAGAGCTGGCCGGCCGTCGAGGGGATGAGGTTCCAGGCGGGGTTCATCTTCTCGAAGCTGCGGTAGGTCTGCTCGAACATCTCGGGGCGGAGCGACTTCGACATCGTCTCGCGGATTTCCTCGAGCGTCGGCCAGATGTCGCGCAAGTAGACGGGTTGGCCGTCCTTGCCGTTGCCGATGGCTTCCTTTTCCATGTCGATGTCGGCGCGGCCCGCAAGCGCAAAGGCCACGACGAGCGGCGGGCTCATGAGGAAGTTCGCCTTGATCGCGGGGTGGACGCGCGCTTCGAAGTTCCGGTTGCCCGAGAGCACGCTCACCGCAACGAGGTCGTTCTGCGTGATGGCGGCTTCGATCTCGCTGCGCAACGGACCCGAGTTGCCGATGCATGTCGTGCAACCATAACCGACCGTCTGGAAGCCGATCTGGTCGAGGTAGCTTTGGAGACCCGACTGCACGAGATATTCCGTGACGACGCGCGAGCCGGGCCCGAGCGAGGTCTTTACGACCGGGTTCACCTTGAGACCCTTTTCGACGGCTTTCTTCGCGAGGAGACCCGCGCCGATCATGACCGAAGGGTTCGAAGTGTTCGTGCACGAAGTGATCGCCGCGATGAGCACGCTGCCGTGCTGGGGTTTCGAGAAGTCGCGGGCGCCGAGCCCGTCGGCCGGCTTGCCGAAGCCGCCGTCGGCGACGGGCTTCGAGAAGAGTTCGGTGAACTTGGGCTTGATGTTCGAGAGCGCGACGCGATCCTGCGGGCGCTTGGGACCGGCCAGGCTCGGCACGACCGTCGAGAGGTCGAGTTCGAGATTGACGGAGTACTCGATGTCGCCGGCCTTCGGGATACCGAAGAGCTCCTGCGCTTTGTAGTAGTCCTTCATGAGCTTGACGGACTCGGGCGAGCGCGCCGTGTTCGCGAAGTAGTTGCAGGTTTCGTCGTCGACGCCGAAGAAGCCCATCGTCGCGCCGTACTCGGGCGCCATGTT
>DDRA01000101.1:0-4334 GCA_002343545.1 Bacteriovoracaceae bacterium UBA2428
CGTTGCGGGCCGCGCTCGTCGTGGCCGTGTTCCTTTGAAGCTCGGGAATGTCCGTGCGGGTCCCGGGGGCCGGCGCGGACACGCGGTGCTGGGAGAATCCGGCGTTGCAGGCTTTGTTGACGGGGGCGTTTTTGCTGTCCGTGCTCAGGCAGAACTTGGGGATTTGGTTGGCCGCGAGCGGAGACGTTCCGTTCAACGTGACGGTCGAGGCGTACTCGGGGGACTCGGGGTCGCAGCGATTCGAAGCGGCGTCGTAGCCGCGGCCCAGCAGGGAACAGATTTCGGTCGGGTCCATCTCGGATTCCTCACCCCCCGGGGCGACGGCGTCGGCCGCGATCGAAATGCAGCCGCTGATTTTGCGGGATCCGGCCGTGGCCGGATCCTCGATCGTTTCGAGCACCACGCGAATCTTTTGTTCGAAGAAGGCGCCGCCGGGCGAAGCCACGAGCTTGTCGGCCTTCACGACGATCTGCGCGTCCGCGCGCGTGCCCGTCTCGATCTGTCCGAGGACTTCGAGCGATAGGCCCGACAGGTGGAGGCTCGGCAGCGTTTGGCCGGCGCGGACCTCGTTGTTCGTACCGATCTGGGCGAGGGGCAGGGTCACGGGAAGGGAGGCCCAGGCGAAGGAGGTCGCGGCGAGCGTGGGCACGTCGAGGCCGCAGTTCGTACGCGTCGCCAACACGAGCTGGGTGAGGTTCATGGCTTCGCGGAACTCGTCACGTTGGCGGATGGCGAGCTGACCCTTTTGGCCGCCCGTGAGGATGCTCGAAACGAAAGCCCCGAGCAGTCCGAGGAAGCCCAGGGCGACGAGAACCTGGGTCAAGCTGAATCCGGCGGTCTTTTGGAGAAAGGGATTGGTGCTCATGTTCCAAGTGTAACGGCTTGTTGGAACGCGGGGTAGTTGGGAGCCACCTAATCGTGGCTGACGGTGGCTACAAGATGTGGTTTTTGTTTCGTGGTTAGTGACATCGAGGTCCTCGGCCGAACGCATGATGCGACGCGTTTTTAGCTCGACAATCCGAGTGGCCGGGACTCCCCGGCTTGCCGCCTGCGGCCCGCGCCGCTAGCTTTTCGAGCGAGATGAAAATCCATGAGCATCAAGCCAAAGAACTTTTTGCCAAAGCCGGCGTCGCGGTTCCCCGCGGCATCGTCGCTTTCACGGCGGACGACGCCGAAAAGGCCGCCGCCGCTCTGAAGGGCCAAGGCGCCAAGCTGTTCGTCGTCAAAGCCCAGATCCACGCGGGCGGCCGCGGGAAAGGCGGGGGCGTCAAACTTGCCAAGACCCCCGAAGAAGTCAAAACGCTCGCCTCGAGCATCCTCGGCATGATGCTGAAGACGCACCAGACGGGGCCCGAAGGCCAGAAGGTCAAGCGGCTCTGGATCGAGGAAGGCACGCCTCCGAAGAAGGAAATGTACCTTTCCATGATCCTCGACCGCGCGACCCAAGGCGTGACGATCCTCGCTTCGGCCGAAGGCGGCATGGAAATCGAAGAACTCGCGCACAACTCGCCCGAGAAGATCCTCACGATGCCGGTCGAACCCGCGTCGGGCTGGTCGGCGTTCTACACCCGCCGCATCGCCGCTTTCCTCGGCATCGGTCAGAGCGAGACGGACGCCCACCTCGTCAAGCAACTCGATCTCTTCTGCACGAACCTCTACAAGTTCTTCTGGGACAAAGACTGCTCGATCGTCGAGATCAACCCGCTCGCGGTCGTGGGCGAAGGCGCGGAATCGCGCCTCATCGCGCTCGACGCCAAGGTGAACTTCGACGACAACGCCCTCGGCCGTCACAACGACGTGCGCGAGCTGCGCGACCTCGACGAAGAAGATCCTTCCGAAGTCGAAGCCTCCAAGTGGGACCTCAACTTCATCAAACTCGACGGCACGATCGGTTGCATGGTGAACGGCGCCGGTCTCGCCATGGCGACGATGGACATCATCCAGCACTACGGCGGCAGCCCCGCGAACTTCCTCGACGTCGGCGGCGGCGCCACGGCCGAGAAGGTCCGCGAAGCCTTCAAGATCATCACGAAGGACCCGAACGTGAAGGGCATCTTCGTGAACATCTTCGGCGGCATCATGAAGTGCGACACGATCGCCGAGGGCGTCATTTCGGCGACCAAGGAAGTCGGTCTCAAGGTCCCGCTCGTCGTTCGCCTCGAAGGCACGAACGTCGACAAGGGTCGCGAGATGCTCGCGAAATCCGGACTCAACATCACCTCGGCCTCCTCGATGGCCGACGGCGCGCAAAAAATCGTGAAGGAGACCTCGAAGTGAGCGTCCTCGTCGGAACCAATACCCGTCTCATCACCCAGGGCATCACCGGTAAGGTGGGCCTCTTCCATTCGCAAGGCTGCCGCGCTTACGCCCTCGAGTGCGGCGCCAAGGGCGGCAAGGTCCTCGGCGGCGTGACGCCGGGGCGCGGCGGCCAGACCGTCGACGGCTTCCCCGTTTGGAATTCCGTTTACGAAGCCGTCAAGAAGGAAGGCGCGAACACCTCGATGGTCTTCGTTCCGCCCTTCGGCGCGGCCGACGCGATCCTCGAAGCGCTTGACGCGGGCATCGAGCTCGTCGTGGCGATCACCGAGGGCGTTCCGGTCCTCGACATGGTTCGCGTGCGTCAGTTCATGCACGCCAAGAACCGCGAGCGCGCGGCGGCGGGCCTCAAGCCCCAGCGCCTCATCGGTCCGAACTGCCCCGGCATCATCACGCCGGGCCAGATCAAGATCGGTATCATGCCGGGCTACATCCACCGTCCCGGTAACGTGGGCATCGTCTCGCGCTCGGGCACGCTCACGTACGAAGCCGTGCACCAGACGACCTCGCTCGGTATGGGCCAGTCGACCTGCATCGGCATCGGCGGCGACCCCGTGAACGGCACGAACTTTATCGACGCGCTCGAGCTCTTCGAGAAGGACCCCGACACGCACTCGATCATCATGATCGGCGAAATCGGCGGTTCGGCCGAGGAAGAAGCGGCCGAGTGGATCAAGAAGAACACGAAGAAGCCGGTCGTCGGCTTCATCGCGGGACGCACGGCGCCTCCGGGCCGCCGCATGGGCCACGCGGGCGCGATCATCTCGGGCGGCAAGGGTACGGCCGACGGCAAGATGGCCGCCATGAAAGAAGCCGGCATCCGCGTCTCGCCGACGCCCGCCGAGCTCGGCACCACGCTCAAAGCTTTGTTGGAAGGAAAGATCTGATGAAACGTTTCTTCGCTTCGATGATCGTCGCTCTCTCGGCCGTCTCCGCGCAAGCGGCGAACGTCGAGTCCATCGCGCCGGCCTGCACCGCGGAAGAAGTCGCGCTCGCGACGACCTACCAGGAGCAGATGCAAAGCCTCGTGGATCGTCGCCTGCAGACGGGCGAAGCCCTCTGGACCGCCAAGCTCCTGACCCTCGAGGTCAAGCGCTGCGCGGGCGAAGTCGCTCCCGCGGACTACTGCACGCAATCGCGCGCGGTGCTCGCCGAGCATCTCGTGGCGATCCGTCGTTCGGTCGAGATCCTCGGTCGCCTGCCCGCTTCGATGCCCGAGTATCTGCGTGAGACCGTGCGTTTGCGCGAGCTCTGCGGACCCGAGCTCCAGGCGCGCTAAGCCCGCCGCGGAATCCGTCAAAAGTCGAAGGCCCTCGACGAGCTCGCATGCTCGTCGAGGGCCTTCTTGTTTTCGTGGCTTTCGGTCTAGTTACGGTGGACGGACTTCAAGTTCATCGGAACGTAGGCCGGGAACTCCTGGCCCGGACGTACGCAATCCGGGCGCAGGCTCGTCGGCAGTCTCGCTTCGAAGAAGGCCATTTCGCCGCGGCCGCCGCGGAGGTAGCGTTCCTTGCCGGAGGCTTCGCGGATGCGAAAAACGAACTGCAGAGCTTCGAGCTGCTCGGGGCCGCCGCGGCGGGCGAGCTGCGTCGTCACGCGTTGTGACCACCGGTAGGGGCCCGTGGCCGGCATCTGGAGCTCCTGCTTCTGCGTCCAGTCGAGGACGGCGCCGCGTTCGCCGCGACCGAAGAACCCGAAGATAAGGTCCACCGAGCTGCCCCACGCGATGCTTTCGTCTTGGAGCGTGACTTCGAAGTCGCCCGTCACGTTCGTCATGTAGCTGCAGGACGGCATGTAGGCGCGGCCGTTCACCTTCACGTCCGTATTCGCGCGCGCGGCGGTCGACAGAAAGAACGAGAGGGCGAGGAACGCAAGTTGGCTTCTCATGACCCCAGGATAGCGCCTTCGCGGGCGCCCGGGAGTCAACGGACCGTCGCGCGCGACGTGAGGGCGTCAGGCTCCTTTTGGTTCAGCGGCTGCGTCAATTGACGCGCCTGCTGAACCAAAAGGAGCCTGAC
>DDRA01000101.1:4448-9109 GCA_002343545.1 Bacteriovoracaceae bacterium UBA2428
CTGAACCAAAAGGAGCCTGACGCCCTCTAGAAGCGGCGGAACCACTCGAGGATGGTGAGCGTCGAGCGGTTCTGCGGGTCGCTCGGGTTTCGCACCGTCGTCTCGACCCGCCATTCGCGCGAGAGCCGGCGTCGCACGCCGACGTCCGTGACGCCGCGATCGTTCGCGCCCACGTTGAGCGACGTGCCGTCGCCCAGTCGCACCTTGGCCGTCACGCCCTGGGTCTGCGGGTCGTAGCCGACGCTCTCGATGGGCGTCGACGCGAAAAGATAAAGCGAGGCGAGGCTCAAGGCACCGTTCTTCGCGGCGGCCTCGGTTTTCGCGACGCTGCTGGCTTGTTCGTCGTCGAGGCCTTCCATCGTGCGTCCGAAGAGCAGCACGGAAAGCGCGGCTTGCCGGGAAAGCGGCGGGTCGCTCTCGAAGTCCACCCGGATGGAGTCCGCGCTTCCCGTGATGAGGGTCGTGATCCGGTGGTCCGTGAAGTCGGCCCGCACGCGCCCGTTCACGACGCGCGTCGCGATGTCGAAGTCGAAGCGCTCGACCGTCGCCTTGCGACGAAAAAGCTCCGTCGAGAAGTTTTCGACGCGCAGGTACCCACGCCCGGCGTCGGCGTCCGACTTCCGGACGTCGAGGTGGACGGGAATGGGATTCTTGAGGATGGGGCCCGCGATGCGAACGGGAGCGTTTTCGCCCGTCCGCACGCGCAGATCGAGACGGCGCGTGCAGCCGGTCGGGGCGGCGCGGGCGGCGACTTCGGTCCGGCGCGGCTCCGCCTTTATCTCGAAGCGCGAGTCGGGCACGATCGGGGGCGGGCGCGTGTAATCGATGGCCGGGAGCTCGAGCAGCGCCTCGCGCGAGACGAGGTCGACTTCGAAGGAGGATCCTTCTTCGCCCGCCCGGCACTGCCGAAAACGGAGCTCGCCGTCGGCGACCAGACGAAGCGCCTGATCGCGCGAACGCAATCGCGTCGTGAGCTTGAAGTCGGCGCGGCCCGTGGGCGTCTCGCTTTCGCCGGTACCGGAGAAAGTCAGTTGCACGGGGCCGCCCAGGACGGCGACCGGCGCGGGAACGATCCAGCCGAGCTCGTTCGAGGCGGCGGCGGCCTTGCGAAAATCGGGAAGCTTCAAATCCCCTTTCAGCGTGACGTCGAAGCCGAGCGTCCGGCGCGGCACGGCTTCCGCTTCGGCCTCGAACACGAAGATCGGCGTGCGGACGGGCAGGAGCTTGGCCGAGAGGCGCGGATGAAGGGCGCCGTCCTTCTGCGTCTTCGCTTCGGCGCGAAGCTCGAGACGAAATTCCTTGGGAACCCGGGATCCGTAGCGCTTCGTGAGGGCCGCGGGGTAGGTGGGCACGACGCGAACGGAGCATTCCGCGAGCGCGTCGTCCACGGGGATCGGGCGATCGCCTTCGACGAGGCGGCCTTGGCCTTGGCAGCGATCCAGTCGAAAGCTCAGCGAGGTCGGTCCGCGCCAGCTTCCGTCGCCGGACAGCGAGAAGTCGAGGCGTCGCGCTTTGAACTCGAGATGCCCGCCGACGGCGGCTTTGAGGCCAGGCCCGCTGCCCTTCACGCTCAGATCGGCCCGGCTCGTCGAGAGCGCGAATTCCCGATCCAGGAGATCCGTGCGCAGGCGGAGCTCCGTCTCGAAGCGGAAGGGCGGCGGGGGTTTGGGAAGCGTCGAGTGGAGCTCCGCTTGGGCCTTGAGCGCAAGCTCTTCGCGTCCCGCCGACTCGAGGCGCCCCGCGAAGTCCCAGCGCGAATCTTCGGCGGGCAAACGCAAACGTTCGAGCGTCGCGTCGACCTCTTCCCACGCCAGCCACGCGAGACTCGAGGTCCACGAGGAAGGGCTTGCTTCGGCGTCCGGCGGCTCCGTGCTTTCGGGGATCTTGAGCTCGAAGGCTTCCGCGTAGAATCGAAGCCGGCGCACGAGCAAGGGTCGCGTCGCGCCCGGTTTCAGGTTCGCGACGACCTCGATGTCGACGTCGCGCAGACAGAGCGGCCCGGTCGCGACGAGCGGATTCTTCCAGCACGCGCGGGGAGTCTTCAGGACGACGCGCTTGCGCCAGAACTCCGGCGAGTCGGCTTGGAGCTGCGGCGCTTCGAGTTCGAGCGCGTAACCCATCGACTCGAGATGGGGCAACGCCCAGAGCAGGCGGGGGGTGTTCACGACGACGCCCGGCCGGAACCAGACGAGCGCCGCGGTCGCGACGATCGTCACGAGCAACATCGCGACGATCGCGACGAATCCGAGGAGGCTACGCTTGATCAGGCGTTTGGCGTTCACGCTAGAACTCCTCGCCCAGGCTCACGAAAAACTCCCAGTGATCGCGCCCGCGATCCTCGGGCCGGGGCGACAGCGAAAAGCCCCGCGCCGCCGTCCCCCGCACGGTGCCGAAAGGAAGGCGGTAGCGGAGTCCGGTGCCCGGCGAAAGGTAGAGCGGCACGTTCGGCCGGGCCATGCCCACGTTGACCGTGCCGACGTCCACGAAAAGAAGCGGCTCGATCGGCAGCCAGCGCATGACCCGCAACTCGTTGCCGAGGAAGGCCGCGTTGGCGGCGCCTTGCCCGTCGCGCGGCAGTTCTTGGCGGCTGAATCCGCGCAGGTCCTTCGATCCACCGAGGTAGTGACGGTGCGGGAGCGGAATGAGGCCGAGCCGCCCGCTCGGCGCGATATTCTGCGCGAGGCCCGCGCGCTTGGCCCACACGAGCGAAGCGAAGGGACCTTCCCACACGATGCCCAGGTGCTCGACGCTCGCCTTGAGCCGCGTCGCCGTGAATCCCGACCCGAGGGCCTCGAAGGAAGCGCGCGCGCCGAGTTCCCAGCGGTAGCCTTCTTGCGGGGCATCGATCCAGTACTCGAAGAGGTGCGAGGTCGACAGGAGCGTCGACTCGACCGCGACGAAGTGCGTACTTTCCGGGCCCTGGCCCCGCAGGGTCCAAACCTGTTCGGCGACGCCGCCCAGGCGCCAATCGATCGAAGCCGGGAGCGTGTCGAAGTGCCGCGAGTAGCCCGCGCGTCCCGACAAGCTGACCGACTCGAAGGACGGCGTGTCCTGTCGTTTGACCGTGAACTGGTTGTAAACGCTCCGCCGCAAGGACGGGTCCCCGAACGGCAAGTCGACCGCGACGTCGGCGCTCTGCGTGAGCAGCGAAGCGAAAAGGATCGTGTCGACGCTCGCGCCGAGCGCGCTCAAGCGTTGGGCGCTGAAGCGGAGGCGGGCGAGAAACCATTCTTCCGTGTCGAAGCCCGCGCCGATGCTCAGGAAGAGGGCCTTGCCCACGAAAGGATGGAGTGAGATCCGGAACTCCTCGCCTTCGCAGAGGGGCGAATAGACGGCATCCTGGATGAACCCCTTCGAACGAATACGTCGCTCGCTCAGCACGAGCAGGCGCGGGTCGTAGGTCTCGTCCGCGGCGAAAGCCTCGAAGCGCTCGAGCAGACGAGTGTCGAAACCGTCGACCTTCGCGCGCGGGATCTCGCCGAAAAGGCGTCGTTTGCCGGCTCGCACGCGCACCGTAACGTGGCTCATGGGCGCGTCCGCGCGCGTCTCGAGCGCGGGACAGGCGTAACCCTCCGAGCGGAGCCGGGCGTTCGCGTCCGTCTCGATCTCGTCGAGCAAGGCGGAATCCAGGCGGCGACCCACGAAGCGCCGATCCGAAAAGGGCTCCAGATCGCCCGGCCAGCCCGTGACTTCGAGGCGGCGCAGCTCCGAAGAGGGGCCGAGCTCGACGAAGAGGTCTCCGCCCGTCGGGCTCGTGATCTTCGGCGCGTAGTAGCCCCGGTCGAGGAGAAAGGTCTTGAGGTGATAGAGGACCTGCGGCCGCGGGATCTCTTCCCAGGCCTCCGACTTCGGGTCGCCGCAAAGGAGCAGGATCTCGGAGCGGGTAAAGTCGACCTTCTGGTCGAGCGTGATTTCGGGGCACAGCTTGGGTTTTCGCCAGCTCGCGCACGCGCCGAGGCCCGCGAAAGCCACGACGAAAAGCGAGGCCACGAGGGCCCGCGCGAAAAGGGCAAGCGGGGCGAACATAAGCGCTCGATCTAAGTCTCCCCTCGCCGTCGTCTCAACCCGAAAACGGTGAAGTTTCCGTGACGAAGCCGGGGCGTCGAACTCTTGGACGCTGCTTAGCGTTTTCCGGGCGGGCCGGCGCCGTGGCGGCCCGAAGGAACGAAAACTTTGCTTTTACTTGGCGCGCGACTTGCAACAGAAGGAGGCCTTCCCAAGGAGGTCCCATGGCTTCGACGTCGAAATTTTCTTGGCTCTTGCTCCTCTCGGCCGTAACGGCTTGCGGAGGGGAAGACACGCCCACGGGCAAGTCCGGCGCCGACGGCCAAGTCACGCCGAGCGGTGCCTTCGGCGTCGACGACGTGAGCCTGAAGCTCGTCTCGCAAAAACGCGAGGTCGAGGTGACGGTGCGGGCCGGGTACGCTTCCACCGGCAGTCTCATTATTTGGAATTGCCGCGAAGACTTGAGCTGCCTCAACGAGGTCGTGCGTTTTGACATCAAGAACGCCGCGCTCGCGGGCGGCGATGCCCTTATCAAGAACTACGGAGCGCTTTCGCTCGAAAGCGATTCCTCGACTTCTTCCAAACGGTCCGTCTTTCGTTTCCGTACGTCGGCGCGCTGGCTCGACGAGCTCACGGACGTCGTGAAGGTCATGGTC
>DDRA01000146.1 GCA_002343545.1 Bacteriovoracaceae bacterium UBA2428
CGGCCCCGCGACGCCCACGACGACCTTGCGAATGGGAACGCCCGCCATGCGGCTCGCTTCTTCGATCGCGCGATGCACGCCTTCGACCGTCGAATCGATATTGACGACGACGCCTTTTTTGATCCCCACGCTCGGGGCCCGGCCGACACCCAAGATCTTCAAACGCGGAACTCCGTCACCGGACTCCGTGATTTGGCCGACGACGGCCGCGATCTTCGTGGTGCCAAAATCCAGACCGACGACGAACTCATCGGCTTTCATGCGTGACTCCCCCCGAATCGATTTCGAAGCGCGTCAACCTTCCGACTTTCGGCCGTCGATTTCTCGACGATTTTGTTAACGCACCGCTGGAGTCGACTCCCCTCCGCGCGGCTCTATCTCCTTTAAATTTAAACCATGAGAAGGAATCTGCAAGTTTTCTCGCGGTCTTAAGACCACCCTGCGAACATAGCTGGCATCTAAAATGTTCGCTCGGAGCTTTCGAGCCTCCAACATCGTCAAAGCTTTGTCGGCATTGGCGATCGAACGCGAGAAGTCGGAAAAGCCCAACTCAACTTCAAGATCGTTCTCCAAACTTCGGGCGACGAGGCCACGGTCGTTCTTCCATTCGACCTCGTTGAGCTTGGCGAGCTCGAAGCGCTCGAACTCGTGGCGACGAAGGTCCCGAATCCAGGCCGCGACTTCGGGGAGTCTTTCGTGTTCGTCGGAAAATCCGAGCAGGATCGGATAACCGAGCGGGCGGACCATCGGCGCGAACGGCTTGCCGGCATCGTCGATCATCCAAAGCCGCCCGTCGTCGCGAAACATCAGCGCGACCACGGGTCGCAGGGAAGCCTCGATGCGTAGACTCGAGGGCCAGACCCGACGCACGAAGGCGTTGCGAACCCGCGGCTCCGCCAGGACGGCGTTCTGGACTTCGGAAAGGGACAAACGGTAGAGATCTTTGCCGTGCAAGGACAGAAGCCGGCGCTCGAGATCCGGAATGAGCTCCCGATCCTCGCAATCGATGCGAATGTCCTTCAGGCGAAAGATCGAAGTCCGCGTCAGGACCCACCCGGACACGAGGCAAAGTCCCGCCAAGACGAGCATCTTCATCGGCTTCACTTCCCCAGGATACGACCTAAGAAATCCGCGTGGTAGTATCCAAGGCTCGATGAAGGGCGTCAGAAATTCCTTGCGCACGTTCGGGCTTTTCGCGTTTCTCTTCGCGGGTGCCTCGACCAAGGCCGTCCGGGCCGCCGGGGCGCGCGACGACTCGCGCTTGACCCTTTCCGTCGCCGCGGGAAACCCGGCCCCCTCTTGGATCGGCGCGACCGCGGGCATCCAGTTCAACGAAACGCTCCAACTCGTCGGCGGCCTGGGTTGGTTTTGGCTCGACGAGCTGAAAATACGGTCCGTCGGCGCCGGCGTTCGCGTTCACGTCCTCAAAGGCGCTTTCACTCCTATGTTCGGCGCCGGCTTCGCTTACCTTTCGCTCGAAGGACGAGGATCCATACAAGGGCTCGACGAAAGCGCCTTTCTCGGCACCCTCATGACCGGCCTGGATTGGATCATCGGCGACCATCTGCGGGTGGCGGCCGGCGTGAACTTTCATTATCCCCTCAGCCTCAACTTCCCGTTCCTCGAGATCGGGATCGTGCTTTGAAGATGTAAGGAGACCCCATGCGCGACAAGAACCCCAAATCCCCCAAGGCCTCGTTAGCGATCCTCGTCGCTCTTTCCGGAATCGGCTGGATCAACTCGTTCCTCACGCTTCGCCATCGTCAGTCGCTCATCTCGGAAGGCCTCGATAAGCCCTCCTTCTGCAACGTCAGCTCGACGGTCAACTGCGACACCGTCGCCTTCTCGGACTACAGCGCTTTCCTGGGCTTCCCCACGGCGGCCTGGGCCATGCTCTTTTACGCGGTGATCGCGGTCCTCGCGGTCTGGGCCTATTTCTCGGCCCAAGACGGCGAAGACGAGAAGGTCGCGGCCGGATCGAAGCTCGTGTTCGGAATTATCTTGGCAGGCCTCGTGCCGACCCTCGCGCTCGCGGGCGTATCGGCCTTCGTCCTCAAGTCGCTCTGCCTCATGTGCCTGGGTACCTACATCGTCAACTTGGCGCTCGTCTTCTTTGCTTGGCGGCTTTCGTCGTCCACCGCGAAGATCGGCTACGGAAAGTCGCTCAAGCTGACGCCCCAGTCCCTCTGGATCGTCGGGCTCGTGGCGATCGGTCTGCACGCGCTCATGCCCCGCATGACGGATCCCGCCGGCGCGGACCGTCTCGACGACAACATGCTGAAGTCCATCGTAGCGAGCCACTTCGCCTCGACGCCCAAGACTTTACGCAGCGACGAATCGCCGTTCCTCGGCCCGGCCGACGCCCCCGTCACGATCGTCGAGTTCAGCGATTTCCAATGTCCCTTCTGCGCTCGCGCGGCCATGACCCTTCCTGAGGTCATCAAAGGTTACGGCAAACAAGTCCGGCTCGTCTTCAAGCACTATCCCCTCGATCCGAGCTGTAATTCGGGCATCAAGGGCGGCGGCCACGGCAAAGCCTGCCAGGCGGCCAAGGCTTCGCGTTGCGTGTTCAAAGCGAAAGGTTCGGAAGCCTTCTTCCGTTTCGCCGACAAGCTCTTCCATAAGCAAAGCCAGATCGGCGACGCCCTCATCTTCGAAGCCGCCGCCGCCGAAGGCGTCGATAAAGACGCTCTCAACGCCTGCGTGAGCGACGTCGCCACGCACCAGGCCGTCACCGACGAGATCGCCGAAGGCAACGCGGCGGGCGTCCAAGCCACGCCGACTCTTTATATCAACGGCCGCAAGACGGAGTACGGAACGGTCCCCCGTATCCTCAAGGAACTCATCAAAGGCCACCTCGAAAAAGCCCGCTAGCGTTCCGTTTAGGCGGGCCTCAACTCGGCCCGCCTAAGTTCCGAAGAAGTCCCATGAAACGTGCGGGACTTCTTCCACTTTTCGTGACGGTCCTGACTTTTCTTCCGGCGCAGGCCGATTCCCTCCGCTTCACGTCGCTCAGGAGCCGCGAGCAGCTTCTACGGGCCGAGCTCGCCAAACTGCGGCGGGCCGCCCCGACCGCGGAGCTCCTCAAAGAACTTCGCTCCGCGAAATCCCCTTCGGCCGCCTTCCGATCCGACTGGAAAGCCTGGTCGGACTTCGAATCCAAGCTCGACGCTTGGCACGCCGAAAAACGGCTCTACGTCGCCGACAAAATCCGGGACGAACTAGCAAAGCGAGTCCTTAACCCAAAAGATCAGTCTCGGCTAAACGACAGCTATGCCGAATATTTGTCGATTGCGACCGGGTCAGCGCGAGCCAACGACTACAATCCACTCTTCGCGTCCTATAAGCGATTCCTCAAGCTAGGAAGAAGCCTTAGCTTGGGAACCAAGGCGGTATTTGATACTCGGGGGACAAAAAACTCGGCGGCCAATCTTCTTTTGAATCCATCTTTGATTTTCAACCAGGTGGGCGTCTTGCCTCGAATCGCATTGCTTTCCAAAAGCGGCCCGGGGGAGACGCCAGTCCTCGACCAAGCGTTTGAAGCCCTGAAGAAAGAAGCGCACCTCGAAGGATTCCACGACATCGTTACCGAAGGATTTCCCCTCGAAAATCACCGACGTCCAAACCCAGAAACCATCACTCTGTATGCGCACACCCATTCGCATGCCTTCTATGACTACGCCGTAATCGCCCTCCTGAACGGGCATGGCGTCGGAGTGCTCGGACACCTTCCACACGCCTTACCTGGGGTGCCCGAAGCCGCCCTCTCGGTGCTTCGAAAAGTCGACCACATGGTAGATGTGAGCATCGGCGACGAGAAAGCCGTCGACCGTATGCTCGAACTTCAACGATTGGGAAAGCTAAGCGCCTATCACGTCGCGACCCAGGCCACGACCACCGACGGAGTCTACGGAAGCGCAATAAACAGCCGTCTTCTCGACTCCATCTACGTAAAAAAGATTCAGTCCCATGGAAAGAAGCTTCGAATTGTCATGGCAACCATCCCGCAATCGGCGCGCCTCATGGACCTAACGAAAAGTCACTGGGATCCCAAACCGCCAAGGCTAAGCCTGCGGGTAGGCGAGACCCTCGAGGACCAAGACCTTCGAGCCCTCACGAACTTCACGAACGACAAGGCGGCCGTCGGCAGATTTATACGCTTTCATTGGCTCGAGCACATAGACGAGGGCAAAGAAACCGTCGCGGGGGCTCCACCGCTCGATCTTATCTCTAAACGTATCCTCTCATACGCACTCGGATTCTGACCCTCTCTTCAAACGCGCCGAATCTCTCCGCTCTCACCGTCGATCTCGATCGGATCGTCCGTGCGCAAAGCTCGGCAAGCCCCTTCGACCCCGACGACCGTCGGAATTCCGAGCTCGCGGCCGACGATCGCCGTGTGACTGAGCAGGCTTCCCTTTTCGCTCACGAGCCCCGCGCAGCGGGACATGATGAAGATCCAGGCGGGGTCGGTCGACTTCGTGACCAAGACCCGTTCGCCAAGATCGGGGACGGCCATCGCTTCGCGCGGATCCGAGATCACGAGCGCGCGACCCGTCACGCGGCCCTTGGCCGCGCCCATTCCCCTCAGATTGCCGTCGGCGACGGCCGGTTGCGAAGCCGCGAGCCGCTCGAGCACGACGAAGTAAGGTTTCTCGTCCTCGGAGCTATGAGCGAGGTGCTCCGGGTAGTCGAACGTCTCCGTGCGCCAAGCCTTGCGGTTCTGGATGCGCGCCGCGAGCTCGGCGTGGGAAAGACCGCGCGACGTCCATTCCTCGAAGTCTTCGAAATTGAGCGAGAAAAAATCCTCACGCTCGAGACCCGCGAACGCCAAGGGATCTTCCTCCGGCAACTGCTTCGCGAGACGAAGCGCGCAAAGACGAATGAGCCCGTAATAGCGACCACGCATGAGACGCGTCGATTCGCGCGCCTCGACGGCCCGCTCCGTCACCCGTCGCGCGCGCTCGATCGCGAAACGAGTCGCCCATCCGAAGCGGGAAAGGTCGACGATCGTTTCGGCCTCGTCTTCCGTTGCCGTCGCCTTGCCGCCGCCGTCCCGGTTGTCCACGTTCCAGAGGAGAAAGCGCGCGAAGAGTTTCGGGCTTCGCGAGAACGGCATCGACTCAAGCTTGAGTTCTTCGAAGGACCTTTCTCCGTAGACCGACAGGTAAGTCCGAACGCGCTTCTCCAAGTCGCCGGCTCCTTCTCGTCGAAGGAAGTCCAGAAACCCCTCGAGCTCGTCGGCCCGACTCGTCTCCGAGGCAAGGTAGGCTTCCAACGCACGCCGGGAAGGCGCGTCCACGCTCTTCGCGAGGGTTCCCATCTCCTCGAGCGCCTTGAGCGAATCCACCCCCCGACGCGTCCGCAGCAAGCCGAGCTGCTCTTTCTCGCTCAACCCATAACGCTTTCCGAGGGCATCGAAGGCCTTGAGCCCCACGATCACCAGAAAGTCGTTCAGGATCGTCAGGCCCCAGTCCGGAATCCGCGCCAAACACTCGAGGGCAAAACGCGCCGTTTCGAGGGCGGTCGACTTCGAGGCGAGTTCCCCCTCAAGGGTCCGAAGCAAGTCGAAACTCTCCTCGAGAAACCCTTTGAAGACTTTCTCGTGCGTCCAGGCCAGGCGCGCGAGTTCGGCGTACATGCGTAGTTCCAGGGCCTTGGTCGGAAGCACGGACTCGTCGATCCCGATGTCGGGCATATGCCGCCCCCCGATCATCTTGTGCCATCCTTCGACGTTGGACTTGCCGCCCGGAAGAAAGCAAAGCGTCAGGTAGTAGTTCCGTAGATCGTAATAGAGGTGGCCTTCGAAATCTCGGATCAGGCCTTTGAGGGCGCGATCGAGGGCCGGATGCTCCGAACGACGGGCCCCCAAGATCTCGATGCCCTCCCCGCTCACCTTCGTGTAGGCGCGGCGGACGAGGGGG
>DDRA01000054.1 GCA_002343545.1 Bacteriovoracaceae bacterium UBA2428
CCCACCACCAGGCGGGGAGAATCGATCGGCAAGGACCCGATCACGAATCCGCTGGACGAAAAGACCTACCAGACCATCGTCGACAACCCGTGGCTCGGCAACTTCAAAGGCAGCCACGGATTCCTCGAGTTGGAACCGCTCTCCAAGCCCGGCGCGCGCCGCGGCTGGCTCATCTACGCCGACCCCAACACGACCGAGCAGAAACTGAGTGAGCTCATCCGTTGGTACAACCTCAACAAAGAAACCATGGACCCGATCCGGCTCGCGGCCGAGTTCCAGCGCGCCTTCGTGGCGATCCATCCCTACGTGGACGGCAACGGTCGCACCTCGCGGCTGCTCATGGACCGCATCCTGGCCGAGTTCGGGCTTCCGCCGCCCATCCTCGAAGACTCGACGATGGACCTCTACATGTCGGCGGACGAGTGGACCGACGCCGTGGCCCAAGGTATCGCGCGCTTCCAGCAGTACGCGAACGAGCCCGTGGCGCCGCCCCTCTCGCGCACGCGCTCGCCCGGCCTACCCGGCCGCGCCACCGAGCGCTTGCCCCGCGTCGCCTCGGACCTCGCAGATTTTTCCGGCAAGGAAGTCCGCATCGGCAACCAACCCTTCCTCTTGCTCTCGGACGGCTTCCTCTACAACAACTACGCCGTTCCCCACGTTCTGCACGAGGGCACCCTCTACCCGATCTCGGACCGCTCCTACTTCCTTTACGAGCAAGGGGGGCGCGCGCTCAGTTCCGGTCAACGGGGCTTCAACAGCGCGCGACGCGACGTCTACCGTCGCCACTTCCAGCTCCTGCGAGACATCGAAGCCGGCAAAGTCGACCCGACCCGGATGCCGATAATCGGCTACGACACCTTGCGCGACGTGAACAAGTTCGGCCCCATGCACTTGCACCCCTGGCAGAAGGAAGCGCTCGCCGCCGCGATCCGCATCGAGGCGACCGAGACGGATCCCGTGCAGATCCTCATTCGAAGCTCGCGCCGCCAAAACATGTTCGAGACGCGCCTCGGGCGCGGCGAGGGCTACGATCCCGCGGCCGCGCTCGAAGAAGCCAGCCGCAGCCCGACCCTGGTCCTCGCGCAGTACGAGAAGCTCGACCTTCTCTATCGCCAGTACCAGAAGGCGGCCGAGGCCAACGGCTTCAAGGACCTCGTCAAGGAAGCCCTCGAGAGTCGCCGCAAGATCCACGCGGCCGCGCGCCAGATTCTCGAACCCTTCCGCGACGAGTACGACCGTCTGAGCCTGGCCGCGCGCGAAGTCTACAACCGCACGGGGCGGGGCAAAGCCTTCCGCGCCTATTACCAGAAGAGCAAGCTCAGCTACGCGAGCTTCGACCAGGCCCGCATCGACCTGCCGGACGATCGCATTTTCCTCCTGCGCGCCGAGACGAGCGGGGCCGCGAACACGATCGGATTCCGCTCGCAAGCCGATTGGCGTCGGCTCATCGAGGAGATGCCCTACTTCGAAACCTTGCGCAAAAAGGTCGCCGAAATGGTGCCGGAGCTTCAGAAGCCCGAAACGAAAAAGAAGATCCTCGAAGCGCTTTCGGGCGTCGAGGAAACCATCGAAGGTAAGAACATCCTTGGCGCGCTCGCCAAGGTCCTGCCCGAGAAGGTTAAGTCCATGCTCGACGATTTGGACCAGACCTACGGCACGAGCGTGAGCGCGCTTAACCTCGCGCTCAACCGCGTCCTGGGCAGCCCCTACTTCCGTCGCGGCGCTTCGGAGCAATTCGACCGCATGATCGTGGAGTACGCGCTCCACGCGAACGGCAGCTACGCACTGAAGGAAGGAACTTCCTTCACGACGCGCATCGACTTGCTGCTCGAGCCCGAAGCCACGAGCATTTCGTTCACGAACAGCGACGTCGGCGGCCGAGTTTATCTCGTCTGGGGCAAGCTCGACGAGTTCGACTGGAACCACGTTTCGACCTTTTCGAACGAGTACGAGGTGCTTTCGATCAAGCACATTGACGACGACTTCATCGTCGGCCAAGTGGATCTGAGCGACCTGAAGGCGACCGAAGTCACGGATCCGAAGCTGCTCCAAGAAATCGAGGACCGCCTGTCCGTCCCAGGTCCGCTTTCGCAGGTCGTTCCCGCTCGCTCGTTACGCGCTCCCGCTGCGCCCGCAAGCGCGGCGCCGGCGAACGCGACGCCCTCGGACGACCCGTTCTAGCCTTGGGTCCGTCCGAACGCTTTTGAGCGCGGCCTCCTCGCGGAGCCGCGCCGAAGCCGTAAAATTCATCACTTAGCGGTTGTGCGCCGCTCCACAATCCCTCCACAGTCTCCCGTTACCTTGGTCTTCGGGGGGACGCTTTTGATGAAACGCAGCGGATTACGGCTTCTCATGATCGGCGGACTGAGCGGGTGCCTTGGCGGCGGAAACTCGGGCTCGAGCGCGACGCTCACGCTCAGCGCGGAAGCGACGAACGTCGAAAGGTCGGCGACGCTCTACGTGACGGCGAGCGGCGGCAGCTCGCCCTACTCCTACTTCATCGCGTCCGGCGGCGGTTCGATCGGATCTTCGTCCGGCTACTACCGGGCGCCCTCGAGCGACGCGAGCGTGCAGCTCGGCGTCGAGGACGCGACGGGCGAAGTCGCTTACCTGAACCTCGCGGTGAGCTCGGACGAAGAAGACGACGACTACGATACCTACGACGGCACCTACCCCAGCCTCAGCCTCGAAACGGCTTCGCTGCTGTCGGGCGAAAGTCTCACGCTCAGCACGTCGGGCGGTACGACGCCGTACACCTACACGGTGAGTTCGGGGAACGGCAGTTTCTCCGGCGCCACCTTCACCGCGGGGAACGTGACGGAAAGCGTCGTCGTTCGCGTGACGGATGCCTCGGGCTACACGGACGACGCGACGATCTCGGTGCTCGCCCTCACGACGCTCGGCGCGACCTCGCAGGTTTGGGTCGATACCCAAGTCGGCGTGACCTTCGACGCTCACGCGTCGTCGCTCGACGGCGAGGAGGCCCCCGCGGAGCTTGTTTTCTTCGGCACGGGCTCCGGCACGGACAACGCGGCCCTCGCGGCGAGCGGAACGAGTTGCCAAGTCGGCGGCGGCGCCGACATCCTGGCCCCTTGCGCGATCCGCATCCCCCTCACGAACTTCGATCGCACGAACGCGGTCGGGCGCGCTTACAAAGGCACGGTCGAGATCACGGGCCGGGGCGCGACGGCGTCCTTCGAGTTCTGCGTGCGCCCGAGCGAGCCCACGCGCGCCTACGTGCGTTGGACCCAAAGCGCGAGCCTCGCTTATCGCTCGCTCGCGTATAATCTCGCCGATCGCACCCTGCTCGGCGGTCGCAGCCTCCGCTCGGCCTACAACCTGGTCGATGCGACGAGCGGCGCGGGTTACGCGGCCCTCCGCGTGAGCGGAGCGGCCTACGTCGCGGGGACGGCCTGCGGCAGTTCCTTCTCGTCGACCCACTACGTCGAAGCCTCGCAATAAGGAGACCACGATGAAACGACTCCTGCTGATGCTTTCCTTCGCTTCGCTCGCCTGGTCGTCGGCCGCCCGCGAGACCGAGACATCCTTCCGAAGCGCTTTACGCCACTACGAGCAAGCGCGTCCGAACTACGCGCGCTCGGGCCGCGGCGACTTTATCGCGGCGCTGCCCGCCGACGCGCTCTCCGCCGCGGACCTGCGTTTCCTCCACGAGAAGATGGCGAGCGGCGCGCCCCTGCCCGACGCCAAACTCGAGGGCGACACGACCCTCGTGCTGACGCTCGGGCGCGGGGTCGGCCTCAACGAGAGGCTCGTCCTGAAGCGGCTCCACGCGAAGCCGGGCGTCTTTCTCGTGAACGAGCGGGAGTTCCTCGGTCGCGCGAGCGTCGCCGAGAACTACCGCGAGCTCCTCAAGGAAATCTCGCGGCCGTCGAGGGCCTGGGGTTGGATCGACTGGCTCGTTCCGTCGGCGCACGCCGGCGGGGCCAACGGGGGCAGCCTTCTGCTCCCCGCGCTCGTCGGCGTCGCGGCTGGCGTCATCACCTACGTGATCCTGAAGGAAGCCAAGGGCTCCTCCTCGTCGGGTTCCGGGTCCTCGGGCGCATCGAGCCCCGCGAGCAGCTCGGACGGGCCCGAGATCGGCGATCCGACGGTCGTCCACGAGGAAAGCGCCGCGCACTCGCTCTAAGCGAGCGCCCCGCTACCAGGCGAGCGGCTTGCCGTCGCGGAAGAAGCCGCCGTTCGGGCCGCCTTCGGGCAGGGTCGCCGCCCAGAGGATTCCGGCCACGCCCTCCTCGATGGAGCGCGGCGCCTGCGGGCCGCCCATGTCGGTGCGAACCCAACCCGGACAGACGGAATTGACGAGCACGTCCTTCGCGCCCGCGTCGCGGATCTCGGCCGCGAACTCCGCCGTCACGGCGTTCAACGCCGTCTTCGAAACCCGGTACGCGAGGTATCCGCTCGCCATCTCGCCGAGCTGCCCCATTCCGCTCGAGACGTTCACGATGCGGCCGTAGCCGCGACGGAGCATGGACGGCAGCAGGGCCTTAGAAAGGAGCGCCGGCGCGAGCGTGTTCGTCCGAAAGCTGTCCATCATCGCCTCGGGCGTCTGGCCGTCGACGAAGATCCCCGCGTTGTTCACGAGCACGTCCACGCCGCCGAACTTCGCAAGGAGCTCCTTGGCGAGCGCCTCGATCGCGGCCGCGTTCACGAGATCGAGCTCGCGCTCGTGCGCGCCGACCCCGAGAACGGGGATCTCGGCGAGTCGCCGGTGGGCGAGCACGACCTCATAACCCTTCGCGAGCAGACCTTGCGCGGTGGCCAAACCCAGTCCCCGACGGGCGCCCGTGACGAGCGCGATTTTCTTGTTCATGCCGCGATCCTAGACCCGTTCGGCGGCCGGATCCCCCTTATTCGCGACCTTGACGCGATTTTAATTCCCTACCTTGAGATAGGAGAGTATCCTATCTCAAGGTAGGAAGATGGACACCCCGAAAGCCAGCGTCGGCGCCACCAAAACCCGCGTCCTGCGCGAAGGCGCCCGCTTGTTGCAGCGGCACGGCTTCGGAGGTTTCAGCTTCGGCGACATCGCGCGCCGCCTGGGCCTCAAAGCCCCCAGCCTCTACGACCACTACGCCTCGAAAGAAGCCCTCGGCCTCGCCCTGCTCGAGGACTACCGCGGTCGTCTCGAGGCCTGGATGGCGAAAAGCGACGCCCACGCGCCCGCGCGGCGTCTCGAGCTCTACTTCGATCTTTTCGGCGCCTTCGCGAAGGATCGCGACCTCTGCCCCGTCTCGGCGCTCTGCGCGGAGCATCTCGCGCTGCCGGCGAGCCTGCGCGCCAAGACGCTCGAGCTTCTGCGGATCCAGGAAGCCTGGGTCGCGCGGGCCCTCCGGGACGGCGTCGCGGTCGGCGCGTTTTCCGTTCGCGACCCGGCGACGCGGGCCCGCGAGCTCGTGGCCCAGGCGCTGGGCGGCCAGGCCGTCGCGCGCCTTCAGTCCGATCCCCACGTGCTCCGCCGCCTCGGGCGGAACGCGATCGCCGCTTTGCGCCGCCCCGTCCGACGGCGCGCATCCCCCAAGGAGTCGTCATGAAGAATCCCCGTAACGTCTACGTCGTCGGCAGCCGTCGCACGCCCTTCGCAAAGAGCGGGCAACAGCTGCGCGCGGTCACGCGCCTCGAGCTCCTGACGGCGCCGCTGCGGGCCCTGCGCGAGGATCACCGGCTCGAGGCTCCGCTCGGCGACGTCGCCCTCGGCGCGCTCCTCAACAGCTCCTCGCAGTGGAACCTTGCCCGCGAGAGCGTGCTCGAGGCCGGTCTCCATCCCTACACGCCCGCCTACAACGTGCAACGCGCTTGCGGCACGAGCCTCGAAACGACCCTCCAGATCGCCGCGAAGATCGCGCTGGGCCAAATCGAGGACGGCATCGCCGGAGGCGTCGACACGAACAGCGATCTGCCCGTCGAAGTCTCCGAAGATCTCCGCGGCCTCCTTAAGGAACTCCACGTCGCCAAGACGATCGGCGAACGCCTGCGCGTGCTCGCCAAGCTTCGCCCCGCCTTCCTGCTGCCGAAGGCAGCGAACGTCGTGGAAGCCCGCACGGGGCTTTCCATGGGTGAGCACTGCGAGAAGATGGTCAAAGAGTGGAAAATCTCGCGGCTCGAGCAGGACGAGATCGCGCTCGCGAGCCACCGCCACGCCGTCCGGGCCTACGCCGACGGCTTCTACTCGAATTTGCTCGTACCCGTGGCGGGCCTCGATCGCGACGCCTTCCCCCGCGCGGACACCTCGCTCGAGCGCCTCGCTAAGCTAAAGCCCGTCTTCGACACCTCGGGCGCCGGCACCCTCACGGCCGGCAACAGCAGCCCCCTCACGGACGGCGCGGCGGCCGTGCTTCTCGCCTCGGAAACGCGAGCCCGCGAGCGCGGCTGGACGCCGCTCGCCCGTTTCGTCGATGCCCAAGCCTCGGCCGTTGACTTCGTCGGGGGCGACGGACTCCTCATGGCGCCGACCGTGGCGGTCGCGCAGCTGTTGCGCCGGAACGGTCTGCGGCTCCAGGACTTCGATTACTACGAAATCCACGAAGCCTTCGCCGGCCAGGTCGCCTGCACCCTCAAAGCCTGGGAGTCCGACGAGTATTGCCGGCGCTACGGGGAAGCCGGCGCGCTCGGCTCGATCGACCGCGCCAAGCTCAACGTCGTAGGCAGCAGCGTCGCGCTCGGACATCCCTTCGCGGCCACGGGCGCCCGCATCGTGGGCACCCTCGCCAAGCTCCTGAGCCAGAAGCCCGGAATCCGCGGCCTCATCTCGATCTGCACGGCGGGCGGCATGGGCGTGGCGGCGATTCTCGAAGCCCCGTGATCCCCGGCTCTCGCGCCGAGCCCGCGCGGCGGCGGCGTCAAAATGCGAGCTGCCTCCGTCCGGGAGAAGCTCGCGCGCGGGAGTAGAATGGGAGACTCGGAGGCCCCATGCGATCCCCCAACGTCGTCGCGAAGTTTACCCCCTACCAGAAGTTCGTCGTGGCCGTGCTCGCCTTTCTGCAGTTCACGATCATCCTGGACTTCATGATCCTGAGCCCCCTCGGCGCGATCCTCATGCCCGCGCTCCGCATGAGTTCTTCGCAGTTCGGCCTCGTCGTTTCGGCCTACGCCTTCGCGGCCGGCGCCTCGGGGCTGCTGGCCGCGGGCTTCGCCGACCGCTTCGACCGCAAAAAACTTCTGCTCTTCTTTTACGCCGGTTTCATCGTCGGCACGCTCCTCTGCGGCCTCGCGCCGAACTACGTCGCCCTGCTCGCGGCGCGCGCCTTCACCGGCGTCTTCGCGGGCGTCATCGGCTCGATCGTCTTCGCCATCACGACGGATCTCTTTCCCTTCGAGATGCGCGGCCGGGTCATGGGCGTGCTGCAGACGGCCTTCGCCGCGAGCCAGATCCTCGGCCTTCCGCTCGGCCTTTGGCTCTCGAACCGCTGGGGCTGGCACGCCCCCTTCTTCATGATCGTCGTGGTCGCGATCGCCGTCGGCGCGGGAATCCTCGCCTACCTCAAGCCGATCAACGGCCACTTGGGCGTGGCGCCGGACCGCAGCCCCTTCCACCATATCTGGGACACGGTGCGACGCCCGAGCTACCTGCAAGCCTTCGTGACGACCGCGCTCCTTTCGACGGGCGGCTTCATGCTGATGCCCTTCGGCAGCGCGTTCAGCGTGCACAACCTCGGCATCTCGCTCGCCCTGCTGCCCATGGTGTACATGGTCTCGGGTCTCTTCAACATCGTGCTCGGCCCCCTGGCCGGGCGAATGAGCGACGCCTACGGCAAGATGCGCGTCTTCGGCGCGGCGACCGCGCTCGGCATCGTTTCCGTGATCTACTACACTCACCTCGGCTTGACCCCGATCGCGGGCGTCATCGCGATCAACGTCATCATCTTCGCGACCGTCACGGCGCGCATGATCTCGTCGTCGGCGCTCATCTCGGCGGTGCCCGACCCGCGCCACCGCGGCTCCTTCATGTCGATCAGCGCTTCGTTGCAGCAGATCTCGGGCGGTCTCGCCGCGGCGCTCGCGGGCCTCATCGTGGTGCAACCCGACGAGGGTCCCCTGCAGCACTTCGACACGCTCGGCTACGTCGTGAGCGCGGCCATGCTCATCACTTGGGCTTCGATGAGCTTCCTCGCGCGGCGCATCGGCCGCCACCGCGACGCGGGCGAGGCGCTCCGAACGCTCTCGCACTGACCCGACGCACGGCGCGAAACAAAATCTCGACTCCGCGATCGGCTTCGTTTGGGTTAAAGTCAATCCGGATGGTCGAAGCCGGCGCCTTTCTCGAGCAGCTTTCTCAGTACGCCCACGAACCCGCGCTCGTTTACGGCATGCTCGCGTTGTTTTTTACCGCGTCGAGTTTCGGCCTGCCCATTCCCGAGGAAGTCATGATCGTGTCCGCGGGGCTGCTCGCCTACGCCGGCCAGACCTCGGACTCCCCGGCGACCGCGATCCAACCCGTCACGACGGCCATGGTCTGCTTTGTTTCGGTTTTCCTGAGCGACTTCCTCGTTTACGGGATCGGTCGCTACGGCGGCCAACGCCTGCTGAAGTACGGCCCCTTCCGCAAAGCCACGGAGACCGCGACCTTCCAGAAGATCCTCGATTGGAATCAGAAGTACGGAGCCTGGATGGCGGGCCTCTTCCGCTTCACCCCCGGGCTGCGCTTTCCGGGGCACCTCGCCTGCGGCTCGCTCGGCGTGCCGGCCTGGAAGTTCGTGGCAACCGACGGAGTCGCGGCTTTGCTCACCGTGCCAACCCAAGTGCTTCTCTTGGCCTACTACGGCGACGTCATCCTGGAGCAGCTCAAGAACGTGAAGATCGTTTTGCTCGCCGTCGGGGTCACCGCGCTGCTCGTCTTCGTCTTCCGCCGTCTGCTCGCCCGCAAGCGACTACAGAGCTTCTCGTCCTTCATCGGCTTCTAGAGCTACCGCGCACGGCTCCACGCAATCTTTACGTGACCCGGACCGGGTCCAAAGGCAAGATTCGGGAGACTCGCGAATTCGAACCGGCAGGGATCCACTTCGCTGAAGCGCATGTACGTTCCCCGGAACGAATCGCGTTCCCGATCCCCGAGAGAATCCCCATGAAATCCATGCCGACCGCCCTCGTCGCCGGCCTTGGCCTCTGCTTCGTCGCCTGCGAGCTCAAGACCGAAGACCAAGCCGCGATCGGCGAGGTCTTCGCCGCCGAAGGGATTCCCGCGCCGGAAGCGCCGCCCTTCGGGCCGGTGCCGCCGGCTTGCTTCGCGAGTCGCTTCACGCAGCCCGAAGCCGACATCGATCGCTTCATCGACATCCTCTTCGTGACGGACACCTCGGGCTCCATTCACGAAGAACGCGCGAAGATCGCCAAGGGCATCGACTCCTTCGTGAGCGCCCTTCCCGAGAACGTCGACTACAACGTGGCCGTCCTGCTCGCCCACGGGAGCAAGTCCTCGCGAGTCGGCAAGCTGCACCAATCGAGCGGCAGCGGCGCGGAACCCGTCGTGCTCAAGTCGTCGGAGCGCAGCCTCGCGCAGATCCGCGACGGCCTCACGAAAAAGTTCACGAATCCCCCCACCGACAATTACTCGGACGGGGGCGAAGAAGGCCTCTACTCCTTCTTGAAGCTCACCGAGGGCGCGAAACTTGCGAACGCGAAGTCGGCGGGTTTCTTCCGAGAGAACGCGGCGCTCGCGGTCGTTTTCGTCTCCGACGAGAACGACATCTGCGCGATCTACCCCGACGGCGTGACGCCGGTGCGCGACCCCGAGAAGCAAGAGGCGGCGGCGAAAGTTCGCGACTGCGCGGGGGTGACGCCGCAAGTCGTCCGCGATCGCATCGTTTCGCTTCAGGCGGGGCGACCCTTCTTGATCGGCGGGATCGTCTACACGGATAGCGCGACGATGCCCCGCGAAGGCGAGAACGAACTCGGCTACGGCTACCTCGAGACGATCCAAGCCGGCGGCGGCATCGCGGTCGACATGGCGAGCGGAAGCTACAACCAGGGTCTCGCCAGCATCGGTCGACTCGCGACGATCCGCATGACGCTCCTCACGGACTTCCAACTGGGCCACACGAACGCGGACCCCGCTTCGATCGACGTGCGGGTGGACGGCGGCGCGGTGCCCTACACCTTCACGGCCGAACAACGCCTGCTGAGAGTGCTCGCGCCCGGCACGGCGCGCTCGACCGTCGACATTCGCTACTGCTTGAAGGCGGAAGAAAGCGGCGGGGGAACGAATCCCGGCGGCGGCAGCGGCGGCGAGGAAGGCTGTAACGGCAACTACTGCGGTGAAACGAACCCGATCTAAGTCTTCGAACTCGGATTAAGATCCGGGCGCGCCGATCGCGCGCCCGGATCGAGGCCCTGACGATGCGCCCTTAAAGCACGCGCTTGCAGTCGACCGACAAGGTCAGGGACTGCGAGCGCGTTCTGCCGTCGACCGGGAGATCGATCTGGAGATTCGTCGAGACGGAAAGTTCTTTCGCGCCGAAGGGCGCGCGGGCTTTCGCGGACGACCGCAGCTCGGGCAAAGCGTCACGCGCCCCGCGTTGAAGCTGTAACCAAATTTCGACGTGGGGCTCGCCCGTCACGCCGAAGTAAGTGAAAGAGACGGGGTGCTCGATGGCCGCGTCCAAAGGCTTCGCCGACAAGCTGGCCCAGGGATGGCGTTTCCACTTGGCCGGCTTCAAATCGACGCTCATGTCGCCTCCGAGCTCATCGAGATCAGCGCGCTTGATCGAAAAGCTTTGGCGAAGGCCCCGAAGCCCGGTCTGGCCGTCCTGCTGGAAAAGCGCCGCTTCGCAGTCGTAGCGGAAATCCTGCGCCGGCGGGGGATTCGACGGAGGCAAACCGCCGCCGCTATCGACGGGCGATACCGCGAAGACGTTCGTCGTCGCGAGGGTCAGGGCGGCGAACATGAAAGAACCGAAAATCGACGGCATAGGGAGAACCTCCATTCCTACGCCTAGCATGCGCGACGCCCGCGCCAAAGAATAGATCATTGTGATTCCATTCTCATTCTATTAGTTGCTTCTAGAAGCATGAAGATTTTTGACCATGAAGACTACAAAACATGGATGCAGGCCCGGCTCGCGGCCATGCCCAAAGCGGGACGCGGCGAGTTCCAACGCATCGCCCGGGCCCTCCGCATGCACTCCACGCGGGTGAGCCGCATCTTTCGGGGCGCGGAGCATCTCACCCTCGAGCAGGCCTCCGAGCTCGCCACGGATCTGGGGCTCGACGAGCTCGAGTCGGAGTACTTTGTCGCGCTCGTGTCGCTCGCGCGCGCCGGCAACGAGAAGCTACGGCGGATCGAGACCCGGCGCGTGCGGCACCTTCGCGAGCAAGGGCGCGATCTCTCGGAGAGCTTCCGCGCGCAGAAAGTCCTGTCGGAAAGCGACAAGGCCCTCTTCTACTCGCAGTGGTACTACAGCGCCGCGCGGCTCCTGACGTCGCTCGAGGACTGCCGCGATCTCGATTCGATCGCCGCGCGACTCGGGATCCCCCACGCGACGCTTCGGCGTGTGCTCGACTTTCTCGTGCGCGTCGGGCTTTGCGTGGAGAAAAAGGGACGCTACTCGGTGGGAACGCGACAAACCCATTTGCCTCCCAACTCGCCCGTCGTCGATCGTCTCCACGCCAACTGGCGGCTCAAGGCGATGGAGCGCCACCCCACGATGAGCGCCCCCGAACTCGCCTTCACCGCGCCGATGAGCATCCGCTCCGAAGATCTCGCGTGGGGGCGCGGCGAACTCGACGCCGTCATCCGCAAGCTCGTCAAACGCGCGGCCCAATGCGAAGCCCCCGAGGAACTCGCGTGCCTGAACGTCGACTGGGTTCGGATCTGTCCAGCCCCGCCCTCGCGTCGCTAAATGTTTGGGGCGTCAGGCACTTTTTGGTTTCG
>DDRA01000012.1:0-5024 GCA_002343545.1 Bacteriovoracaceae bacterium UBA2428
TGTGCGCTCTGCCGTGCGCGCGGCATCCCGCTTCGTCCCAAGGCGAGCCACGGAAGGCTCGTGCTGCTGTCGATGCTCGGGGTCACGCTCAACCAGGTCTTCTTCGCGCTCGGCCTGGAGCGCTCGACGCCGACGGAGGCGGCCTTCATCTGCACGAGCATTCCCGTTTGGGTCTACCTCACGGCGCTCGTCATCGGGAACGAACGCGTCGACTGGCGAAGGCTCGTCGGCATCGGCACGGCCATCGGCGGGATCTGGATGCTCTTCGGGCGTCCGCAGGGCGCCGCGAGTTTCTTTAACTTCGCCAACGCGGCCGTCTACGGCCTCTACGTCGCGCTCGCCTGGCGCGAAATGCGCTCGCACCACCCTTTCGCGCTGCTCTTCTGGCTCTTCCTCTACGGCGGCGCCGCGATGGCCCTCGCTTCGGCCGTCCTCTCTTTCGCGGGCCTCGCGAGGGTTGAGACGCTCACGTCGCTCGGCGACGCCGCCCTCTGGTGGCGCGCGGCTTACCTCGTGGGCGTCGGCACCGTGCTGACCTACGCCTGCAACGCCTACGCCGCCCGACGCTTTCCGGCCTCGGTCATCGGCGTCGCGATCACCGCGCAGCCCTTGCTTACGGCCGCGCTCGAACGCCTTCTCTATCGACAAGCGCTCGACGCGCGACTCGGCGCCGCCGGCGCGCTCATCTGCGGAGGCGTCGCCCTCTCGAGCCTCGCCGCGATCCCCCGCCGCAAGCGCGACGATCCGCCCACGAAAGGAAAGCTTTCCGTATGAATTTCTCCCGCTTTGCTCTCGGCCTCTCGGTCGCCCTCGCGACGCCCGCCGGGGCCGCCGATTTCGCGAAGTACGCCTTCGACTATTTTGACCGGCACGGGCTCGCGAAGGGGGAGCGCACGAACCCGGCCACGCCCGACGCCGAGGTCCCGCTCGCCAAGTTCGACGAAGGCGAAACGAAGGCCGTGCTCGACCTCTACCGCGCTTCGCTCCCGTCCAAGGCCACGCGCTGGACGACCCAAACGATCCTGAGCGGGTACACGCTACCCCAGGCGCCGACGGGGGCGCGCTTCGACAACGAAACCCTCGTCCGCGCCTACGACGGAAAACGGCTCCTCGGCACCTTCCGTCCCGTCGCGACGACGACCGGCTGCGACTCCGGCTGCCTGCCCGTCGTCTTTCACCTCTCGCTCACGGACAAAGGGCAGGTCAAGGCGATCCTCGAAGATCCGCGTTCGCCGCTCACGAAGATCCATCACCAGCCGCTTTCCGCGGCCGAAAAGAAAAAGCTGCTCTCCATCGCGCGCGAGCTCCCGAAGGGCCTCGATTGGATCGACGGAAACGCCGGGCTCGCGGATGCCCGCGGCGCGTTTCCGCCCTCGACCTGGTCCCCCTTGCGGGGAAGCCTCGTCGAAGGCGCCGCCTACACGAGCTACCGCGTCTACGAAGCTTCTCTCGGCGCGCGCCTGGCCCTTTCGAAGGCCGCGAGAAGCGCGCGCGACAAGGAACTCGACGCCGAGCGGACGGAGGAGGGCACCTGGTTGCGAGCCGCGAATCCCGAGGAGCTTCGCAAGCGTCTCTTCGCCACGGCCGAGGCCGTCCCGCCGCCCGTCCCCACCCCGGCGCTCCGTGCGGCTTACCGCCACGTCGGCCCGGCCATCGCGTGGCTCGGGAGCCAAGACCGGCTCAGCTTGAAGGAAGCCAACGACCTGCTCGGAAAACTCGGCGGCTGGCAGCGCGAGCGGCGCGCGGACCTCATGTCGCTCTACCGCGAACTCCTGCGCACGCCGCGTACGCGACCGTGGGTCGCGGCGTTCCTCGCCCAAAAGACCTTTCCCTTCGAGCCCGAAAACCTGCGCCGGCTCTACGCCGAACTCGCCTCCGCGCAAGCGCCGACGCTCGCGCCGGAAGATTGGCTCACCGAGGATCTCGCGGGAGATCCCGGATTGCTTACGGTCGCGATCGAGCGGAATCGCGACGTGAAGGGCCGGGAAGACCTCGTCGTCGCGCTCGAAGCCACGCGGGCCCTCCGCTACCCTCGGCTGGACGCCGCGCGCGCCTGGCTTCGCTCTCCCGCCGCCGCCTCGAAGAAAGGGCGCGAAGCGAGCGCGAAGGCCGCCGAGCTCGAGCGCAACCGCTGGCGCCAGAAGCTCGCGCCGACCCCGCGTCCCTTCCCCAAGCTCCAGGCGCGCAACGCGAGCGACGCGAAGATCGTCGAACTTCCCCGTCCCGACCCCGTGCGGCTCTACGTCTTCTTCGCCGCCTGGTGCCCGCATTGCCTCGAGACCGTGGGTAAATGGAGCCGCGCCGGATGGAAGGAATCGACGTGGAAGCGCGTTCAGCTCGTCGAGATCCACCCGGGCGACCGCAGCGTGGCCGACTTCTGCAAGGAGACGCAGCTGCCGGCCGAAGTCTGCGGACGCATCGTGAAGCTGGGGGATCTCCGGCAGTCCCCCGAGGTCCAAGCCGTGTTGGGCGTGGAGGGGATTCCGTACCTCATCGCGACGAACGGCCGCGGGCAGATCCGTTTCGAGAACCTTCGGCTGCCGAGCGCCGAAGGCGCCGACCCCGAGCGGGAACTGCTGACCGCGCTCGAGGTCGCCGAACCTTAGGCGTAACGGAAAGCCCGGCCTAGAGATCGCCTTCCGCGGCGGCGTCCGCGCCGTCCTCGTCGGACCCTTCCGTCGCGCCGGTCACGAGCGGAGACCAGCCCGTCGCGAGGCGATCGCGCGTGCGACGCGACGTGCGTCCGCGCACGTTCGCGGGAAGCTCCTTCGAGACGTAGCTTTCGAAGCGCTCCGTGTAAGCGGCGTCTTCGCACGAGAAGAGGGGATCGAGCTTGGCGATCTTGGCTTGCTCGCTCGACTTGAGCGTCGCGCGGTACTGCGCGGTCGTCGCGGTGAGCAGCTTCTCGATCTGCGAAGCCTTGAGGATCGCGCCTTCGCCGGACTTCTTCGTGTCGTATTCCGGCTTCCAGACGTAGCGGAAAGCCTTCGGCGCGGAGCATTTTTCGGCCACGCGCTCGACTAGGTTCGCGCCGCCGAGATCCTTCGCGACGTTTTCCATGAGATCGGCGTCGCCGAAGACCGGCTGCCCGGCGATCACGACCAAGTTGAGATCTTCCTGGCGGCTCTGGACGAGCGCCGTGTAGGGGTTCTGCCCCGGCTTACGCGCGACCAAGGTGAGGTCGGCCGTGTAGCCCGGCGCGACGCGGCCGAAGCGGTCTTCGATCTTGAGCGCCTTCGCGGCGTTGATCGTCACCATCTCGACGATCTGTTCGTCGGTGAGCTTCCAGCGCGCCTGGTCGGCGTAAGCGCGCGCGAGGCGCATTTCGTCGAGGATATTCTTGGATCCGGTCGGGGACCAATCCGAGCCGAGCGTGATGTTCGCGCGGGCGCGGACGGCCGCGTCGACGCGCAAGGTCTCGCCGTAGAGGAGCAGGTTCGAGAAGGGCGACCAGACGAAGCTCACGCCCATGCGGCTCGCTTCGGCGATCTCGCGCTCGCTCATGCCGACCCCGTGGATGAGGATCATGCCCGGGAAGGCGAGGCCGTAGCGCTTGAGGTACGACCACTCCGACTGGTTGTAGGCGTCGTCGCGGCGGCCTTCGGAGAGATGGACGAACATGACGGGCTTCGAGGTTTCCTTGAAGAACTTTTGGACGCTGCGACGGGCGGGCCACTCCCACATGCCAATGAAGCGGCGAACGGAGGACGGGATCGTGAGGACGCCCCCCTTGCTCAGGAAATCCGCCGCGTGGTCGTCGGTCAGCGCGCCCGTCAGCTGGACGTAACCCTTCGAGGTGCCCTTGCCGAAGAGGAAGATCTCCATGGCGGCGAGCTGCTTTTCGAGTTTCTTGGCGTCGCTCAGCTTGTAGCGGTTGCCGAGCAGGTCGGCGAGCGAAGCCTGGATCTTCCGGAAGGAGGTCGGCGAAACGTCGCCGGCCTTCACGTTGAAGTCGTCGCCCACGAGAAGTCGCAAGCCGCGGGCGAGGTCCCGACGCTCTTCCTTGAAGAGGTCGAACCACTCGCGCACGGTCATGCCGCCGCCGAAGTCTTCCTCGGCCAAGAAGGATTCGAAGGCCTTCTCGTAGCTCATCCCTTTCTTCATGCGCTGCTCGAAACCGTAGGGAATGTAGATCGTGCGGATGTAACCCGGATCGATGATGTCGACGAGGTTGCGGATCTTGCGCGCGTCGAACTCTCCCTGGAGATCGACGTTGCGGGCTCCGTAGCCCTTCGCGCAGGATCCGTCGCCGCCGATGCCCTGCATCGCCGTCGCGCCGCCCGCGATCGCCTTGAGCTCGGCCCAACGGACGGCCGCGCACGTGACGTGCCCCTTGATGGGCTTCATGTTGAGCGAGGTCGCGTCTTTATAGGGCGCGTACTTTTGCCGCCACTCGAAGCGGTTCACGAACTGGGATTTCGCCTCGCTCCAGAGCGGGAGCACGTTGTATTTGACGTGCCCGTGCATATCCATGAGGCCGGGGAACACGAAGGATTCCGTCTGAACGACGCTCGCCGAAGCGGGCGGCGCCTTGTCCTCGATCGCGGTGATCCGGTCGCCCAGGATGCGCAGCCAAACGCGTTCGTCCGGCTTCTCGGGCAGGTATCCCGAAAGGTACCAAGTCGTGGTCGAGGCAACATCGCGCGAATCGACGACGGGAGCCGGTTCGCGGCTCGAACAGGCGACGAGACTCGCCCCGAAAACAAAAAGGCCGATTCGATTCCAACCGATGCGCATATTCCCCCCCGCGAAAAACGAAGCTCCGCCGGGCAGCCGTGCCCCCCGGAAAGCTCCCGACCCCCGAAGTCGTGGATCTCGCTAAGATTTTAAACGGCCTCGACCGCAAAAAACCACCGCTAAGCCCACGCGGGTCGGTCAGTTTTTCATCCGGACTTCTTTCGGCGACGACGGAAGTTGCCGGAAAGACTTGTCTCGGAGAGCCGGCTCGGATTGGCTGATCGCCATGACGTCAAAATCCCGTCACGCCTTTCTCGCTTCGGCCCTCTTTCTGCTGGCTTGCGCGT
>DDRA01000012.1:5203-6246 GCA_002343545.1 Bacteriovoracaceae bacterium UBA2428
GGGCTACCCGCGCGAATGGTGGATGGAAGTGCCGGTTTCCGACCGCGCGAGCTGGGAAATCCTGCCGCAGGAGGCGGAGCCCGGCGAAGTCATCGTCTCCAAGCGCACCGCGCTGGGCGTCTTCAGCAACTTGAGCGCGGCGGCGTTCCAGTTCGAAGGACAAAGCTACGCGTCGCTCGAAGGCCTTTGGCAAATGCTCAAGTACCCCGAAGAGAACGACCTCCGCGATCCGCGCAAGCGTTCGCGCGATTGGCCCTACGCGCGCAGCCAAGTCGCCGGACTCTCGGGCTTCGAGGCCAAGCGCGCGGGCGACAAAGCGAACGAGATCCTCAAGCAACTCGGCATCAAGTGGGTCAGCTACAAAGGTCGGCGCTTCGAATACAAGGACGGCGCCGACGGCTCCGCCTTCCACTACGAACTCATCTTGGGCGCCACGCGCGAAAAGATCCGGCAGAACCCCGAGCTCTCGGCGCTCCTTCGCCGCACGCGCGGGCTCAAGCTCCGGATGGATCACCGCGTGGGCGAAAACGATCCTCCCGCCTACCGGACCGCCGAGATTCTCATGAAGATCCGCGAAGAGATCCGATAGGGCTAAGGCCCGAAGGCACGTTGCCGGGTTCCGACGCCCTTTAGCGGTAGTTCCACCATTCGGCGTAGCGGATGGCTTCGCGCTCCCCGAGACGACCTTTTTCCGCGCCGGTCACGCGAACGTTTCCGTTCAACCAACGCGAAAGGGAGTCCGCTTCGGCGCGGGTCTTCGGGAACTCCGAGGGCGGGATGCCGAAGGTCGAGAGCCGCACGCGGTAGAGCTTCTCGAAGCCGCAACCTTGACCCGCGTAGCAGAAAGCCTGGCGGTAACGGACGCGCAGCTCGGCGTAGTCGTTGTCGGCGTCGGCGTCCCACTTCGTCCAGAGCATGGGATTCGTGCTCGTCGTTGCGACCGGCACCCGGGCGTCGTCAAAGCGCAACGGCACGCGCATGTAACGGCGGCGCGCGAGGAGCTCGGGGCTGTTCCCGATCACGTATCCGCGCATCGCGCCCGA
>DDRA01000012.1:6401-8116 GCA_002343545.1 Bacteriovoracaceae bacterium UBA2428
CCGCCCGAAACCATGGACCACTTGAAGGCGGCTTGGAAGGTGCAATGCGTGCCCGTGCGCGTGATGAGTCCGTGGATGGGCGACGACGGGTCGTTCGCGACGCTCTGGAGCAAGACGGCGGAGTTCTTGTAGGGCGACACGACGGGGTCGTCCTTCGAGGCCCAAGTCATGATCGGCGTCTTGCGGATGAGCTTGGCGTAGTCTTGAAAGCGGTTGAAGTTCCAAGCCGCCGCGGGATTCGCCGCGCTCAGGCTTTGGAAGGGGCTATCCAATAAGCCCTGTCCGGAAAGCCGTTCGCGGTAGTACTCGAAGAGCCCCTTCTCGATGAGCGTGGGCAACTGCTCGACCCGCGGGACTTCGGCCACGTTGGGCACGAGACGGCGAATGACCGGCACGTAACGCCAAATGTCGGTGAACTGTTTCCACGAGCGGTGGCCGAACATGACGCCGATCGCGTTCGGGCGGTAGAGGCCACGCACCGAGGTCTCGAGATCGACGACGGGGCAACCGGCGAAGACGCTGCGGATATAACGGCTGCCGTCCGCCTTGGGATTCATCTCGCTGTAGAGGCCGGAATAGAGAGCGGCGTGCCCGCCCAAACTCCATCCGAACACGTGGACGGTGCTGATGCGCTCGCGGAAGCTCGACTCCTCGACCGCGTAACGGACGATATCGAAAATCTGCCGGCCTTCGTCGACGCCGCCCAGGACGAACTCCTCGTTGTCGCGCTGCCAATCCGAACCCGTCGTGCTGGGCAGGACGAGAACGTGGAAAGGCGATTCGTCGAAAAACACCATGAGACCGAGCGCCGTCGACGGCCCGTTGATGTTGCAATGGATGCCGCACTTGAGCACGAGGAGCGGGTACTTGTTCTGGCCGGGCTTGAGGGCGAGCATGCCGCGGATCTTGAAGCCGAAGCGATCGATCAGCTTGACCGCGCGGATGCGGCGATTGTCCGTGAGCGTGTAGATCGGGTTGTCTTCCCGCGCGATCGAGAGAAGACCTTTGGCGATATCGATTCCGTTCCAATTGGCGCACTTCTCGGCGCGACGGCGGATGAAGTCGGCCAGCTCGGCGTGGTTACCGCGCTTGGCGATGACTTCCTGCTCGAAAGCAAAGCCGTCGCAGTTGCCCGGATGCAGCTCGGCCCGATCGCCGCGGGGACGCCAGCTCCAGATGTTCGCCGCGAGCGGATCGCCCAGGGCCGCGACGGTCGCTTCGCCCTCGATGGCGTGCGCGAACATCGAAGAGACGAGGAATCCGGTGAGCACCAAAACGCGGCCAATTTTCAGCATGGGCGGGGACTTAACGCAGTCCGTCGATACGGTCAATTTCCTTCGATTCTGTCAAAAAAACGTCACAAGTCCGAGCCCAGCTCCGGCCAAAGACGCATGAATTCTTCAATGATTTCATCACGCTCCTTAAGCGGCACTCCGAGCGATGCCAAATCCGTCATGACGGCGGAATCAAAACCACAGGGGTCGAGCCAGGTCCAGGGCGTGAGGCCCGTCGACAGGTTCAAAGCCATGCCGTGAAAGCTGACCCAACGACGAACCGCGAGGCCGAGGCTCGCGATCTTCTTGGCGCGGGCGGGATCAAAGCCGGCCGAGGAAGCCGGGGGAACCCAAACCCCGGTCTTCCCTTCGATACGGCCGGCCTCGAGGCCCCGGGCCTTGAGGCAGCGGATCGGCCACCCTTCCCTCCTCCGCATCAGA
>DDRA01000061.1:0-8907 GCA_002343545.1 Bacteriovoracaceae bacterium UBA2428
GATCGGCCCAGCGCCGACTTTTGCCCGAAGCTGTCGCGAAAACGAGACACGCCCTCGACGAAATCAACACAGCCCTGCGAGGCTTCCGCGACGAGCACGGCGCGCCCGAGGTCAAAATCGTCGCGACCTCCGCGGTGCGGGACGCCACGAACCCCGAAGCCGTGACCGCGCTCGCGGAAGAAATTCTCGGCGTGCCCGTGCGCGTGCTGAGCGGACTCGAGGAAGCGAGGATCGCCATCGAGGGAGCCGCGGCCGCCTCGGAGCGAGTTTTCTCCCACCGGCGCAGCCTCTTCTTCGACATGGGCGGAGCTTCGACCGAGGTCGGGCGGATCGAGCCGAGCTTCCGGGCGCACTCCTTCCAAGCCGGCGCCGTGCGCTGCCACAACGCCTTCGGGTTCGGCTCCGCGGTCGTCGACGACACGGCTTGGGCGAAGGCCCACCGCGAGATCGCGAACTTCTTTCCGGCCGCCGACTGGGACCGCCTCTTCTCGGGAGCTTCGGATCGGGCGCCGACGGCCGTGGCCGTGGGCGGCACCCTCGTGTTAGCTTCCAAGCTCGTGCCGACGGCCCGGGATCACTCGCCCGCGGGGCTCGTCGTGAGCCTGGAAGAAGTCCGCGAGCTCGGGGAGCGCTTGCGGCGTCTCGACGCGAAGGATCGCTTCCAAGTTCCGCACATGGCGGAAGGAAGGGCCGACATCGTGGTGAGCGGACTCCTCATCCTCGAGCACTTGCTTGAGCGGGCCGGGCTATCGGAAGTCCTCGTGACGGATTGGGGACTCCGACATGGCCTGCTTCGCGATTGGAGCCTCGTTTAGCACGACCCGCGCGCCCGCGAGCTGAAGGAACGGAAGCGCGATCCAAGCCAGAACGGGAAAGAGCGACAACAGCGCAGGCACGAAGCCGAGCCCCGCGTAGAAGAGCGCCGAGCGGGTTTCGAGGCCACCGCGCGGTCCCGAAAGATTCTGCCGATTGATCCGTAGTCCGAGCGCGACGGACTCGCGGCCTAACGCCCACGCGAGCGGCAGGACCGCGAGCGGGATGAGCAACGGAAAAAAGAAAAGCGGCGCGACCGCCAGCGAGACCAAGCCGCTCAGCAGCGCGCTCCCCCACTCGCGCCCAAGGTCCCCGAAGCGGGCGCGCTCCAGACGAACGATCTTGTCGCCCGTGATGACGCTCATCAGGCCGAGCTCGTCGACCCAGGCGCCGGCCGCCAAGCTCATGAAGAGCCCCGCCAAACGACCGCTCAGAAAAAAAGAAGCGATCAGCCAAAGGATCGCGACGGCCCAGCTTCGCCAGCCCTCGAGGTTCCACGCGATGGCGCCGTAGACGATCGCGTTCAGGACGACGAGCGAAACGATCCCGAGCGAAAAGCTCCGACCGACGGCCCGCGAGTACCAGGCCCGCGCGTCGGGCCGACCGAAAAGGCTCACGATGGACTCGAGCATGATGGAAAGCCCGTGGGAGAACCGTTGTCGCTTCATGCCGCTATCCAAGCGGGCTTCGCCCCGGCAGGCAAGCGAGCGGGCCTAGGCGCCGAAGCGACGGCGACCTTCGGCGCCCGCGCGACGCAAGCGATCGTTCACGGCCAGGCCCAAACCCGATTCCGGAAGGCGCTCGGCCACGACAAGGCTTTCGCCGTCGAAAGCGCGCAGCGTCTGGAAAAGCTTGGCCGCGGCTTCGCGGTCGGAGCGGGAAGGGCTTAAGACGACGTGACGTTTCCAAACGCGGTCCGCCGCCCAAGCGGGAAGTTCCGGCGCGAAACTCAGGAGGACCGCGCCTTCCGTCGCAACCGAAGGCGGCAGGGCGGCGCCCTCGACGAAAAAGAGCGGGCAACGAGGGGCGTAATGACTCTCGAGGGTTCCCGGCGCGACCGCCGCTCGCCCCGGCTCCGAGCTCGAGGTTTCGATCGAGATGCGGATGTCCGGGCCGACGTGCGCGCGAAGCTCGTCCAACGAGAGCGCCCCCGGACGCAAGATCTTCAGGCTGCTCTCCGATTCGACGCGCACGATGCTGCTCTCCACGCCCAGATCGCAGCGGCCCCCCTCGACCACGGCTTCGAGACCGTGGGGGCCGAGCTCCTTCACGACGTCGTCCGAGGAGGTCGGCGAAACTCGACCGAAACGGTTCGCGCTCGGCGCGGCCAAGGGGCCCCCGAAGCGGGACAAGACTTCGCGGAAGACGGGGTGCGAAGGAACGCGAAGCGCGACCGTCGGCAACCCGGCGGTGCAAAGATCCGGCACGAGCGGACGCCGCTCGAGCAAGAGGGTCAGCGGACCGGGCCAAAAGGCACGGGCCAAGGAGCGCTCGAGCTCGAAGCGGAACTCCGCGACGGCCGAAGCGCGCTCGATATCGAGAACGTGCAGGATGAGGGGATCGAAATTCGGGCGCGCCTTCAGCGCGAAGATCGCGGCCAGGGCCCGAGGATCAAGCCCGTTCGCCGCGAGGCCGTAAACGGTCTCCGTCGGCAAAGCGACGGGTAAACCGGCCTTCAGCGTCGCGAGGGCACGATCGAGCTGTTGCGGAGCGCGTAAAACGAGGGCCATCGATGCGGCCCACCCTCGCCTAGGTGTGACGCAAGCGCAAGGACCGAATGCCCGTCAGGTCCTCGGTCGTCCGGCGGATACGACCCGCCAAGGTCACGGCCAAGTTGCGGTAGAAATGCAGGCCCGCGTTTTGGTGCTCGTTGATCAAGTCTTCGAAGGCACGGATCGGAATCTCGACGACCGTCGTCGGCTCGACCGCTTCGGCCGTCGCGGAGCGACGCTGCGCCTCGCCCAAGAGTCCCATTTCGCCGAAGTGGTTGCCGGTTCCCATCTTCGCGACGTCTTCGTCGCCGCTGGCCGCGCTCTTGCGGATCGCGATGGTACCCGTCTCGATGATGTAGAAAGACGGCGCTTCGTCGTTCTCGTAGAAGAGCGCTTCGCCTCCGGTCAGCACCCGCGTCGAGCAAAGCGTCGCGAGCTTGGCCAAGTCGGCCTCGGACCAGTTTTTGAAAAGAGAAGACGACTGAAGGACCCTGGAAATCGCCATACGAGAAGTTTAGGCGGAGTTCCCTCCGCCCGGGAAGCCGGCAAGAGCCAAAAAATGATCGATCGCGCCCGAAGTCTTTTCAGGGGTGCTTGGGGGGGAAGAACTTCTTGAGCTCTTCCCGTTGCTTCAAAGCCGCGGCTTTGGCCCGACCCGACAGCAGCCGGTTACGGCGCAGCTCAAAGCGCAAAAGGTCAGGGGGTTCGGCCGCGCTCGCGATGTCCACCACGAGGTAGCCGTGGCCGGAAGGGGTATGACCCGACGTCGCAGGCTGGATTTCGCGCGATTTGGCGTAGTCTGACCAGCCTTCCGACCCATTCAGCCCCAGTCGTCCGGGGCGGGTTTTGAGGACCAACCAAAAGACGCGTTCGCCCGATGCCAGCATCGCGCGCGTAAACTCGTCGAGTTCCGCGGGAGCCGGGATTCCCGCCACGACCGCGGAAAGAGGCTCCGAGACATCCCGGGAGGGAGCAAAGCCGAGATCGGGAATGGCCATCTGGAGCGCAAAATTACGGGCGTCCGGGAGCGCCGAAGAAACGGCCAGCTTCGGCGCCGCGTCCCGGGCGAAGAGAGGGCATGCGACGGGAATCGCGAAGTCGGCCCGAGCGTGGGACGTCATCAAGCGATTGAACTCTGCCTCGAATTCGGATCGCGAACCGATCGCGCGCAAGCGACCGAGAACGCCGGCCTTCGGAATGAAGTTCCAATTCGTCCATTTGAAGGCCTGCCATTCGGCGCGGCTGCCCTTGTTCTCGAGGGCCCAAGAGAGGGCGATCCAGCAACCGAAGCCGCCGCCCGCGACGAAGCGCGGGTTCAATCCGGATTTCTCGAACTCCTGCAGCACGCCGAGGGCCTCGAAGGCATCCAAGCCGGCGCCGTCGATGTAAACCGCGAGGAGAGGGAGCGCCTCTTCGGGAGCCGCCTCGGCCGGAAGCTCGGAGGATTCGACCTGCGCGGGCGCTTCGATGTCTTCGACGGGCTTTACCGTCTCGACGACGGGGGCCCCGCTTTCGCCCAACGCCGTCGGCCGGGAAGCGCAAGCCGCCGACAGAAAGGGCATCGCGATCAAAAGAGCGGCGAAGGGAATTTTCATGCGCATGACTTTCATTTCACGCCTTGCGGCGGATTCTGGCAAGGTACTCGACGTTTCCGTCGCCACCCTGGATCGGGCTTTCGATGATGGCGTCCCAAACGAGACGACCGTCGGCCTCGACGGCGCCCCGGACCTTGGCCAGGGCTTCTTGCCGATGTTCTTCGGTCCTCACGATGCCGTGGGGAACCTTGCGGGCTTCCAGTTCGAACTGCGGTTTGACGAGCAGGATCCACGGCGCGCCGGGGGCGAGCCAGTCGGCCACGACGCCCACGAGCTTCGTGGCGGAAATAAACGAAACGTCGGTCACGATGACGCCAAACGGAGGCGAACGCCCGACCCTCTCTTCCCAAAAGGGGGGCTCGATCCGGAGGACGTGCTGTTCTTCGACGGAAATCACGCGCGGATCGGCGCGCAAACGTTCGTGCAGCTGATGCCGACCGACGTCGAGGGCAAGTACTCTCTCCGCCCCGCGCTCGAGCAGAACCTGCGTAAAACCACCGGTGCTCGCGCCGATATCGAGCGCCCAAGCGCCCTTCACGTCCAGATCGCGCCAATGATCCAAAGCCCCGCGCAGTTTTTGGGCACCGCGACCGACGTCTTGGCGATTGGGATCGTCGACTTCGAACTCGACGTCGTCGGGAAGGGACTGACCCGCCTTCGCCACGGTCTCCCACCGATCTTCGGGAGACTTTCGAAAACGGACGCGGCCCGCGAGGATGAGGGCCTGCGCGCGCGTGCGGCTTTCGCAAAAGCCCTTGGCGTGGACGAGCTCGTCGGCGCGAACTTTGTTCTTGGCCACCGATCAACTCTTACGCGAGGAGAGAAAGAAAAGCAGGGAGTCGATCGCGCCCGAACGGAAACCCAAACGCAGAGAAGTCGATTGCGTCGCGCCCGCAAGTTCGGCCAAGCGGCGACGGGCCGCCAACGGATCGGCCGCGAAGGTCTTCTTACCCGAACGCGCGTCCTTGCCGGCGGTCTTGCCCGTGCCTTCGGCATCATCCAACAAGTCATCGACGATCTGGAAGTACAAACCCAAGTCCGACCCCAGCGAAACGAAGTCACTCGTGGGTGAGGCAGAGCCAACCGACGAAGAGAGCGCGCCCACTTCGACCGCGCACGCAATGAGATCCCCGGTCTTGCGGCGGTGAAGACGTTCGAGGTCCTCGGAGTCCCCGTGGATATCGAGCAGCTGCCCTTCGATCATGCCCGCGCCGCCCGCCGCGCGGGCGAGACGAGCGAGAACGGCGACTTTCCATTCGGCCGAGCCGCCCGAAGTCGCGATAATCTCGAAGGCGGCCGTAAGTAAGGCGTCGCCGGCCAAAATGGCATCGGCCTCGCCGTAGAGTCGATGGAGCGTGGGTTTACCGCGCCGAAAATCATCGTTGTCCATCGCCGGCAAATCGTCGTGGACGAGAGAATAAGTGTGCACGAACTCCAGCGCCAAAGCGGCATCAACGATGGGCGCGGGCGGCCGAGAAAAATCCCCCTCGAGTTGGGCGCGGGTCCAGAAGAGCAGCGCGGGTCGGAAGGCCTTGCCCGCGCCCAAGAAAACGTGGTCGATTTGCTTGGCGAGGCGCTCACTCCAACCGAAGGCGGCGCGGCGCTCGAGGTAACGGGCATCGACCCATTCACGGGCCGAACGAAGCGAGGCTTCGAATTCCAAGCGGCCCTCGCTTAGCCGAGCGGCTTTTCGGTGAAGGAACCGTCCGAGCTCTCCAGGATCTGCTTCACCTTGAGTTCGGCCGTCTCGATAGACTTCGTGCAGCGCTTCACGAGCTCCACGCCTTCTTGGAAAAGCTCGAGCGCTTTTTCGAGGGGAAGCTCCGAGGCTTCCATCTGTTTGGCGAGTTCTTCCAGGCGCTTGAGGTCGGTCTCGATCATGAAGAAAAACTCGCCCAGCCACCCCGCCGTGTCAAACTCCGTATCGGGAATCCACGACGCCTTGTTTGTCCCCGAAAAGGCTTACAATAGAAAACGATGGATTTTCTCCTGAAGGAACTCAAACTCGCACGTGGGGTCCTTTTCAAAGAAGATGAAATCCTTCTGGTCCAAGACATGCGACCGGGCCAGGGGCACTTCTTTCTGCCCGGTGGCAGCGTCGAGCCCGGAGAGAGCATTCCGACTGCGCTTGCCCGTGAATGGGACGAAGAACTCGGCTGGAAAATCAAAGTCGGAGGGTTCTTCGGTTGCCTCGAAAACACATGGATTCATGAGCGAACATTCGACGACCAAAAAGTTAAAATCATCGAGGTCAACTATCTCTTCGAAGTAAAAGCCCTTCCCGAAAATATCGCCGCCGATCCTCGATCTAAGGAATCACACCTGAAGTTCTCTTGGATTCCGGTTCGGCGATTGAACGACGTCCCACTCCTGCCTCGCCCCCTCAGCACCCTCATTCCGGAGATACGCGATTCGGGAGCGAGGGGAACGTGGGCTTCCACTCTCTAAGTAAACTAGAGGCGCGGGGACCAGGAGGGCTGTTTGCAAGGGCCTAGGTTGCGGGGAGAGAGGACGCGGATCTTGGTGCCGCGGGCGCTCATGACGTAGATGCGGTACTGGCCGTCTTGGTTGCTGGAGAAAGCGATGTGGCGGCCGTCCGGGCTCCAGACCGGGTTCTCGCTCGAGTGGCGGCCGTCGGTCAGGCGCTGCAAGTTGGAACCGTTCGGGTCGATCGAAAAGACGTTGAAGTTGTTCGCCTTGTTCTCTTGGCCCGAGAACACGATGCGATCGCCGCGCGGGGCCCATTGGGGCGAGCTGTTGTAGACGCCCGCGAAGGTCAGGCGCACGGCGTTCGTTCCCTCGGAACTTGCGACGTAAATGTGCGGGCGACCCGTGGCGCTGCTCGAATACGCGAGGCGCGTGCCGTCCGGCGACCAGGCCGGCTCGACGCTGAAGAACTGCGTCTTGGTGATCGCGCGGCGGGTGTTCGAGCTCAGGTCGAGCACGTAGATCTCGGGGCGACCGTTTTGCGAGAAGGTGTACGCGACCTTGTCGTCGCGCGGATGGAAGGCCCCACCCGTGTTCAAACCGCGCGCCGCGCTCAACAGGCGACGCTGCTGATTGGACATGTCGTAGAGGTAGAGGTTCGGGTTGAGCGCGCCGCCCTTGACGGCCGGCTTGTACGACGTGAAGAGAAGGCGCTTGCCGTCGGGCGCCCACGAAGGCGAAAGCGCGAAGTTGCGATCCTGCGTGAGTTGGCGCACGTTCATGCCGTCGAAATCCATGATGTAGATTTCTTTGGTGCGGTTGCCGCAGCTCATGAGCAAACGGGTGCGGAAAATTCCGGGTTCACCCGTGAGCGTTTGGATGATGTCGTTGCCGGCGTAATGCGCGAGTTCACGTGCGGGCTGGCCGCTCGCGGACACGAGGGGATAGGCACGACCCAGGATCTGCGTGCCGCGCGACACGTCGAAGAGTCGCACCTGCGCTTCGACCTGGCCGTTGGCCTTGCGCTCGACGCTACTTTGGAGGACGAACTCGACGCCGAGTCCGCGGTAGACGTTCACGTCGATGGTACCGAGGGCCTTGGCGGGCGGCAGACGCCCCGGAGGCAGGACCTCGAAGAGATCCGTGTAGTCCATGTCGTTCGTGAGCGTCGCGTAGAAATCACCCATGAGACCTTGGGTCCCGCGCGTCGTCTCGATGGCGAGCAGCACCTTCTTCACGTTCGGACTTCCGACCGCGATATAAATGCGACCGCTTTCGGAGGTCGACGCGGTCGGCTGAGACGCGGTTGCGCCCGACTGAGGGGGCTGAGACGCGGTTGCGCCCGGCTGAGGGGGCTGAGACGCGAGCGACGCCGAAACCAAAAACGGAGTCACGATTTCTACGGCGAGCCAAAGCCAGGAATTCATTCTTCGATGCTACACTGATCCGATGGCATCCGAGAACGGCAAGAAAGATTACACCCGTAGTTTCATGCGCTCCCTCTGTTTGGGATCGGTCGAAGAGGACATCGTGTTCCCCTTCCCCAAGATTCCCGACGCCCAAGCCGAGATGGTTCGCTCGGTCGCCGATACGGTGAACAAGTTTCTCGCGCCGCGCGAGGCCGAGTTCCGCAAATGGGACACCGCCGGCGAAATGCCCGCCGAGATCGTCGAAGAGATGAAAGCCATCGGCCTTTTCTCGATCATCATCCCCGAAGAGTTCGGCGGCCTCGGCTTCGGGCCGATGGCCTACTCCCGCACGCTCCAGGAGCTCTCCCGGCACGACGGCTCCGTGGCCCTCACGGCCGGCGCCCACAGCTCGATCGGCATGAAGGGCCTCATCCTCATGGGAACCGAGGAGCAGAAAGCCAAGTACCTGCCCAAACTCGCGAGCGGCGAGCTCATCGCCGCGTTCTGCCTGACGGAAGCCGGCGCCGGCTCGGACGCCGCTTCGGTGAAGACCCACGCCGTCCGGGACGGCGATGACTGGATCCTCACCGGCGAGAAGATCTGGATCACGAACGGCGGCATCGCCGATTTCTTCACGGTCTTCGCCAAGACCGACACGCCCGAGGGCAAGATGACGGCTTTCATCGTGACGCGCGACATGGCGGGCGTCACGACGGGCCCGCACGAAGACAAGATGGGCCTGCGCGCGAGCTCCACGACGACCGTCGTGCTCGACAACGTGCGCGTTCCCGCGGCCAACGTCCTGGGCGAAGTCGGCAAGGGCTTCAAGGTCGCGATGAAGATCCTCAACCACGGCCGCACGGGACTCGGCGGCGGCTGCGTGGGCTCCATGAAGCACGTCATCGCCGCGGCCTCCAAGCAGGCGCGCGACCGCAAGCAGTTCGGCCAGAG
>DDRA01000061.1:9103-9748 GCA_002343545.1 Bacteriovoracaceae bacterium UBA2428
CGCAAGCAGTTCGGCCAGAGCATCTCGGAATTCGGACTCATCAAGCAGAAGCTCGGCCACATGATCGTCGAGTGCTACGCGACGGAATCCGTCGTCCAGCTCGTCGGCGGCCTCATCGAGGAAGGTTACGAAGACTACGCCGTCGAAGCCGCGATCTCGAAGGTGTTCGCGTCCGAAGCGCTCTGGCGCACGGTCGACGAAGGCCTCCAGATCGCGGGCGGCAACGGCTTCATGCGCGAGTTTCCGTACGAGCGCATCATGCGCGACTCCCGCGTGAACCGTATCTTCGAAGGCACGAACGACATTCTGCACCTCTTCATCGCGCTCACGTCGATCAACGACGTCGGCCACGAGCTCAAGGAATTCCAAAGTCAGCTCGGCAACGTGCTCGTGGATCCGATCAAGGGCTTCGGCAGTTTCATGAGCTACGCGCGCAAGCGTTTCCGCGGTGAAGCCGTCGCGGGCGCGCACAAGCTCACGAAGGTGCACCCCGAGATCCTTCAGTACGGCTACCAGTTCGAGGAGCACTCGCGCGAACTGACCTCGGCCGTGTACCGCCTGCTCACGAAGCACGGCAAAAACATCGTCAACAAGCAGTTCGCGACGAAGCGCCTCGCTTCGATCATGATCGACATGTTCGTCTTC
>DDRA01000061.1:9903-10346 GCA_002343545.1 Bacteriovoracaceae bacterium UBA2428
TCATGATCGACATGTTCGTCTTCGTGGCCGTGATCAGCCGGGTGAGCAAGTCGCTCGAGGAAAAGGGCACGGAGGCCTGCAAAGAGGAGCTCCGAATCCTCAAAGTCTTCGCCGGTCAGGTCAGCGGCCGCATCGCCCGCAACTACCGCAAGATCGACGACAACGACGACGAGGACATCAAGGCCCTCTCGGACCACGCCGTCGCGAACGAAGGCTACACCTGGGACATTCTCTAGACGTTTGACCTCGCTTACTCCGAGACGACGCCGTCCATCCCGTCGACGGTGTCGTTTGAGGTATCGATCGAAGCGACGTTGCGTAGCGCCGCGCCGTCGATCGACTGGAAGGCGCCCCCGATCCGGACCTTCTCGACGGACTTCGCCAAAGTGAAGACGATCCCTCCCACGGAGATATCCAGGGAGGAAAGGGCCCCGCGCTACGAG
>DDRA01000003.1:0-2107 GCA_002343545.1 Bacteriovoracaceae bacterium UBA2428
CGTGCGCGTTGACGAGGGCGTAGCGGCGAACGTTCGCGAAGTCGCGACCCCAGCTCACAAGCCGCGACCAGGGACGGGCGTCCCAGAAGCGTTGACCGTCTTTGAGGACGCGCGTTCCCTTCTTCGCGCCGAGCGCGATTCGCGCGATTCGCCCGGAAACCGCGCGCAGAAAACTTCTCAGCGCTTCGGCACGTCGAAACTGGACGAGCAAATGCAAGTGGTTCCCGGAATTCGCCCCGTCATGGAGCTTTCCGCCCTGGCGCCCGACCTCTTCCTTCAAAATCCGATCGATCGCGCGTCCGTGCAGAAAGAGCGAACGCTCGCCCCGCGCCAGGCTCGACTTCAAGACGACGTGCACCGGAAGCTTCGGGGAGAAGGGCCTTGCCTCCGTCGGATTGGAACGACGGGTCTTCTCCCCGCCGAATCCCGCGCATAAACGACGTTTGAAATCCGCCAAGGCATCGAGCTGCGGGTTCCGCTTGGCCATGGTTCGGACCTAGTAAGCGATGTTATAAGCGTCAACGAAGAAGAAGATCGACGGCGATAAAGGCTAAAGAAATCTTAGGGGCCCGAGCGGCTTCCCGGGCGTAGCCCAAGGCTGATGAGGGCAAGCCTGGCCGGCCGCGCCTCAGCCGGCCGCACCTCAGCCGGCCGCACCTTGGCCGGTTCGAAAGGATCGCTCAGAGCGCGACGGCGCGGGCTTGGACGAAGGAATAGAAAAGCACGGCGTCCGGATCCTTCATGGCGGCCGTCCATTCGGCTTCGAGCTCGGTGAGAAGCTTGTCGTCGACTCGCTTGGCTTTTTTGAGTTCCCCCGCTCCGCTTAAGAGCAGCTCGTAGAAAGCCTTCAGGTGTTCCTCGCGCGCCTTCGGCATGCGTTTGTCCAGCAGCAGGTTCCGTACCCGCGTCTCGATGTTCTGAAAACCCGCGGCCGTCAGGTGGTTCGACAGCTTGGCGCCGCAGAAGGGATCGCCGCCCATGTTCCATTGGTGGTCGTTGAAGGCGAACCAGTATTGGAGCGTGGCCGGCGCGTAGGGGTGCAGGAAGAACGACGAGTTCAGGACCTCGGTGCAATGCAGGACGGCGCCGGGCCGCAAGACGCGCAGGACGTCCTTCAGAAGGTCGACGGGCTGGGGCACGTGCTCGAGCACCCAGCAGATGAAGGCGCCGTCGAAGCTCGACTCCCCGAAGGGCATCTGCTCGCCGCGCGCCTCGACGAGCTTCACGCGCCCCTGCTTGATTTGCGGGGCGAGGTAGCGTTTGGCCCGGGCGAGCTGTTTGGGCTGGCGATCGACCGAAGTCACGTGGATATCGGGGAAGCGGCGGAGCAGGATCTCGGTTTGCGCGCCGACGCCCGAGCCGGGTTCGAGGATGCGTTTGGCGCTCGCGGGCCAGTCGATCCCCGCGAAGACGCTGCTCTCGAAAAAGCGGGCTTGGTGGATGAGCCGCTCCTGCTCGACGTCCGAATAGCCGTGCAGGTAGCCGTAGTGATCTTCTTTCGCGCGACGTTTCGTGGAAGCACTGCTCATAGCGAGCGGGAGTATAGCTCGTTGGCCGCCGCGAAGCCCCCGACTCTTTTGTCTGCCGCGCCGCATTTGCGCGGGAGATCGAAGTCCGCGTTTTTGGACGTTCCCCGCTCTCGCGGCTAATCTCGGAGCTCGATGATTGCCTATCCTTCGATCTCGCCGGAAATCTTCTCGATCGGTTCGCTTTCCGTTCGTTGGTACGGGCTCATGTACGTCATCGGGTACGTCATCGCGACCGCCATCGCGAAATCGCGCGTCCGCCGCGGACTCTTCCGGGGCACGGAATCCGACGTCGACGGGCTCGTGACCTACCTCTTCGTGGGCATGTTACTGGGCGCCCGCATCTTCTACGCCTTCGTCTACAACTTCGACGAGTATCGCTTCGAGCCTTGGCGAGTGCTCTACGTGTGGCAGGGGGGCTTGTCCTTCCACGGCGCCGTCGTCGGGATGGTCTCGGCCTGCGCGCTCTTCGCGCGTCGCCACGCCAAGAGTTTTTACCAAACGACGGACTTGCTCGCGATCTCGGCGGGACCGGGTCTTTTTTTGGGGCGCATCGGGAACTTCATCAACGGCGAGCTCTA
>DDRA01000003.1:2260-2648 GCA_002343545.1 Bacteriovoracaceae bacterium UBA2428
CTTCATCAACGGCGAGCTCTACGGCCGCGCGACGGACGTTCCGTGGGCCATGATCTTTCCGCGCGATCCGCTCCAGACCCCCCGTCACCCCTCGCAACTTTACCAGGGTTTGACCGAGGGGCTTTTGCTCTGGGGGATCCTCTTCGCCGTGCAGGCTTACCTGCTCCGCCGTGGACGCTACCGCGATGGGATCATCGGGCCGCTCTTCCTGATCGGCTACGGGATTTTCCGCTTCCTCACGGAGTTCGCGCGGGAGCCCGATGCCCAACTCGGCTTCGTGCTGGGGTCGCTTTCGATGGGGCAGGTCCTTTGCGTTTTGACGGCGCTGGCCGGGGTCGCGACGCTTTGGCATTCGGGGACCCTCCATAAACCCTACGTCCCCCAGGCC